>CACEAQ010000051.1 GCA_902557605.1 uncultured Pelagibacteraceae bacterium | reverse complement strand
TTGGAAAAAACGGACAAATCACACAGCAATTCAAAACATTAGGTACGCTGGAACCAGACAAGAGAAAAGATTTTGCTTCAAATTTAAATAAGATTAAATATGATTTATCTAGTCAGATTGAACAGAAAAGTTTTGAAATAGAGAACGCAGAAATTAGCGATAAATTAAAGAATGAAAAAGTTGATGTAACTTTACCGATCCGACCATATCAACAAGGAAAAATACATCCGGTGTCTCAAGTCATAGATGAAATTTCCTCCATTTTTTCTGAAATCGGTTTTAATGTTGCAGAGGGTCCGGATGTAGAAACTGAGTATAATAATTTCACAGCATTAAATACACCAGAGGATCATCCAGCAAGGGATATGCATGACACATTTTATTTAGAAAAAAATAAAAAACTTCTTTTGAGAACACACACTTCTCCAGTCCAAATTAGAGCAATGCTTGATGGTAAACCACCATTTAAAATAATTGTTCCTGGTAGAACTTACAGATGTGATAGTGATCAAACTCATGCTCCAATGTTTCATCAATTAGAGGGACTTCACATTGATAAAAATATTACTATGGGTCATCTTAAGGGATGTTTAGATTATTTTATTAAAGAATTTTTCGAAGTCAAAAATGTTAAGATGAGATTCAGACCCAGTCATTTCCCATTCACCGAACCATCTGCTGAAGTAGACATTGGATACAGAATTGAAAATGAAAAAATCGTAATTGGTGAGGGCAATAAATGGTTAGAAATATTAGGTTGTGGAATGGTTCATCCGAAGGTTCTAAAAAATGCAAAAGTTGATCCAAAAAAATACCAAGGGTTTGCATTCGGGATGGGCATTGATCGTTTGGCCATGTTAAAATATGGAATTAACGATTTAAGAGCTTTTTTTGAAACAGATTATAGGTGGCTAAGTCATTTTGGTTTTGACCCTTTAGATGTGCCAACAAACTATAGAGGGCTAAGCAAATGATTATTACACTACCATGGTTAAAAGAACATTTAAAAACAAATGCAAACGAAAACGAGATTATAAACAAACTCACTAACATCGGCTTAGAGGTTGAAAGTGTAAAAGAAAACCCTGGAGAGCTAAGTGAATTTAAAATTGCTAAAATTATCAAAGCTGAGAAACACCCTAATGCAGATAAATTGAAAGTGTGTGATGTAGACATTGGTGGAAAGGAAACTTTAAAAGTTGTATGCGGAGCACCTAACGCAAGAGATGGACTCATAACAATTTACGCTCCACCAGGTGCTATAATTCCTAAAACAAAGTTTCAATTAAAAATTGTTAAAATAAGAGGTGTCGAGTCTCGTGGAATGTTGTGTTCTGAAAGCGAACTGAATATATCAAATAAGGGTGAGGGAATAATAGAGTTAAATGCTAAAGAAAAAGAAATAGGAAAAGGTTACTTTAAAAGTAAATCAGAAAAAGTAATCGATATTGCAATTACGCCAAATAGACCAGACTGTTTAGGTATAAGAGGTATTGCAAGAGATTTATCTTCTACTGGAATAGGTAAATTAATAATTTCAAAAAGAAAAAAGATAAAACAAAGCTACAAGCATCATCTTAAGATCTCAATAACAAAAGATAAGCACCAAGGGTGTCTCACATTTGGAAGTTGTTATATTAAAAATATAGTTAATAAAGAAAGTCCAGAATGGTTAAAAAACAAACTTTATGCTCTTGGCTTAAAACCAATCTCTGCTGTTGTCGATATCACTAATTATGTGATGTTTGATTTGAATCGTCCATTGCATGCTTATGATACAGATTTCAGCCTATCATTAAAATCAAACACAACTTCGTTAAGTGGTAAATCATATGATAATACTGCTCTGCTTCCAGAGTAAGATAAATTAGTTTGAACTCCTCTTTTATCTTGGCAAATCTTTATGATTGAACCTAAATATTCATCTGGAGTAATAATAGTTGATTTAATCCAAGGTTCTTCAATTTTTTCAATTTGTGAAGGATCCGGCATGTTTGTTGGATTTTGTAAATCTAAAATTTTTCTTGTAGTCGTGTGAACTTTATAAATAACCCCCGGAGTA
>CACEAQ010000050.1 GCA_902557605.1 uncultured Pelagibacteraceae bacterium | reverse complement strand
AGTTGATCCTGCAGAATATAAGGCATGTGATAATGTAATAAAAAAGTATAAGAAATTAGATTTTATTCTAAATACTCATCATCATGCCGATCATGTTGATGGTAATTTAGAGTTGAAAAAAAAATATAACTCTAAAATTTTGGGTTTTGAATTAGATAAAGATCGAATTCCAGGTATAGACATCCTGCTTAAAGAAAATCAAAAGCATAAAATTGGAAAATTAGAATTTGAAGTAATTTTTGTGCCCGGTCATACCAAGGGCCACGTCGCATTTTTCTTTTTTAAAGAAAAAATAGTTTTTACAGGTGATACTTTATTTTCATTAGGATGTGGTAGAGTTTTTGAGGGTACCCATGAAGAAATGTTTAATTCTTTAAGTAAAATTAAAAAACTTCCACCAGATACAAAAATATATTGTGGACACGAATATACTAAATCAAATTTAAATTTTTGTTTAAAATATGACTCCAAAAATATTTTTTTAAAAGAGAAAGAAATTGAAATTCAAAAAAAATTAAGTTCTAATCAGCCTACTATTCCAACTACTTTAGGTCAGGAAATTAAAACGAATATTTTTTTTAGATGTAATGATCCTGAGATTAAGCGTACTTTAGGCCTAAAAGATTCATCAGAAGTTAAAGTCTTTTCAAAATTAAGAGATTTAAAGGACTCTTTTTAACTTCAATGATCTTGACTTGCTAGCAGTGAAGGCTATATTGCGTGGAAATTAAAAAAAGAGAATTTATGTCATTTGCTATAATTGAAACAGGTGGAAAGCAGTACAAAGTATCTGCCAGTAAAATATTAGAAATCGAAAAACTTAATGCAAAAGTTGGTGAAACTATTAAATTTGATAATGTTTTACTTCTAAACGACGACAAAAGTACAGAAGTTGGAAGCCCTAAAGTTGAAGGAGCTACTGTGGAAGCTAAACTTTTAGATAATGTAAAAGATCGAACTGTATTAGTTTTTCATAAAAGAAGAAGAAAACATTCAAGAAAAAAGAATGGTCATAGACAACGTCATTCTAAGATACAAATAACAAAAATTTTAGCAAAAGGTGGCAAAGTTATAAGTGAGGCCAAAATAGTAGAAAAAAAGAGATCTGTTAAAGAAGAGAAAAAAGTTGTAAAAAAGATCGCAAAGAAATAGGAAATTAAATGGCAACAAAAAAAGCAGGTGGATCATCGAAGAACGGCCGAGATAGTAAAGGTAGGCGCCTTGGTGTCAAAAAATATGGTGATCAAACAGTAATTCCTGGGAATATCATAGTTAGACAAAGAGGAACTAAAATCCATCCTGGTGATAATGTTGGCATGGGCAAAGACCATTCGATTTTTTCTTTGATTAAAGGAAAAGTAAAATTTAAGAAATCAAAATTAAACAGAACTTTTGTTTCTGTAATCCCCAATTAAATCTATATAAATAGCTAAAGTTATTTATATTATTATAAGTATGAAATTTTTAGATCAAGCAAAGATTTATATTAAAGCTGGAAACGGTGGAGCAGGTTCTGCAAGCTTCAGAAGAGAGAAGTTTATAGAGTATGGTGGACCAGATGGCGGTGATGGAGGGAACGGTGGATCTATCATTGTTCAATCTGATAGAAATCTTAATACCTTAATAGATTTCAGGTATGCACAACATTTTAAAGCTCAGCACGGAAAGCCTGGAAGTAAAAGAAATAAGACTGGAGCTAATGGAGAAGATTTGATTTTAAAGGTTCCATTGGGAACTCAATTATACGAAGAAGATAACAATACTTTAATTTATGATTTTACGAAAAATAAAGAAAAATACCTTGTAGCATCGGGTGGTAAAGGAGGTCTTGGAAATGTCAGATTTAAAAGTTCTATAAATAGAGCTCCAAGAAAAAAGACTAGTGGAAAGTTAGGTGAGGAATTTTGGATTTGGCTTCAATTAAAAGTAATAGCCGATATTGGAATCATAGGTAAACCAAATGCTGGCAAATCTAGTTTACTGGCAGCGCTTACTAGAGCTAAACCAAAAATAGCAAATTATCCTTTTACAACAATAAATCCAAATTTAGGGGTATCTTACTATGGAGGAAAAGAGATTACTTTAGCTGATATTCCTGGTTTAGTGGAGGGTGCACATAAAGGTGTTGGTCTTGGAGA
>CACEAQ010000049.1 GCA_902557605.1 uncultured Pelagibacteraceae bacterium | reverse complement strand
AAAGATGGCGGAAAAGCAAAAAAACTCAGATGCTATGTGACTAAAGAAAACTCTAATCAATTTCCTAACTTAATAAAATTTATAGATGAATTGAGATCTCCTGAAGTTTATAAAAAAATTGGATCATTAATTGGAAAAGATTTAAGAAATTCTTATGTAAGACTAGAGGTGATTTGTGACCGAGAAGGTTTTTGGCTTAAACCTCATTGTGATATTGAAGAAAAACTAATGTCCTCAATAGTTTTTGTTAATTTGCATAACGAGTCAGAAAATTTAGGAACTGATTTTTATGACGCAAAATTAAATAAAGTCAAAACAGTGCCTTACAAACACAATTACGGATATTTCTTTACAAGCGGACCAAACACATGGCACGGAATGGAAAAAAAAGAAATTAAAAAAGAGAGAAGATGTATCCAAATAAATTATGTTACTTTTGAGACTGATTGGAAAGTAACAAATTAGATTTCTTGTAAGGAAGTTACATTAATATCTCTTAATTTAAGAGACTTTATTCCCTCTAAACAAACTTTAGCCGTGGACATGTTGGTACAGTAAGGAACTTTATTTGCTAAGGTAGCTCTCCTCAAAGCTACAGCATCGCTTAGCTGAGTTTCACTGTTTCCCCCTCCGGTGTTGATCACCAAAGCTATTTTTTTAGCATTTAAAACATCTACAATATGTGGTGAACCCTGATTCACTTTATTTATTTTTTTACACTTAATTCCATGCTGGCTTATATAATCAGCGGTACCCCCGGTTCCACAAAGTTTAAACTTTAGCTTTACTAATTGTTTGGCTAATTGTACCCCCTCTTCTTTATGACTATTCTTCAAAGAGATAAAAGCTAAACCTTTTTTAGGAAGTGAGTTTGAGGCTGCAATTTGGCTTTTGGCAAATGCCATCCCAAAATTTTTATCAAAACCCATAACTTCACCTGTAGATTTCATTTCTGGGCCAAGTAATAGATCGCTATTTGGAAATTTATTAAATGGAAAAACTGCTTCTTTAACTGCAAACATGTCTTTCGTTTTACTTTTTAAATTAAACTTAGACAATTTCTCTCCTGCCATCACTCTAGAGGCTATCTTAGCAAGTGGTAGATTTTTTGCTTTTGAAACAAATGGTACAGTTCTACTTGCTCTAGGGTTTACCTCTATTACATAAATCTTATCTCTCTTGATAGCATACTGAACATTCATAAAACCTTTTACTTTAAGTGCTAGTGCTAATTTTTTTGTTTGATTTTCAATTTCTTTTATTAAAAAAGATTTTATTGATACTGGAGGCAAACTACATGCTGAGTCACCTGAATGAATTCCTGCCTCCTCAATATGCTGCATAATACCAGCTACAAAAACATTTTTACCATCTGATATTGCGTCAACATCAACTTCCATTGCATTGTCGATAAACTTATCAATTAAGATTGGATTTTTTTCTGCTACCTTAAAAGCTTCCTTTACAAATTCCTCTAACTGGCTTTTTTCATGAACAATTTCCATCGCTCTTCCTCCCAATACATAAGATGGCCTTACCATTAAAGGCAAACCAATCTGTTCTGCAATTTTAATAGCTTGAGGGAAAGTTCTGGCTATGCCACTTTCAGCCTGTTTTAATTTGAGTTTATTCAAAAGATTTCTAAATCTATCTCTATCTTCAGCAAGATCTATAGATGAATACTGAGTTCCTAAAATCGGAAGTTTGTTATCATGTAAAAATTTTGCAAGTTTAATTGGAGTTTGCCCACCAAATTGCGTAATTATTCCATGCAAACTTCCTTTAGATTTCTCTTTTTTTATAATGTTGAAAATATATTCATCAATCAAAGGTTCAAAATATAATCTATCGCTAGTATCATAATCTGTAGAAACAGTTTCTGGATTACAATTGATCATTATTGTTTCATATTTTGCCTCTTTAAGAGCGAAACTAGCCTGACAACAGCAATAATCAAATTCTATACCTTGACCAATTCTATTAGGACCACCTCCAATTATAATTATTTTTTTTTTATTTGAAGGATGAGCCTCACACTCTGAATTTACAGAGAAACTTCTTTGATAAGTTGAGTACATATATGGAGTAAAAGATTTAAACTCTGCAGCACAAGTATCAACTTTTTTATATACCGGAAATATCTTTAGCGCCTCTCTTTTTCTTCTT
>CACEAQ010000048.1 GCA_902557605.1 uncultured Pelagibacteraceae bacterium | reverse complement strand
GGAGTAGATATCGAGGGTGAAACTACCGGATTAATTACTTATATGAGAACTGATGGTACTAATATTTCAAAAGAAGCTATTGATGACTTTAGGAAATTCATTACTGATGATTATGGTGATAAATATTTGCCAGGGGCACCGAATAGTTATACTGGAAAAAAAGCAAAGAACGCTCAAGAAGCTCATGAAGCAATTAGACCAACTAATATAAGTAGAAAACCCTCTGACATCAAAAAATATGTAAATGCAGATCAATTTAAACTCTATGAATTAATTTGGAGTAGAGCCTTATCATCTCAAATGACACCGGCAGAATTTGATAGAAATACGATAATTATTTCTTCAATTGATAATAAAATTAACTTTAGAGCTAGCGGCTCGGTAGTAAAATTTGATGGATTTCTTAAAGTTTATCAAGTTCAAGAAACTGACGAAGATGCAAAGAATATTTTGCCTGAAGTCAAAGTTGGTGAAGAAATTAGCATACTTAAATTACATGATGAACAGCACTTTACAGATCCACCGCCACGTTACTCTGAAGCTAGTTTAGTGAAAAAGATGGAAGAATTAGGCATTGGCAGACCCTCTACTTATGCTAGCATTATCTCAGTATTATCAACAAGAAATTATGTCGAATTAATTAATAAAAGGTTTAATACTACTGATAGAGGCAAGCTAATTTCAGCTTTTTTAGAGAAATTATTCTCTAAATACGTGGATTATAATTTTACTGCGGACCTAGAAAATCAACTAGATGAAATCACTAGTGGTAAAATTGAATGGGTTCAAGTTTTAGATAATTTTTGGAAAGATTTTTACAAAAATGTTGGAAAAGTTAAAGAAAAAAGAACTAGAGAAGTATTAGACTTATTAAATGAAAGTTTAGGAGCTTTAATATTTGAAAGAAATAATGATGGTAACATTGATAGGAGTTGCAAATTATATAATAAAACATGTGTTTCTGGTGAAGGAACATTAAGTTTAAAAAATAGTTTTAGAGGCGGTGCTTTTATAGGATGTTCAAATTATCCAGAGTGCAAATTTACTAGACCTTTATCTAAAGCTAAAGCTGCAGCTCAATATAACTTAGCAGAACCTAAATTATTGGGTCAAAACGAAAAAGGTAAAGATATTTATTTAAAGAATGGTAGATTCGGTCCCTACTTACAATATGAAAAAGAAAAAGATCAATTAGAAACAAAAAAGAAAAAAGGTAGAAAGAAAAAAAATGAAAATGAACATCTTCAAAATGTATCAATTCCAAAAGGTATAGATGTTGACAGTGTTGATTTAGATAAAGCAAAATATTTATGCTCTCTTCCTAAAGTATTAGGACAACACCCTGATAATGGTCAGGATATAACATTAAATTCTGGAAGATTTGGTCCTTACCTTAAATGTGAAAATAAATCTGCAAGACTCGAAAATATTGAAGATCTTTTTTCTATTGGAATCAATCGGGCAATAACATTAATCGCTGAAGCTAAGCCGGGAAGAATTTCCTCTTCATTAATAAAAGATCTTGGTGAACATCCAGAGGATAAAAAACCAGTGAGAATCATGAAAGGTCAATATGGACCATACATAAAATATAAATCTCTTAATGCAACTATCCCAGAAGAAAAAGATCCAAATGAACTTACTATGGAAGATGCGCTTATATTAATTGAAAAAAGAAAAGAATACGATAAAACAAAAAAAAAGGGTAAAAGGAAATGAGCGTAATCGAAAACAAAATAAAAAGTTTAAATATAATATTACCTGAGCCAAAAGCACCAGTTGGAGCTTATGTTGCTACTAAGATTGTTGGAAAACTATTATATATCTCTGGTCAAGTATCTATTGATGAAAATGCAAAACTTATAACAGGTAAGATTGGAAAAGATTTAGATTTAGAGAAAGGCTATAAAGCTGCCGAAAGATGTGGTTTAAGTATTGTCGCACATGTTAAAAATGCTTGTGGAGGAGATTTAGATAAAGTTAAATCTTGTGTAAAACTAACAGGTTATGTCAATTCAACAGATGATTTCAAAGATCAACCAAAAATTATAAACGGCGCTTCAGATATTATAGCTAAAATTTTCGATAAAAAAGGTGAACACACACGCGCTGCAGTGAGTGTTAATAGTTTACCTTTAGGAGTTGCTGTAGAAGTTGATGCAATCTTCGAACTTAA
>CACEAQ010000047.1 GCA_902557605.1 uncultured Pelagibacteraceae bacterium | reverse complement strand
TAAGTCGTAAAATACTTTCTCATGTTTAAAATATTTAAAGTTTTGTCTTTTTAAAAATTTCAAAATTTCATTTGATGGTTCTATTTTGTCTAAATGGTATGGATTTTTTATTTTTTTTAATCTCAAGTTGACAGCTTTTTTTAAGTTATTATTAATTGATTTGAAAGTACTCTCTGAATGAATCACGCTTTTTGCAGCAATACGACCTCTTTGCCTAAGGCCTATATTAAGTGTCGGAACTCCAAGTGAGGGCGTTTCTATTATCCCACTTGAAGAATTTCCGACTACAGCTCTAGAAATTTTAATTAATGAAAAATATTTTTGATTGCCCAAATTTTTAAATAATAAACAATTAGATCTTTTTTTAATAAATTGTTTAATTTTTTTTATTATTATCTTACCGTAAGTGTCTTGGTTTGGAGAGGTAAAAATTATTGAATAATTATTATATTTTTTCAAAACTTTAAGTAAATTTATAATAGTTTGTGAAGAACTTTTTTTATCAAGGTTTATTGGGTGTAAGGTCACTAGAATAATATTATTTTTAAATTTACATTTTAACTCAGTTTCAAGTTTTTTTTTTGAATATGGTTTAAAATTTCTTATGTTTTCAATCGCCATAGCTCCTACAAGAAATACATTTTTTGGGTTTTCTCCTAATTGAATAACTCTATCTTTATATGATTTATGGCTAACAAAATGAAAATTAGAAATCTTAGTGATTGAATGTCTTGTTGCTTCATCAATCACTCCCTCTGTGCGTTCCCCTCCATGAATGTGGATTTTTGGTATATTATGAATTAAAGCCGTATATGCAGCTGCTAGAACCTCATACCGATCACCAAGGATAATTATACAATCAGGCATTAATTTTTTGTAAGCTGCACTAAATTTATTTACTGCAATCGCGAATGAGTTAGAAATATCTTCAGGAGAGTCATTAAATTTGACTATATTAAACTCTTTTGAAATTTTTATTTCATCTTTCAATATATTTTTTTTTGTAAAACCATACTCTTTTGATAAATGAGTCCCTGACACTATAAGCTGTAAAATTAAATTCTTTGAATACTTTACACGTATTATTAAGTTTTTAAGTAGATCGTACTCAGCTCTTGAAGTTGTTATTATGCAAATTTTTTTTTTCATATTAACATATTTTTTGAATAATTCTTTTTAGCTTTTTTACCAATTATCTTAAAATATTTATCTGCTTTCAATCCATTTTCTGGTCTTAATGTAGTAATGTTTTTTCTAGAGAAAAATTCACCTTTTTTAATCATTGTTTTTGCAACAAGAGATTTTCTTATGAAGTATTTATTTTTTTTTTCACTTTTTGTTGGAATTTTAGTTTTTTGCCCTAACAATGTCTCTGTATTTTTAATCAATTTTATAAATTGCTTAAATTCTTCTGGATTTAAACTTGATTTGTGATCAGGACCTTTTAATTTATTATTTAACGTAAAGTGTTTTTCAATTATTGAAGCCCCTAAACAAACTGCTGCTATAGAAGTTTCAAAACCTAATGTATGATCTGAATAACCAACATTCTGCTTAAACTTATCTTTTAACAAATTAATAGCCCTTAAATTTACATCTTTTAATGGCGTTGGGTAATCGCTATTACAATGCAATATAGTTATATCTTTTTTTTTTGTTCCCTCATTAGTAAGGATACTTATGGCGTTTTTGATTTCTGAAAGAGTTGAAATACCTGAAGATAGTATCACTTTTTTTTTTAATTTACCTATCTCAGAAATTAATTGATAATTATTAATTTCTCCTGATGGTATCTTAATAGTATTAAGCTTTAGTTCCTTTACTAGCTTTAAACTTTCAGTATCAAAAAATGAAAGTAAAAATGAAATCTTATTTTTTTTACTTATTCTTAATAATTTTTTAAAAAATTCATAGCCTATCTCATATTTTTTTAACATTTGAAACTGGTTTTCTTTAGAATTAAATTTTTTCTGATAATGTGCTTTCCTAGTATTTTTTTGTAGTAGACTTTCACAACGATAAGCTTGAAACTTAACATAATCTGCTCCATATCTAGCAGCCATAGAAATTAATTTTTCAGCAATTTTTAAATTACCATTATGATTTATACCTATTTCAGCAATTATTTTTACTTTTTTTTTCATGAAATTAGTTTTTTTCTGTACCAATTTACTGT
>CACEAQ010000046.1 GCA_902557605.1 uncultured Pelagibacteraceae bacterium | reverse complement strand
TTTAATTAGAGATATTAAAAAATATGGTAAAGGAAAAAACTTCGTGATTGTCTCTTCAGGAGCTATTGCTCTTGGCCAAAAATACCTCAAAATTAAAAAAAGGAAAATAAAACTAGAAATGAGTCAAGCAATTGCAGCAATTGGTCAAATTCATTTAGCTGGAGAATTTCAAAAACTATTTGATAAATATAGAATTAAAACTGGTCAGATATTAATTAGTCCTGATGATACCGAACAAAGAAGAAGAGCTATTAATGTTAAAAGGACTTTTGACAATTTGTTTAAGCTAAAAGCTATCCCTATAGTCAATGAAAACGACTCAACAGCAACAAGTGAAATAAAATATGGAGACAACGATAGATTAGCCGCAAGAGTGGCTCAAATTATTGGGGCTGATATGCTCATATTATTTTCAGATGTTGATGGACTGTATGATAAGTCAAAAGGTAAAAAAATTATAAGTGAAGTAACCTCAATTGATGAGAAAGTTACATCGCTTATAGATAGTAAGAAAAATAAATTCGGCTCAGGAGGAATCACCACAAAGTTAGATGCTGCTAAGATTTGTATAAATTCTGGTAGTCATATGTTTATTGCAAACGGTAAAGTGAATAACCCAATATTTAATATGATTAAAAATAAAAAATACACCCACTTCTTACCCAAAATTTCTACTTTAGATGCTAGAAAAAAATGGATCGTCGGTTCTCTTAATTATAACGGTACTATATATGTTGATAGTGGAGCTGCTGAAGCTTTATCAAATGGTAAAAGCCTTTTGGCTGCTGGTATAATTAAGATTGATGGAAGTTTCCAAAAAGGGGAAAATGTAATAATTTTAGATCAAAATAGTGTTCAATTAGCTCGAGGATTATCCTCTTTCAGCTCTGCAGAAATAGATAGAATTAAAGGTAAACAAAGTAAAGAAATCGAAAAAATTCTTGGTTATCTTAGTAAAACTGAGGTAATTCATAAAGATGATATGGTACTATTATAAATGAATTATTTGGAGTCTATAGGAAAGAACGCAAAAAAAGCCTTTGAAGATTTAAAGGGTATTAAACATAAAAATATAAAGAAAGTTTTAGAAAATTATAATCAATCACTTTTAAAAAATACTGATAAAATAATTAGAGAGAATTTGAAAGATGTTAAAAATGTTAAAAGAAAGCATCTAGTTGACAGACTTATTTTAAATAAAAAAAGAATTGAAGGTATCAGACATTCAATTAATGAAATAGCAAAGTTTAAAGATCCAGTCGGAAGAGTTTTAGAAACATGGCGTAGACCAAATAATTTGACGATTAAAAAAGTAACAACGCCGATTGGTGTTATAGGAGTAATATATGAAAGTAGACCTAATGTAACTGCTGATGTTGCAGCATTATGTTTAAAATCGAGTAATTGTTCTATCTTAAGAGGTGGATCTGAAGCTTTTAATTCAAACAGATTATTAGCTAATTTATTTAGAGATACTTTAAGAAAAAACAATATCAATCAAAACTGTGTTCAATTTATTGAGAGTAAAAATAGAAAAATAGTAGATAAAATATTATCAAAAATGAGTGGTTACATTGATGTAATTGTTCCGAGAGGAGGGAAAGGACTTGTAGCAAAAGTACAAAAATTTTCTAATGTCCACGTGATTGGTCATCTTGAGGGATTATGTCATATTTATGTTGATAAATCTGCAAATATAAAAATGTGTAAAGATTTAATTACTAATGCAAAAATGAGAAGAACAAGTATTTGTGGAGCAGTTGAGACTCTTTTAATAGAAGAAAAAGCTCTAAACTCGCACGCGAAAGAAATTATAAATGCTCTTTTAAATTCAGGCTGTGAAGTTAGAGCCGATAATAAAGTTAATAAACTTTTTAAAGGAAAATTAAAAAAAACCATAGAAAAAGACTGGAAGACAGAATATTTAGATGCAATAATTTCGGTCAAGACAGTTAAAAATGTATATGGAGCAGTCGAACATGTTTTGAAATATGGCACAATGCATACTGATAGTATCATTACTGGCAACAAAAAAAATGCTGAAATTTTTTTAAATGGTGTTAACAGCTCGATCGCAATGCATAATGTCTCAACTCAATTCGCAGATGGTGGAGAATTTGGTTTTGGTGGTGAAATAGGTATCTCTACTAACAAACTTCCGCCAAGGGGTCCTGTAGGAATAAATCAATTAACATCATATAAATATATTGTTTCTGGAAAAGGAATTATCAGACCATAATAGATGGCAAATTTCCAGAAAAAATATATAGGTT
>CACEAQ010000045.1 GCA_902557605.1 uncultured Pelagibacteraceae bacterium | reverse complement strand
GGCCAATTAGTTTATCGGAAATATCTATAAGACAAAATATTTCTCTTCCTTATTTAGAGCAAATTTTCATTAAGCTCAAAAATAATAAATTAGTAAGAAGTTCAAGAGGAGCTAACGGCGGATATATTTTGGAAAAACCTGCATCTGAAATAAGATTATCAAATATTATTTTTGCAGTTGACGAAGAAGTGAGAACCTTAAACTGCAAAAAAAGCTCTAAAAAAGGATGCAACAACAAATTTACTAAATGTATTACGCATAATTTGTGGGATCAATTAGATCAACACATAAACGGATTTTTTGAAAAGGTAAAATTGCAAGATCTAACTAAAAGGAATTAGAATTATGAAAAGTGGAGAAATAAAAAATCAAGAATATAAATACGGTTTCACAACTGAAATTGAAAATTTTAAAGCTCCAAAAGGTCTTTCAGAGGAAACTATAAAATTCATTTCAAAAATTAAAAAAGAACCTAAGTGGATGCTAGATTGGAGATTGAAGGCTTTTAATAGATTAAAAGTTTTAAAAGAACCAAATTGGCAAAAACCAAAGTACCCTAAAATAAATTACCAAGATTTATATTATTACTCAGCTCCAAAAAGCATGAAGGATAAACCAAAAAGCTTAGATGAAGTTGATCCAAAGTTAATTGAAACATATAATAAATTAGGCATTCCGCTTAACGAGCAAAAAAGGTTAAGTGGTGTTGCTGTAGATGCTGTTTTTGACTCAGTTTCTGTTGCAACAACTTTTAAAGGTGAGCTTGATAAAAAGGGTATAATTTTTTGCCCTATATCTGAAGCAATACAAAAACATCCTGAGTTAGTTAAAAAATATTTAGGCTCTGTAATCCCTTTAAGTGATCATTATTTTGCAACTCTTAATTCAGCAGTCTTTACCGATGGATCTTTTGTTTACATTCCACCAAACACTAGATGTCCGATGGAACTTTCCACTTATTTTCGAATTAATGCCTCTGAAACCGGTCAATTTGAAAGAACTCTAATAATTGCTGACAAAGGAAGTTATGTGAGTTATTTGGAGGGCTGTACAGCTCCAATGAGAGATGAAAATCAATTACATGCTGCAAATGTAGAGCTTGTTGCTTTAGACGACGCAGAAATTAAATATTCGACAGTGCAAAATTGGTATCCAGGTGACAAAGATGGAGTAGGTGGAATATATAATTTTGTAACTAAAAGAGGTGCTTGCAGAGGAAAAAACTCAAAAATTTCGTGGACACAAGTAGAAACAGGATCTGCAATTACTTGGAAATATCCTAGTTGTATTTTGCAAGGCGATAACTCTGTGGGTGAATTTTACTCGATTGCTATCACAAACAATCATCAAAAAGCTGACACTGGTACTAAAATGATACACTTAGGAAATAATACTAAAAGTAAAATTATTTCAAAAGGAATTTCTGCTGGTCAAGCTGATAATACATATAGAGGTCTTGTAGATATTAGTGCTAAAGCTAAAAATTCGAGAAATTACACACAATGTGACTCATTATTAATGGGCAACAAATGTGGAGCACACACTGTACCTTATATAAGAAATAAAAATTCATCTTCGACGGTAGAGCACGAGGCTACTACATCTAAAATAAATGAGGATCAGTTATTTTACTGTAATCAAAGAGGATTAAATCAAGAGGAAGCTGTAAGTCTTATAGTAAATGGTTTCTGTAAAGAGGTGTTGCAGCAGCTTCCTATGGAATTTGCTGTTGAGGCACAAAAATTAGTTTCAATTAGTTTAGAAGGGAGTGTCGGATAATGCTTCAGCTACAAAATTTAAAAGCCTCAGTGAACGATAAGTCAATTTTGAATGGATTAAATTTAGAGATAAAAGCTGGAGAAGTTCACGCAATAATGGGCCCAAACGGATCAGGAAAAAGCACTTTGGCAAACATTTTATCTGGCAAAAATGGTTACGAAATAAGTGGAACCTTAAAGTATGAAGATAAAAATCTACAAGATATTCCTATAGAGGAAAGAGCGCAAAAAGGAATTTTTTTAGCATTCCAATACCCTCTTGAAATCCCAGGTGTGAATACAACTAATTTCTTAAAAACTTCACTGAACACAATTAGGAAGGCTAAAGGTGAAAAAGAATTGGATACTCTTAATCTTTTAAAATTAATCAAAAAAAAAGCTTCTGAATTAAATATCGATGAAAAATTTTTATCAAGACAATTAAATGTGGGATTTTCAGGAGGTGAAAAAAAGAAAAATGAAATCCTTCAAATGAAACTACTGGAACCAAAACTAGCAATCTTGGATGAGACAGATTCAGGTTTAGATATTGACG
>CACEAQ010000044.1 GCA_902557605.1 uncultured Pelagibacteraceae bacterium | reverse complement strand
GCTTTATAATTTTCTTGTAACCATCTTAAGATTATAGATGTATCTAAACCGCCTGAGTAGGCTAAAACAATTTTTTTCATCTAGCTGCAAGTTTTTTTTGCTGTGTTATAGGCTTTTGTAAATCCCATCATCGAATAATGATCTGTAGTCTCTGCTCCATTAGTGGTTCTAGCTTTTACAATAATATCTGTAGCCTTTTTCATTAGTTGAATAAATTTCTTTTCCTCTTGATCATCTAGTAACCAAGCAAAGTTTTTTTGAGAAAAAAAAGAATATCTTCTTTTTCCAGAGCTGGCAGTTACACTTGATGTTTTGTAATCATGACCGCTAGTTAAACTTACTTCATCTTTTATTTCTTCAGTTGGTCTGAAAGTTACAAATAACTTTGATTTTTCTCTTTTTACAGCAGCAGGTGCTCTTTTAGTAGGCATTGTTTGAGCAAAACATATTTTTCCTTTATCTGTTTCTGCTATAAAACTCTCCCAGTTTTTGAATTTTCCAGTAGATCTCGGTGTCACCGCGTATGTATTAAAGGAGAATAAAATTAATGCGAGTATTGTAAAAATTTTTTTAACGTACATAGTCTGTTTTTATACTAAAAATTAGCTATTTCAATGCTTTGAATTAGGGAGAAGGATTAGGATTTTTATTGTGTATCTCATCAATCTTTTTCAAAATTTCTTCGGACAACTCAATATTAACACTGTCAATATTTTCTTTTAGCTGTTCCATAGTTGTTGCACCTATAATATTACTTGTTACAAAAGGTCTAGAATTTACAAAAGATTGAGCTAATTGAACCATTGTTAAACCATGTTCATTTGCTAGTTTAAAGTATTCATCATAGGCTTTCATTGCTAAAGGATTTAAATGGCGTTCCCAACCTTTAAATAATGCTTGACGAGAATTTTTTGGCATAAGTCCATTTCTATATTTTCCTGAAAGAGCTCCAGCTGCTAGAGGATAATAAACTAACAAACCACACTTCTCTCTAATAGAAATTTCTGACATACCTATTTCATAAGTCCTATTAACTAAATTATAAGGGTTTTGAACTGACATCATTCTTGGAAGATTTTTGCTTTTAGATATCTCGATATATTTTGATAATCCGTATGGAGTTTCGTTAGACATACCTATGTATCTTATTTTTCCACTCGTGATAAACTTATTAAGAGCCTCAAGTATACTTTCAAAACTATTCCAGTGCTCTTCATCGTAATCAACAGTATACTCTCTTATTCCAAAATAATTTGTTGATCTCTCAGGCCAATGTAACTGGTAAAGATCAATATAGTCTGTTTTTAATCTTTTGAGACTTCCCTCAATTGCTTCACCAATTTTTTTTTCATTGAAATTATTGCTACCTCCTCTTATCCAATTACATCCAGGTCCTGCAACTTTTGACGCCAGAATAATTTTATCTCTATTTTTTCTTTTTTCAAACCAATTTCCTATCATCACCTCTGTTTTACCGTAAGAATCTGAATTAGGGGGGACAGAATAGATTTCAGCAGTATCAAAAAAATTAATACCTTCAGCCAAAGAGTAATCCATTTGATCAAAAGCATCTTTTTCAGAATTTTGTGTACCCCAAGTCATCGTCCCAAGACAAATTAAACTTACATCTAAGTCTGTTGTGCCTAATTTTTTAAATTTCATAAAATTGTAACAATTATAACAGTTTTTTAGGTCAATTTTTGCCTATTGAAAAGTACTTAAAAAAACTTATATAATTAAGTATGGAAATTAATAAACAAAGATCAACTGTCCGTTCTTCAGCATCTGAAGCTATTATAGATCAGGGTCTAAGATCATATATGCTTAAGGTTTACAATTATATGGCTTCCGGCGTATTACTTACTGGATTTATTGCATTGATGTTTTTTAAAATGGCAGTAGTCACTTCAGCTGAAGGTCAAATAATTGGATTAACAAATTTTGGTAATACAATTTATGCCTCAGGTTTAAAATGGGTGATTATGCTAGCTCCACTAGCAGTAGTTTTTTATATGAGTTTTGGAATAGCTAAAATGTCAGCAGCTAAAGCACAAACAACTTTTTGGGTTTTTGCAGCTTTAATGGGCGCTTCACTTTCTTCAATTTTTTTAATCTACACAGGCGCAAGTATAACAAGAGTTTTCTTTATAACTGCAGGTACTTTTGGAGCAATGAGTATTTACGGTTACACTACTAAAAGAGATTTAACTAAACTAGGTTCATTTTTAATGATGGGATTATTCGGAATAATAATTGCATCATTAGTAAACATCTTTATGAAATCTTCAATGATGTATTTTATTATTTCAATTATAGGTGTTCTAGTGTTTGTAGGTCTAACAGCTTACGATACACAAAAAATTAAGAATATGTACCTAGTAAG
>CACEAQ010000043.1 GCA_902557605.1 uncultured Pelagibacteraceae bacterium | reverse complement strand
GATAAGGCTATTATCTCATCTTTAGTATAACCAGAGCCTGTAGGATTAGATGGCGAGTTTATAATTATCCACTTTGTTTTCTTTGAAACTGCTTTTGTTAATTTTCCTGGTGTTAATTTAAAATTGTTTTTTTCATCGCATTCAATGATTTTAGGTTTTCCCCCAGCTAACAAAACAATGTCGGGGTAAGAAACCCAATAAGGGGCTGGTATAATTACCTCATCACCTTTATTTATGGTTGCCATAAAAGCATTATATAAAACCTGCTTTCCACCAGTTCCAACTGAAATTTGATCAAGCTCGTATGATAAATTATTTTCCCTAGAAAATTTTGCTTGGATGGCTTTTTTTAGAGCTGGGGTTCCATCTACTGCAGTATACTTTGTATCCCCTTTTCTAATCGCTTCAATTGCTGCTTCTTTAATATTGTCTGGAGTATCGAAATCAGGCTCTCCAGCCCCTAAACCTATAACATCCTTTCCCGCAGCTCGCATTTCCCTTGCTTTTGAGGTAACTGCTATTGTAGGCGACGGTTTTATGCGTTTTAAACTATTGGAAACTATGCTCATTGAAATTTATAATATAATTAATTTATTATTAACACAAAATGCAAAATACTTATCAAGAAAAATTAGCTGATCTAGAAGTTAATAACTCTAAAAAAATTAAGAAGTTAGAGGGAGGTATTAACTTTAAAATCAAAAGTGATTTTCAACCTAGCGGTGACCAACCAGAGGCCATAAAGCAAATATTAAAAAACTTAAAAGATAGCAAACAGGAACAAGTGCTTTTAGGGGTCACGGGATCAGGTAAAACTTTTACAATGGCAAAAGTCATCGAAAAGGCTAATAGACCAGCTCTAATTCTAGCGCCAAACAAAACTTTGGCTGCTCAATTGTACGGAGAATTTAAAAGTTTTTTTCCTGATAATGCTGTAGAGTATTTTGTATCATATTACGATTATTATACTCCAGAAGCATACGTTCCAAGATCTGATACATACATAGAAAAAGAGGCCTCAATAAATGAACAAATTGATCGTATGAGACACTCGGCAACAAGATCTTTGTTGGAAAGAGATGATGTGATTATTGTTGCGAGTGTATCATGTATTTATGGTTTAGGTTCTGTAGAAGCGTACTCGAAAATGACCATTACTCTTAAGAAAAATTATGAGTACGAGCGAGATGATTTAATTAGAGCATTTATAAACTTACAGTATAAAAGAAATGATCAAAATTTTTTTAGAGGTACTTTTAGAGTAAGAGGAGAAAATTTAGAGATCTTTCCATCTCACTTAGAAGACAGAGCTTGGAGAATAAGTTTTAATTTAAATAAATTGGAAAAAATTGAGGAATTTGACCCACTTACTGGAGACAAGACAAATGATTACTCAATAATAAAAATTTACGCTAATAGTCATTATATAACTCCTAAGCCTACTATCGAGCAGGCAATCAGACAAATTAAATCTGAATTAGCTGAGACTTTAAAAAAACATAGAGAAAATAATAAGCTTTTAGAGGAACAAAGATTAAGAGAACGAACTAAGTTTGATTTAGAAATGATTGAAGCTACCGGAACTTGTGCAGGAATAGAAAATTATTCAAGATTTTTATCAGGAAGAAAAGCTGGTGAACCTCCTCCTACTCTGTTTGAGTATTTTCCAGATAATGCAATTATATTTGTAGACGAAAGTCACGTAACAGTCCCTCAATTAAATGGAATGTATAAAGGTGACCGCACAAGAAAAAGCACGTTAGCCGAATATGGGTTTAGACTTCCTTCATGTATGGATAATAGACCTTTGAAATTTGAAGAGTGGGATTTAATGAGAACACAAACTGTTTTTGTCTCTGCTACCCCAGGACCTTGGGAACTAAAACAAACGAGCAATAAATATATTGACCAAATCATTAGGCCAACAGGTTTAATAGACCCACCGGTTGAAATAAGGCCAGCCAAAACTCAAGTTGATGATCTTATGCACGAGGCAAAAGAGATTGTAAAAAAAGGATATAGAGTTCTTGCTACGACGCTTACAAAAAAAATGGCTGAAGATCTTACTGAGTACCTCCACGAAAATGGTCTTAAAGTAAGATATATGCACTCTGACATTGATACTCTTGAAAGAATTGAGATCATAAGAGATTTGAGAATGGGAGTGTTTGATATTCTTGTAGGAATTAATTTGTTGAGAGAGGGATTAGATATTCCCGAATGTGCTTTAGTTGCAATTTTAGATGCTGATAAAGAGGGATTTTTAAGATCTGAAACTTCTTTAATTCAAACAATTGGAAGAGCAGCGCGAAATGTTGATGGTAAAGTAATTTTATATGCTGATAAAGTCACGAAGAGCATTGAAAAGGCAATTAAGGAAACAGACAGAAGGAGAAATAAACAATTAGAATATAATAAGAAAAATGGAATAACTGCTGAGTCAGTAAAAAAAGAGATAAGTGATATTTTAGAGTCTGTTTATGAAAAAGATTACGTAAAAATTAGTGAAGGTTCAAACGTAGG
>CACEAQ010000042.1 GCA_902557605.1 uncultured Pelagibacteraceae bacterium | reverse complement strand
TTTAATTTCAAATAATTGTTAATTAGTGTTGCTTACCAAGAATAGCCTTACCTGTCGGTATTCTTGTATCGTCTACTAATTTTTGTGTAGCTGGACTTGGTTCTTTAGTCATTAAACTGACTACTACCATTACAACTAAACAAATTGGTGCTCCAATTAAACCAAATCTTAAGTGGTCAATACCTAAGAAAGGAGTATTTACACCGCCCCATATTGGAACTGAGAATTTAGGGAACACCCACGTTAAGTAAACTGTTCCTGAAATAATTCCCGCCAATATACCAGCGATTGCACCTTCTCTAGTAGCTCTCTTCCACCATACACCAAGTACAAGTGGGAAGAATAAGCCTGACATTGCAAAGTCGAATGCCCAAGCAACCGAACCTAAGATACTTGTTAGCCTGAAAGAGGCTATGTAAGCACCAGCAGCTCCGATTATTACTAGAAGTGTACGAGCAACTAATAGTCTTTTAGCAGTTTCCGCTTTTGGATTTATGATCTTGTAGTAAATGTCGTGTGATAACGCATTTGAGATCGCAAGAACTAATCCATCAGCAGTTGACATGGCAGCAGCCATACCACCAGCAAACACTAGGCCTGAGATTACGAACGGTAGACCCGCTACTTCTGGAGTAGCTAATACTACAACGTCACCTCTCATGAACCATTCGTTCAACTGAAGTATTCCGTCACCATTAAAGTCTGCGATAAATACTTGTTTAACTTCAGACCATCTTTGTACCCACTCTATCGACTGAACTTCAGAAATAGATTTTCCAATAATTCCAGTTGGTAGATTTGGATCCATCAATGCTAATTTAGACAATGTCGCTAACATAGGCGCTGAAGAGTAAAGTAAGAAAATAAAGAATAGCGACCAAGCTACTGATTTTCTTGCTGCTCTTACTGTAGGAGTTGTAAAGTATCTCATTAAGATATGAGGTAACGATGCAGTTCCTACCATCATACAAATCGCTAACGATAAGTATTTCCAGACAGCCATTCCACCTTCAGGTACTCCAGAGTGAGTTCCAGAGATATATTTCAATCCTCCTGGTACCCCAGCTGCTTTCATATCTGCGGCGCTGTTTTTAACTAGTCCAAATTGTTGTTCAAGTTCGCCAAGTCTTGCAACTTCATCACCTAACATTAAGTGAGGGAAAATTCCTCCACCTACGTTAGAACTAATCCAGAATACTGGTATTAAGTATGCGATGATTAATACAATGTACTGAGCAACCTGTGTCCAAGTTACGGCTCTCATTCCACCAAGCATTGAACAGATAAGGATACTTATTAATCCTACCCATACGCCTGCTTCGAACGGAATTCCAAGAGCTCTAGAAGCAATTGTTCCCGTAGCATTAATTTGTGCTGTTACGTAAGTAAATGATGCTATGAAAAGCACGAATACCGATGCAGCTCTTACTGCATTACCACCGTATCGTGTTCCGATAAAATCAGGAACTGTGTAACATCCAAACTTTCTTAGGTACGGAGCCATTAGAGTTGCAACAAGTACGTATCCACCTGTCCAACCTACTAAGAAGGCCATATAAGTATAGCCACCAAAGTAAACTCCACCCGCTAAAGCTACGAATGATGCACCTGACATCCAGTCAGCTGCTGTTGCCATTCCGTTAAACACGGTTGGCACTTGTCTTCCTGCAACATAGTAGGCATCTACTTGAATGGTTCTTGATAAATAACCGATTAAGGCATAAATCAATACCGTGAAAGCTACGAACATCACTCCGATGTTTTTAGCTGACACACCTGCTTGCTCTGCTAATGCCATCAAAATGATGAACACTATAAAGCCACCAGTGTAGGTACCATATATTTTAGGAAGGTTTTGTATAAAATCTCCTTTAAACATTAGTCATCCTCTCTTTCTGAGAAACCATGTTCTTCGTCGATTTTTTCTTGTTTATTTGCAGTCCAAAACAAAATTATCACAAAGGCAAGAAGTGAACCTTGCGCAGTCATGTAATATGCTAATGGATAGCCAAGAAAAGACATCGTGTTCAGTTCTGAACCAAACATGAAGATCACTAATGAGAAGAAAGCCCAAAGAACCAATGTTATTATCATATGGTTTTTGGTCTTATTCCAATATGCGTCTTTATTTGACATATTTCCCCCTATTTATTTTTAACTTTTTACGTAAAAAGTACTCTTATAGCTGGGGAGCATACTGATTATGAGTTGAATTAAAAGAGAAAAAAGGACCCCAAAACCAAATTGAAATGCTATAAGACAAGTAAATAAAGGGTTTTTTAAATACAACGTGAAATTGAATCTAGATAAATTGCGAAACACTCTTAGAACCACTCTAATTGACATATGGGAGTATGTAATTCCAATTTGGAAAATATCTGGTTTTTTTAAAAAAATAAAATCTAAACAAGATTTAGAAAATTTTATTCAAGAAAGATCTGCACATGTTGCACAAACAACTTTATACGGTTATCTGAAAACAAGAATAGGAGTTAAGTATATTGCCATGATGGAGGATGAAGTTTTTTTGAAATCTATCAATATTGCAAAATGGAATATCTATGTG
>CACEAQ010000041.1 GCA_902557605.1 uncultured Pelagibacteraceae bacterium | reverse complement strand
ATGTATTTCTTCTGGAACCCCAGCGCTTTCTCTTCCAAACAAAAGCATATCATTTTTTTTAAACTTAAACTTATGATATAATTTTTTTGCCTTAGTTGTCATCAAAACTATTCTTGATTTCCTATATTTTTTCTTAAATGTCTCGAAGTCATTGTGCCGAACAATCTTACTTAAGCCAGCATAATCCATAACCACTCTTTTAAATCTTCTATCGTTTAAATTAAAACCACATGGTTCTATTAAGTGAATACTTAAATTCAGGCAAGCTCCTAGTCTGATTATTGCTGCAGCATTTTGAGGGATATCAGGTTTATAAAGTACTATGTGCATTATTTAAGCTCAATTTATGTGTCATTCTGACCCTAGAAATCTTAATAATATGGTTTTATTTAATAATTACATTATAAGCACTTACATAAATGAGCAAAGAAGAAAAAAAAGTTAACAGAAGAGATTTTTTATTTACGGCTAGCTATACAGTTGGAGCAGTGGGTGTTGGAGCGGTTATTTGGCCAATGATTGACCAAATGAATCCTGATAAGGCTCAACAAGCCTTAGCTACGACAGAAGTTGACATTAGTAATATAGAACCTGGTAAATCTATTACTGTTTTATGGAGAGGAAAACCAGTATTTTTAAAAAGAAGGACTTCAGAGGAAATTGCTGAGGCCAGAGCAGTAAAACTGGACGATTTGCCTGATCCTCAAAAAGATGAAGATAGAGTAAAACAGGGTAAAGATGAGTGGTTAGTCATGTTAGGCGTTTGTACACATTTAGGATGCGTGCCTCTAAAAGATAAAGGTGATTTTAATGGTTGGTTTTGTCCTTGTCATGGTTCACACTATGATGTATCAGGCAGAATAAGAAAAGGACCAGCGCCAACGAACATGGAGATACCAAAGTTCGAATTTGTTGACAGTAATACAATTAAAATTGGATAAGAAATTATGAGTGAACAAGAATACGTACCGAAATCTAAAGCAGCTAAATGGTTTAACGACCGTTTACCATTGCTTACTCTTGGAGCACACCTTACGGATTATCCCACTCCAAAAAATTTAAATTATTGGTGGACTTTTGGGGGAATTTTAACATTTTGTTTGATAACTCAAATTGTTACTGGAATTGTTTTAGCAATGCATTATGTGGCTCATGCAGATTTAGCTTTTGCAAGTGTAGAGCATATAATGAGAGACGTTAATTATGGATGGTTAATTAGATACATTCATAGTAACGGAGCCTCAATGTTTTTCCTAGCAGTTTATATTCATATTTTTAGATCTTTATTTTACGGATCGTATAAATCACCTAGAGAGGTAATTTGGATTATTGGTCTTATGATTTACTTATTGATGATGGCTGCAGCTTTCATGGGTTATGTGTTGCCTTGGGGTCAGATGAGTTTTTGGGGAGCAACAGTTATAACAAATTTATTTAGTGCAATTCCATTAGTCGGAGACAGTATTACAACTTGGCTTTGGGGAGCTTATTCTGTTGATAATCCTACATTAAATAGATTCTTTAGCTTGCATTACTTGATTCCATTTTTAATTTTAGGATTGGTTGTTTTACACATTTGGGCTTTACATGTTCCCGGCAACAACAACCCTGTCGGTATAGATATAAAGAAACCATCTAAGGATACAGTACCGTTTCACCCATACATAACAATCAAAGACGCTTTTGCTCTTCTAGTCTTTATGATTATATTTGCTGGGTTTGTTTTCTTTACACCAAATGTTTTAGGACATTCAGACAATTATATTCCAGCTAACCCTTTAGTCACTCCTGCACATATTGTACCTGAATGGTATTTGCTTCCTTTCTATGCAATTTTAAGATCAGTGCCTGACAAACTAGGAGGTGTTATTTTAATGTTCAGCGCGATTTTTATTTTGTTCGTTCTACCCTGGTTGGATACATCAAAAGTAAGATCTGCAGTTTTCAGACCAATATACAGACAATTTTTCTGGATACTGGTTATTGACGTTCTAATGCTTGGTTATGTAGGCGCAATGCCAGCTGAAGGAGTTTATTTAGTATTAGCTAGAGTAGGAACTATTTATTATTTCTTACATTTTATTGTTGTTATGCCTGTTGTCGGTTATTTGGAGAAAACCGACCCAATACCAATGAGCATTTCAGAACCAGTTTTATCTGGTGGAGCAGAACCATCTATAGCTAGGAAGGTTAATGATAAAGCCTAATATAAGATTATTTGTTTTATTTTTTTTATTACTAATTCCATTAAAACCACTACAAACCGCCGAAATGGTGGACCCAATAAAGGTAAATTGGAGTTTTAAAGGTTTAACTGGAACTTTTGATAGAGCATCATTACAAAGAGGATTTCAAGTTTATAAAGAAGTATGTGCCTCTTGTCACTCAATGCAATATCTAAGTTATAGAAATTTAGGTGAGCCTGGCGGACCTGAGTTTTCTGATAAAGAAGTAAAAGCTATAGCTGCAAGTTTTGAAATTGAAGATGGTCCTGATGCGCAAGGAGAAATGTTTACCAGACCAGGAAGGCCATCTGATAAATTTAAAAGCCCTTACCCTAATGTTCAAGCAGCAACTGCTGCTAATGG
>CACEAQ010000040.1 GCA_902557605.1 uncultured Pelagibacteraceae bacterium | reverse complement strand
GAACCCGGCTTACAAATTATCTGGCAACAACTCATATAATTGTTCTACTTTTGTACTTACACTAAAAATACAAATATATTGACTATTTTTTAAAAACCCATAATATCCCAAATAATCCCATTATGGAGGGTGATTTGAAATTTATAAAGAATAAATGGTTTTTGAAAATTTATGTTTTTATCGAGCTACGAAAACAAAATAGACAAGAAAGGTCGGGTATCAGTGCCAGCTACCTTTAGATCATATTTAAACTCAATGGGATATAATGGATTTATTAGTTACCCTTCTTTTAATCATGATTCTCTTGAGGCATGCTCACAAGATAGGATTGAGAAACTCTCAAACACTATAGACTCTTTAAACCCTTTCGAGGAAAAGAGAGATTATTTTGCGACTTCTGTATTATCAGAAAGTGAAAATTTACAGTTTGATACAGAGGGAAGAGTTTCTTTATCAAAAAAATTATTAAATCACGCAAAAATAAAAGAAAATGTATTATTTGTTGGATTAGGAAAAACATTTCAAATATGGGAGCCTAAAAATTTTGAGAAATTTAAAGCGATTGCAAGAAAAAAAGCTTTTCAAAATAGATCTAACTTAAAATGGGAAAATAAACAGAAAGGGGAGCTGTCATGAGCATAAATGTTGGAGGGGGTGAACTAAGAGAGTTAAAACCTAGAATTTTAGTAATTGGTGTTGGTGGTGCAGGTGGAAACGCAATTAATGCAATGATTGATGCTGGTATGCAAGGAGTTGAATTCGTGGCAGTGAATACGGATGCTCAAGATCTTAAGATGAGTAAAGCTGATGCAAAAATACAAATAGGTATGAATTTGACTAAAGGACTTGGAGCAGGTGCAAAACATGATATTGGCCAAGCTGCAGCTGACGAGTCAATCAATGAAATAATTAATTATATACAGGGAAGTAATATGGTTTTTATCGCATCAGGAATGGGTGGAGGAACAGGGACAGGTGCTTCCCATGTAATAGCAAAAGCTGCAAGAGAAATGAATATTTTAACGGTAGGAGTTACAACTTTACCTTTTACTTATGAAGGACCAAAGCGAATGAGAAGAGCTTCAGTTGGATTAGAGGAATTAAAAAGACATTTAGATACCACTATAGTCGTTCCAAATCAAAATCTTTTTAAAATCGCAAATGAGTCAACAGGTTTTGAAGAGTCTTTTAGTTTGTCTAATGATGTTTTAAAACATGGAGTGCAAAGTATTACAGATTTAATGGTAAGACCAGGAATGATTAATCTTGATTTTGCTGATGTTGAGACTGTAATGAGCTCCAGCGGTAAAGCTATGATGGGCACAGGTGAGGCAGAAGGTGATAACCGAGCTATGGCTGCAACTGAATTAGCTCTTAACAACCCACTTATTGATGAATACACGCTACAAGGAGCCAAAGGTCTGCTAATTAATATTACAGGTGGAAGTGATCTAACTCTTTTTGAAGTCGATGCAGCAGTAAACAAAATAAGAGCTGAGGTTGATCCAGAAGCAGAATTAATTTTCGGAGCGATTAAAGATGACAATATGAACGGTAAAATCAGAGTGTCTATAGTTGCCACTTCTCTAAAAGGGTCCTCAGCTTCAATTGAACCGAGGCCGGTCTTAAATGTGGTAAATAATAACAATGATAGAGAAAATAATTTTTCAGATAATCTTTTTGCAAAATCAAATATAGATCAAAATATTGTTAGTTCAATTAGCGGAGCAAATGCTTTAAAGTTAGATGAAAGCTACGAAATTAAAAATAGCGAGGAACAAAATGCTTTAATTGATAGTTTTGAAAGCAAAGAAGAAAATTTAATCACGGAGTCAATCAAAGCCAATAATAGTAGTTCTGAGGAAATTCCTTCTGGAGTATCGATAGAGAGCGCATCTTATATTGAAAAAAATGCAGAAGTAAAAATTCCGAGTGTATCCTCTTCAAACAAGGTGGTAAATAATCATCACGCAGATGAAGACTATACCCCAAAACTTTTTTCAGAAGAATTAGAACAAGATTCTGAGGAATTAAGAAAAGATATGGAAAATAATGAGGCGGAGTCATTATTTGATCAAGACACTAACGAAGAAGAGGATTTTGAGATACCTGCATTCTTAAGAAGACAAAAGTTTTAATGAGTAAAAAATATATAAATGAACACTCAAAAATCATCACTGGAACTTTCCCATTTTCCAGTGATGCTGAGTGAAATAGTTGAAGTATCTTCTCCAGAAAAAGGTGGTATATTTGTTGACTGTACTTTTGGGGGAGGGGGCTATTCAAATGCATTACTTAAATTTCCAAATGTTAAAGTAGTCGCTTTCGATAGAGATTTAGAAGTTGTCGCTATTGCAAATAGATTAAAAAATAAATTCAATAATAGATTCAAATTTTATCAATTTAAATTTAGTCAAATAGATAAAATTATTAAAGAAAATGTAGACACTATCGTCTTTGATCTTGGACTTTCATCAATTCAGCTGAATAATTTAAATAGAGGCTTTTCTTTTAAGTCTGATGAAAAATTAGATATGAGAATGGGTCTTTCGGATATATCTGCACAGAAAGTTGTAAATGAATTAAGTGAAACTCAATTAAAGTTAATAATTAAAATTTTAGGTGAGGAAAAAGAAGCCTCAAAAATAGCAAGAAATATCGTAAAGGCCAGAACAGAGAAGAAAATTACAAGAGTTAATGAATTAGTAAAAATCATTGAAAAAAGTAAA
>CACEAQ010000039.1 GCA_902557605.1 uncultured Pelagibacteraceae bacterium | reverse complement strand
CTTTATATGGAACCGACGTAATATCAGGGGATATTAGCGAAAGCTGGGACAAGGAAAGAGCAAAAAAAGTAATCAATTTTGTTAAAAATTTTTTAGATAAAAGATTTCCACTTTTGAAAACTAGTTGGAATGATGTTTCAAAAATTCAAATAGAAGACGAAAAATTACTATTATTTTCTGGATCAAATAAACATTATCTTAAAGATAATGAACAGTTTGTGGGTTTTAATGGAAATAAAGATAACCCTAAGTCAATTTTGATAAAAAATAATAATCTTCATATCGATATTCAAATAGATAATACAACACCCGTTGGAAAAATTGATATTGCCTCAATTTCAGATGTAATTGTAGAATCGGCTTTATCAACAATCGTTGATAATGAGGACTCTGTTGCTGCTGTTGATGCAGAAGATAAAGTTAAATGTTATAGAAATTGGCTAGGATTGATGAAAGGCAACCTTACATCTACTTTTGAAAAGAACGGGAAAAAAATAACAAGAAAACTCAATCAAGATAGATTTTATATATCTAAAAATGGTAAAAATATTAATCTTCACGGGAGAGCTTTATTGTTAAATAGAAATGTAGGTCATCTCATGACTAATTCATCTATTCTTTTAAAAGATGGATCTGAAATACCAGAAGGTATTTTGGATGCATTTATATCAACTTTATGTGCATTACATGATTTCAAAATTAAAAAAAATTCAAGAACTGAATCAGTTTATATCGTCAAACCTAAAATGCACGGACCAGAAGAAGTTGCTTTTACAAACACTTTATTTGAAAAAGTTGAAGAAACTTTGGGTATTAAAAAATATACTATAAAAGTTGGAATCATGGATGAAGAAAGAAGAACTACAATTAATTTAAAAGAATGTATTAGAAAAGTAAAAAATAGAATAGTTTTTATCAATACAGGTTTCTTGGATAGAACTGGGGATGAAATGCATACTTCTTTTGAAGCGGGCCCTATGATTTTCAAGGGTGATATGAAAAAATCTAAATGGCTAAGTGCTTATGAGAATAGAAACGTAGATATTGGTTTAAATTGCGGTTTTTCGGGTAAAGCACAAATTGGAAAAGGAATGTGGGCTATGCCAGACCAAATGGCTAATATGATGGAACAAAAAATTGGTCATCCACAATCAGGTGCTAATTGTGCTTGGGTTCCATCCCCTACTGCTGCAACTTTACATTCTCTTCATTATCATGAAGTAAACGTTTTTGATGAGCAAAAAAAAATAAAATCAAGAAATAATGCAAAAGTTGAGGATATTTTAGAAATACCAAAAGCAGATCGACCAAATTGGTCACTTGAAGATATTAATCGTGAAATAGAAAATAATGCCCAAGGAATTTTAGGTTATGTCGTAAGATGGATTGATCAAGGAGTGGGGTGCTCAAAAGTTCCAGATATAAACAATATTGGACTAATGGAAGATAGAGCAACTCTTCGTATATCTTCTCAACATATCTCAAATTGGCTCCATCATGGAATTTGTAGTAAAGATCAAGTATTAAAAATAATGAAAAAAATGGCTAAAATAGTTGATGACCAGAATCAGAATGATCCGAACTACAGAAAAATGTCGGATGATTTTGAGAATTCTATAGCATTTTCTACTGCTTGTGATCTTGTTTTTAATGGAAGAATTCAGCCTTCAGGCTACACTGAGCCTCTACTACATAAAAAAAGATTGGAAAAAAAAGCATCCTTTTAATTATCAGTTACAGGCACTCTATTTTTGAATGCTGACAACAAGGTTCCATCGTCGAGTTGTTCAATTTCTCCACCTACAGGAAGCCCTTGGGCTAATTTTGTAATTTTGATTTTATCGTTTTTTACTGTGTCTTCTATATAATGGGCTGTAGTTTGTCCTTCGACTGTCGCGCTTGTGGCAATAATTACTTCTTTTAAATTATTTCTTTTAATTCTTTTAATCAAAGAGTTGACTAGTAAATTTTTTTGCTCATAATTTTCATTTGAACTCAATGTACCCCCTAAAATATGATAATAACCTTTATATATATTAGCAGATTCTATAACCCACATGTCAGCTAAATTTTCTACAACACAAATCTTATCGTAAGAATTGTCTGTTGAACAAATACAAATCTTATCAATTAACTTCAGATTACCGCAATCTATACAGCGAATAACTTTTTTATAAACTTGCGCTAAAGATTTTGCTAGTGGCTTAACCATTGTTTCCTTATTATTAATTAATTTGAGGATTATTCTTTTAGCAGATTTTGGACCTAAACCAGGCAATTTAGAAAATTGCTTTATTAATTCATTAATTTCAGGAATATTGTTGTCCATTAAAATGGTAATTTAAAATCCAGTGGCAAGTTCAAACCACCTGTAATCTTGGATATCTCCTCAGCAGATTTTTTTTTTAAGTTATCTTTCGCATTGTTGTAAGCTGCTTTAATTAAGTCATTTATAATCTCTTGACTTTCATTTTTAGCAGCTTCTGTAATAATAATTGATTTAAGCTCATAGTCTCCGGTTAATATTACCTTTACGAGATTACCCCCTGACATGCCTTCAACTTCAATTTTTTTTATTTGATCCTGGGCTTCTTTCATTTTTTCTTGCATAGCTTTTGCTTTAGATAACATATCAGAAAAATCAGCCATTTAATTCTCCTCCTTTAACTCAATTAACTCTGCATCAGGAAATACTTGGTTAATTTCCTGAGCAATTTTCGTTTCTTTAAATTTTTCAACTATCTTATTTTTACTTTCTAAATTCTTTTCAAAAACACTTTTAGCC
>CACEAQ010000038.1 GCA_902557605.1 uncultured Pelagibacteraceae bacterium | reverse complement strand
GAAAGTATAAACGGTCTAGCTAATCTTGAGGAGATTTGTTCTTTTTCAGAAAGAATTCAAATTATATCTTTTGGATCTCATGATTTAGCTAAATCTATAAATCTTGAGATTTCAGAAGATGAAAAAGAAATATTAGAATTTAGAAAAAATATAGTAAATAAATCTAAAAATATTAAGAGCCCAATTGATACCTCTTATTTAAATTTTAAAGATTTAAATGGATTTGAAAAATCATGTAATATGGTTAAAAAATTAGGTTTTGGTGGTAAAGCCTGTATACATCCGGACCAAGTTCAAATCTCAAACAAAATTTTTTAATGATAAATACTAAGAAACTTTTGTACTTTGCTTACGGTACAAATCTAAATAAAAAAATTTTTTTAAAAAAATATAAAAATGCCAAATATCTGAGCAAGTATATTTTGAAAGGATTTGAATTAGTCTTTAGATCAAAATATAGAGTACCAGATATACAAAGAAAAAAGGGCTCCAGTGTAAAAGGCATAATCTATGAAATAGATAAAGCAACCGAAAAAAAATTAGATAGATACGAAGACTATCCTAAGTTATATATAAAAAAATTTTTTAATAAAAATAGAAAAAATGTAATGTATTATTTCATGAAAAGAAAAACTCCTATTTTGAAGCCTGCAAAATATTACCTAAAAGTCATGAAAAGTGGTTATCGACAAAATAACTATAAATTTAATCTTAAATATTAAAGTGAAAAACAAAATAAAGATTGCAGTTGTTGGGATTGGTTTGATGGGTAGTCAACATTTAAAAGCTTTAAGTGTTTCAAAAAAAGCAAAACTCCATTCAATTGTAGATGTAAATAAAAATTCTATAACACATGCTAAAAAATTTAAAGTTCCATTCTATAGATCGTCGACTGAATTACTTAGTAATAATAAACCAGATGCCGTAATTGTTGCTACACCTAATCAGTTTCACGAAAAACATACGATAAGTTTTTTAAATGCAAAAATACCTGTTTTATTAGAAAAACCAATTTCCGATAATATTTCAAAAGCAAAAAAAATTATTCAAAGCTCAAAAAAAAATAAAACTCACCTACTTATAGGATATCATAGAAGGCACAACAGTATCGTAACTAAAGTAAAGAAACAAATCGATAGCGGAAATCTTGGAAAAATTGTTGCTGCTAATGTTATGTGCTGGTTATACAAAAATAAAGATTGGTACAAAGAAAAATGGCGTATTAAAAAAGGAGGAGGTCCTCTAGGTATTAATCTAGTACATGATATTGATCTTATTTGTTACTTGCTAGGTCCCATAACACATGTTCAAGCAACAACCTCAAATAAAATTAGAAAATATAAAGTTGAAGATACCGCAATTGTTAATTTTACTTTTAGATCGGGTACTTTATGTACATTAAGTGTTTCTGATACAATTGTAGCTCCTTACAGTTATGAGCTAACAGCTGGAGAAAACCCTGCATACCCTATAACAAATCAATCAGCATATTTTATTGGGGGGACAAAAGGCTCGATACAATTTCCTAATTTAAAACATTGGTACAACAGAGGTGAGAGAAGTTGGTGGAAACCAATTTATCATAAGGATTTTAATATTCGTTTGAGTAGATTTACTTTAATAAATCAAATTGATCACTTATGCGATGTTGTGTCTGGAAAAGCTAAACCAAAAGTAAGTGGAAATGATGGCTTGCAATCGCTTAAAATATTTGATGCCATACTAAGAAGTACTAAAACTGGGAAAAAAATAAGAGTAAACTAATGAAAAGACTTAAACTTGGTATCATTGGTGGTGGCCCTGGATCTTGGATTGGTCATGTACATAGAATAGCCTCAAGATTCGACGATAAATATGAAATTGTAGCTGGCGTTTTTTCAAGAAATTATAAAATCAATCAATCTTTTGGGACAAGTATAGGAATAAAAAAAAATAGGTGTTACAAAAATTATAAAGATCTTTGCTATTCTGAAAAAAAAATTAAAAATGGTATCGATGTAGTATCGATTATGACACCCCCTGGGAGTCATCAAGAAATAGCGGAATTATTCATTAAAAATAATATTCATGTAATATCTGATAAACCATTTGCAGGTTCTCTACCTCAAGCTAAAAAACTTTATAAAACAATTAAAAGTAATAAAAAGATTGTTTACGGGCTCACACATAATTATTCGGCATATCCAATGGTAAGACATGCTAAAAAATTAGTAGAAGATAAGAAGCTTGGAAATATTGAATATATTAACGTCGAATATGTTCAGGATTGGTCTAACGGTAAAAAAGTCACCCCGGGTTCTGCAAAAAAAATATTTAAATGGAAATTAGATAAAAAAATAGCTGGAGTTTCTACTGTGCTTAATGAAATAGGATCTCATGCATATCATTTATGTAATTACATTACTGGTCTTAAAGGAAAGAGCTTATTTGCAGATATCAAGCAATACTCAAAAAAAATTAAATTTGATACAAACGCTCAAGTTTTCATAAATTACGAGAATGGAGCAAAGGGTTTATTTTGGGCATCAACTACTGCTAAAGGTGGTGTTTATGGATTACGAATAAGAATATTTGGCTCGATGGGAAGTTTGGAATGGGTACAGAATGACCCCAACTATCTAAAATATAATGCTGCTAATGGTGCAACAAAAGTTTTAGAAAGAGGTTTCAATGAAAGTGGTTTTTCAAAAAACTTTTCAAGAATTAAGTACGGGCATCCTGAGGGATATTTAAGTGCCTTCTCAAATTTATATAAAGAAATTGCATCAAAAATTAATTCAAAAAATAGTAAGAAAAGGTTTTATTTTCCAACAGCATATGAAGGTTTACTTACAGCAAGATTTATAGACGGATGTGTAAAGTCATCATTCAAGAAAAAATGGGTAGCTTTTTAAATGATTAAAT
>CACEAQ010000037.1 GCA_902557605.1 uncultured Pelagibacteraceae bacterium | reverse complement strand
ATTGCAAAAAGACAGATTGAAATTGCAAAAAAATTCAAAGCTTTTGCAGTCTCTCATGGTGCAACCGGAAAAGGTAATGACCAGGTAAGATTCGAGCTTGGTTATGCATATTTTGGTAAAAATAAAATTAAAACTATAGCGCCTTGGAGAGAATGGAAATTACAATCAAGAGCAGATTTAATTAAATATGCAAAAAAAAACAATATTCCAATTCCTAGAGATAAAAAAGGTGCGCCACCATTTTCAGTGGATGACAATATTTTTCACACTTCAACTGAGGGCAAAGTTTTAGAGGATCCGAAAAACTCTGCTCCCGAATATATTTATCAGAGAACAGTTTCACCACAAAAAGCCCCTAACAGACCTACAAAAGTAAAAATTACTTTTAAAAATAGTGACCCCATTGCAGTAAATGGAAAAAAATTAAGTCCTGAGAATCTTTTAAATAAGTTGAACATTTTGGCTGGAAAAAATGGAATAGGGAGAGTTGATCTAGTTGAAAATAGATTTATTGGGATTAAATCTAGAGGTGTTTACGAAACTCCAGGTGGTACTTTATTATATATTGCGCATAGAGCTATGGAGTCTGTAACTCTTGACAAAGAAACTGCTCATAAAAAAGAGAGAATAATGCCAGAGTATGCTGAGTTAATATATAACGGTTACTGGTTTTCAAAAAAAAGATTAAAATTGCAAAAATTAATTGATAAAAAAAGAAACAAAGTAACTGGTGATATTGTTTTAAGTTTATGTAAGGGAAACGTAACTATTCTGTCAAGAAGAACAAAAAATAAAGCTTATTCAATGAAAAAAGTTTCTTTTGAGGAGAATAAAACCTTTAATAAAAGAAAAGTTGAAAATTTCATAAAATTTCACTCTAAACAGTTAAATAAAGCCTAAATTTTTGATAGATTAATTATTGATGAACAGTTCGATTCGAAATATTCAGCTAGTTGCAGTTATAGTTGTTCTTGTATCAACTATTATTGCCTTCTTTTTAGAAATGAAAGAAATGTACGAAAACCAAGATATTACATTAGCTGACTTACTTTTAATGTTCATTTATATTGAAGTAATTGGTTTAGTGAGATCTTATTGGGAAACTCAATCAGTTAGAATAACATACCCTTTAATCATAGCAATCACAGCGCTAGCTAGGTTCATAATATTACAAGATAAAGAGAGTGATCCTGCAAACCTGATTTATATTTCTTTAGCCATTTTAATAGTTGCGATTGCTACAGTTATTATAAGATTTAGAAATAGTAAGTACTTAAAAATTGAAAGATCTAGGTCAAGCGAGCTTTAAAACACTTTAAAGTATTCTTTAATAAACATGCAATTGTCATTGGTCCTACTCCTCCAGGAACAGGAGTTATTGCTTTAACATTATCTTTTAACTCATCAAAGTTTACATCTCCCACTATTCTCTCTCCTACTTTATTTATACCCACATCTATAACGATCGCATTTTTTTTTACCCAATCTTTTTTAATTAAATTAGGAACTCCAACAGCTGCTACCAAAATGTCTGCTTTGAGACACTCATTTTTTAAATCATTTGTTTTTGAATGAACTATAGTTACTGTGCAATTTTCCTTTAATAATAATTGAGCCATTGGTTTTCCATTCAAATTAGATCTTCCTATTATAACAGCATGTTTTCCTGCTAAATTTGGATCTATCTTTTTAATCAATAAAAGACATCCTAAAGGTGTACAAGGAACGATTGAGTCATAACCTGATGAAAGATTACCAACATTTATTGGGTTAAAGCCATCTACATCTTTGGATGGATTAATTGCATTAATAATTTTCTTTTTACTAATTTGGCTAGGTAATGGAAGCTGAACTAGAATACCCGAAATTTCATCATTTTCATTTAATTCTTTAATTTTTTCTAAAATATCTTTTTCGCTCACATTTTTTGGATATCTAATTATTTCAGAGTTGATACCGACCTCTCTAGCACTTTTTTCTTTATTCTTTACATATATAAGACTGGGCGCAAAATCGCCGATCAAAATGACTGTTAAACTGGGTGCCTTTTTGCTCTTTATTTTTAAATCTGAAATTTCTCTTTTAATTTCATTTTTAATAATTTCTGCCTCTTTTTTTCCGTCAATAATCATCTTAAAAATAACCCTGGCGCAAACATTTCAAAAACTAAATTCCTAAAAAACATCAACCCTAAGATAAGTATCACTGGAGAGATATCTATAGACCCTAAGTTTGGTAAAAATCTCCTGATGAAATTTAAAGGTGGAGCTGTAAGTTTGTAAGAAACATCTAAAACAGAATAGACAAACCTATTGCTTGTGTTTAAAACATTAAAAGCAACCAGCCAACTAAATATTACGTGAATAATTAATATCCAGATGTAAAGACTTACTATATTGTCGAAAAGAATTAATATCGACTTCATTAATTTTTCTCCACATAAATTGATGTACTTGGAAAAGCAAAAGACGCGTTATTTTTTTCTACTATATTTTTTATTTCAATAGCTAAAAGGTCTTTTACCTTCATCCACTCTAAGTATTTCGCGGTTTTAGTAAAACATATTAGTTTAATATCTATTGAGCTTGCAGCGAATTGATCGATTTTCACTGATAGCATTGTATTTTCTGATTTTGAAAATAATTCACTATTTTTTATATAATTTTCTATCTGTTGTTTGATATCAATTAATTGTTTGCTTGTTGTTCTATACTCTAGGCCTATAATCCAATTAATCCTCCTATTGGTAATTAAAGAATTATTTATTACTGCTTTTTCTGCAAACTGAAAATTAGGGATTGTTGCAAGAGATTTGTCAAATCTTCTAACAACTGTAGATCTGAAACCTATTGACTCAACTGTGCCTTCAATAACATCTTCAACATATATCCAATCTCCAACTTTAAATCTTTTCTCAACTAAAACTAATATACCTGAAATTAAATTTTTAAATAAATCTTGTGCTCCGAGTGCAACGGCAACACCAAATAGTCCTAGTCCGGCAATAATTGGTCCAATTTTAATTCCCCAAAGTTCCAAAACAGCTGCTAATCCTAGAATTATTATTAAGACCTTTAGAGCTTTGATAATCCAATTAACTAAATCTTTTGAGAGTAAATCACTGACTGATTTTACAACAGTTGAAAAAGGTCCAATGATTTGGTGAAAGGTCCAAAATATAAGAATTGTAATTAAAGAACGATTAATAGTTTCTAAAAAATCTGCAGCTTGAGTTTCAATA
>CACEAQ010000036.1 GCA_902557605.1 uncultured Pelagibacteraceae bacterium | reverse complement strand
ATAAAAAAAATTAAGTTTATAAATCATTGTAAAGAAATGCCATTAGCCTACTCTTTAGCAGATGTTGTAGTCTCAGCATCAATTGAACCTGAGGCCTTTGGACGAGTCGCCGTAGAGTCTCAATCGATGTGTAAACCAATAATTGCAAGTAATATTGGAGGATCAAAAGAAACAATTTTAAATAAAAAATCGGGTTTTTTATATAAACATGACGACCCAAGAGAACTTGCTAAATATATAAATACTGTTATTCAATTAAATCAGGAGGAGTTGAAATTAATGGGAAACGAAGGTAGAAAAAACATAACAAGAAAATTTGATGTTGAAGTAATGTGTGACTCAAATTTAAGAGAATATAAAAAGTTATTGAAAAATTAATGCCTCAAATACAATTATTAGACGGTAAAAAAATTTCTTTTGCAAAATCAATTAATGGTTTTGAGCTTACAAAAAAAATTGGAAAATCTTTAGAGAAATCAGCGCTAATAATGGAAGTAGACGGTGAGTTAAAAGATCTAAGTTTTAAAATTACCAAAGATTCAAAAGTAAAAATTATTACTTCAAAAGATAAAGAGGGCTTAGATGTAATTAGACACGATGCAGCTCATATCATGGCTATGGCGGTTCAAGAATTATTTCCAGGAACTCAAGTTACGATTGGCCCTGTTATTGAAAATGGTTTTTATTACGACTTTGCAAGAAAGGATCCTTTTACTAGTGAAGATTTAAAGAAGATAGAAAAAAAAATGTCAGAAATAATTGATCGTGATGTACAAACAAAAAGAGAAGTTTGGAAAAGAGATAAAGCTATAGCTCATTTTAAAAATATAGGAGAAAAATACAAAGCCGAAATTATTGAGAGCATACCAAAGAGTGAGGAACTTTCTATTTATCATCATGGTGAAACTTGGCATGATTTATGCAGAGGCCCACATTTAGCCTCCTCTAGTAAAATTGGAAAAGCATTTAAACTAACAAAAGTATCAGGAGCATATTGGCGAGGTGACTCAAATAACGAAATGTTGCAAAGAATCTACGGAACTTGTTGGAGTTCAAAAAAAGAACTTGACGATTATCTTAACCGTTTGGAGGAAGCCGAAAAAAGAGATCATAGAAAATTAGGAAAAGAAATGGATCTTTTTCACTTTAGAGAAGAAAGTCCTGGATCAGTATTTTGGCATGAGAAAGGTTGGTTATTATTTCAAAGGCTAGTTGAATATATGAGAATGAAACAGAGGTTGGCTGGCTATAAAGAAATTAACACACCAGAGCTTTTAGATAAAAATCTGTGGGAAAAATCCGGTCACTGGGAAAAATTTGGTGAACACATGTTCACTTCAGAAACACCAGATGAAAAAACATTTGCAGTAAAACCTATGAATTGTCCTGGGTGTGTTCAGGTATTTAACCAAGGCTTAAAAAGTTATAGAGATCTACCTTTAAAACTTTCAGAATTTGGAAAAGTTCACAGGTACGAGCCTTCGGGAGCTCTTCACGGATTACTTAGAGTCAGAGCTTTTACTCAGGATGATGCTCATATTTTTTGTACTGAAGATCAAATAACAGAGGAGTCACTTTCAGTTACTAATTTAATTTTAGAAATCTATAAAGATCTTGGTTTCAAAGATGTAAATTTAAAATATTCAGATAGACCAGAAGAGAGAGTTGGTGAAGACAGTGTGTGGGATAAATCAGAGGCAGCTCTTTTAACTGCAATCAAAAAATCAAAATTAAAATATACAATCAATAAAGGAGAAGGAGCTTTTTATGGCCCAAAAATTGAATTTGTTTTAAGAGATGCTATTGGGAGAGACTGGCAATGCGGAACTCTTCAAGTAGATCTTAACTTACCAAGCAGGTTAGGAGCTTCATACGTGGCTAAAGACGGAACTAAAAAAGTGCCAGTTATGTTACACAGGGCTTTATTTGGTTCTTTGGAGAGATTTATTGGAATTTTAATTGAAAACTATGCTGGTAAGCTGCCCTTTTGGTTATCTCCTGCACAAGCAGTAGTATGTCCCATTGCAGAAGAGAACAATAACTATGTTAAAAAGTTATTTGAAGATTTATTTAAAGAAGGTATAAAATGTGAAATGGATTTAAGGAATGAAAAAATTAATTACAAAATTAGAGAGCATTCTCTTGCCAAGATACCTTATATAATTGTTTGTGGAAAAAAAGAGGTTGCAGAAAATACTGTGACTGTAAGAAAGCTTGGTTCTGATAATCAAGAGATTATGAAAAGACAGGAACTAATCAAAAACATGTTAGACCTTAATAAGATGCCTTTAAATTAAGTGCCAAATCCTAAATCAAATTATTTTCAAAGAAGGACGAAAACTCAAGGTCCTAGAGCTAATGAACGAATAAGAGCACTGGATGTTCAAGTAATCGGAAGCAATAGTAATAATCTAGGAGTCATGCCATTAAAAAAAGCAATAGAGATGGCCAAACAAGAAGATTTAGACCTAATTGAAATCTCACCTAATGCAAATCCACCTGTTTGTAAAATTATGGATATTGGTAAGTACAAATATGACTTACAAAAAAAAGCAAACCAAGCAAAGAAAAAACAAAAAACAGTTTCGCTAAAAGAAATAAAATTAAGACCTGGAACTGAGACACACGACTATAATTTCAAAATTAAAAATGCAAAAAAATTTATTACCAAAGGAGACAAAGTTAAATTTACAGTGAAATTTAAAGGAAGGGAAATGCAGCATACAGAACTTGGTAAAGAATTAATGAACAAAATTATTGAAGAAACTAAAGATATAGCCAAGGTTGAAAGCCAACCTAAATTTGAGGGAAAACAAATGGTTATGATCATTCAACCCATTTAAATCGATATTATTAGCACCTTGATTAGATAAGATATTGCCTATATAAACCGGAATATTTATGCCTAAACTAAAAACTAAAAGCTCAGCAAAAAAAAGATTTAGATTTACAGCTTCTGGCAAAATAAAAATGCCTCAAGCAGGAAAAAGGCATGGTATGATAAAGAGAACAAATTCTCAAATAAGAAAACAAAGGGGCACAACGATTATGACAAAACAAGATTCAAAAATTGTCAAATCATATATGCCATATAATTTAAGAGGATAATATGGCTAGAACAAAACGAGGTGTCGTAAGTAGAGCAAAGCATAAAAAAGTTTTAAAATCTGTGAAGGGCCAGTATGGCAGAAGAAAAAATACAATTAGAATAGCTCGCCAAGCAATGGAAAAAGCTATGCAATATGCTTATAGAGATAGAAAAGCAAAAAAAAGGGAATTCAGAGCGTTATGGATACAAAGGATTAACGCAGGTGTAAGAGCAGAGGGATTAACATATGGAAAATTTATTAACGGATTAGTTAAATCCAAAATAAAATTAGATAGAAAAGTTTTAGCTGAATTGGCTTATAATAATCCAGAAGTCTTTAAATCAGTAGTAAAAAAGGTTCAATC
>CACEAQ010000035.1 GCA_902557605.1 uncultured Pelagibacteraceae bacterium | reverse complement strand
CTTGATAGAGCAAAAAAAATAGTTATTGAAGCGACCGAACAATCTAATCAACTTGTGCCTCCAAATATCAGTGATGTTATTAAATTAAAAGATTTTTTATTAACTTTCGATTCAAACTCAAAAATTTTATTTGCTGACGTCAATTCAAAAGAAAACTTAAAAACCGAAGACCTTAAAAATGTCAAATCTTTTTGTATTTTGATTGGTCCTGAGGGTGATTTCTCTCCAGTTGAACGTGAGTTAATCTTACAAAATAGAGCAGTAAAACCTTTTACTTTATCTAGAAACATTCTAAGGTCTGATACCGCTGCAATAAGCGCGATTTCATTAGTAAATTTTATCAATAACTTTCATTAATTGTCGCATTAATTGAAATTGTGAAATAATCTAAAAGCTGTATAAAAACTCATGATGAAAAAAATTGCTTATACACTTTTACTGGCCTGGCCAACAGCGCTTTTAACTAATGAGCCAAAGGATTGGCAATTAGGTTTCCAAAAATCAGCATCAAAGAGCATGGATGATATTGTCTGGTTTCACGATTACATGCTTGTACCAATAATTACAGCTATAACTGCTTTTGTTTTATTTTTACTTTTATATGTTTGTGTTAGATACAGAGCTTCTAAGAATCAGGTTCCATCTACTACAAGTCATAACACATTAATCGAGGTTATTTGGACATTAGTTCCTTGTTTAATTTTGATTGTTATGGCAGTTCCGTCATTTAAAGTTTTATATTCACAAGATGAAATACCCAAAGCAGACGTTACCATCAAAGCTGTAGGATATCAGTGGTATTGGGGTTATGAGTACCCAGATGAAAATATCATCTTCGATTCTTATATGATTGATGAAAAAGATTTAAAAGAAAATCAACCTAGATTATTAGCGGTTGACAATGCAGTTTATGTTCCAGTCAACAAAGTTGTAAAGGTTATGATAACTGCAAATGATGTTTTACATGCATGGGCACTACCATCTTTCGGGGTTAAAAGAGATGCAATTCCTGGAAGAATAAATGAGACATGGTTTAAAGCTGATCGAACTGGAACTTTCTATGGTCAGTGTTCTGAGCTATGTGGAATAAAACATGCTTTCATGCCTATTACGGTAAACGTTGTGTCCGAGGAAGAGTATAATAAATGGTTAGAAGAAGCTAAAGTAAAATTTGCCAAAGAAGAAATTAATAATAATTTAAAAGTAGCAAAAAAAATTAAGGAGATACAGTAATGTCAGCAACAACTGCAGATCACGAGCATCACCACAATCCAACAGGTTGGAAGAGATGGGCTTACTCAACTAATCATAAAGACATTGGAACAATGTATCTTATCTTCGCAATTATCGCTGGTATAATTGGATCCGCATTTTCAGTTTTAATGAGAATGGAATTAATGCACCCAGGAGATGGAATTCTTGGAGGCGATTATCATTTATATAACGTTTTAGTAACTGGTCATGGTCTGATCATGATTTTCTTTATGGTAATGCCAGCAATGATTGGTGGTTTTGGTAATTGGTTTGTTCCAATCATGATAGGCGCACCAGATATGGCATTTCCAAGGATGAATAATATTTCTTTTTGGTTATTACCAGTCGCTTTAATTTTATTACTAGTATCGATTTTCGTTGATGGCCCTCCAGGTGCAAAGGGAGTAGGAGGAGGCTGGACAATTTATCCACCTTTATCTTCAAAAACTGGTCAACCAGGACCTGCAATGGATTTAGCGATTTTAAGCTTACATGTGGCAGGAGCTTCTTCAATTTTAGGAGCAATTAATTTTATCACAACAATTTTAAATATGAGAACTCCTGGTATGACTTTACACAAAATGCCGTTATTTTCATGGTCAATCTTAGTAACAGCATTTTTACTTTTATTGTCTCTACCAGTTTTAGCAGGAGCTATAACAATGCTTTTAACAGATAGAAATTTTGGAACCGCTTTCTTTGAAGCTCAAACAGGTGGAGATCCAGTTCTATTTCAACATTTGTTTTGGTTTTTTGGTCATCCAGAAGTATATATTTTAATTTTGCCAGGTTTTGGAATGATAAGCCATATTGTTTCAACTTTTTCAAGAAAGCCTGTGTTTGGTTACCTAGGAATGGCCTATGCGATGGTGGCTATAGGAGTTGTTGGTTTTGTTGTTTGGGCTCACCATATGTACACTGTTGGATTAGACACAGATACAAAAGCTTACTTCTTAGCTGCAACCATGATTATAGCAGTGCCAACAGGTATAAAGATTTTCTCTTGGATAGCAACAATGTGGGGTGGTTCAATAAGTTTTCAAACTCCTATGTTATGGGCTATCGGTTTTATTTTTCTTTTCACTTTAGGGGGAGTAACAGGAGTTGTTTTAGCGAATGCAGGTGTCGATACCGCACTTCACGATACTTATTATGTTGTAGCACATTTCCATTACGTATTATCAATGGGTGCTGTGTATGCAATATTTGCAGGATTTTATTATTGGTTTAGCAAAATGACAGGATATGAATACTCAGAATTTCTGGGAAAACTACATTTTTGGTTGACGTTCATAGGGGTCAACTTAATATTCTTCCCACAACATTTCCTAGGATTAGCAGGAATGCCTAGAAGATACGCTGATTACCCAGATGCATTTGCTGGTTGGAATTATATTTCATCGATTGGTTCATATATATCTATTATCGGCTTAGCGGTATTTTTATTAAATTTATTGTACGCTTTTATGAAAAAGAAGAAAGCAGAACCAAATCCATGGGGAGAAGGAGCAACGACTCTAGAATGGACAGTGTCATCACCGCCACCATTCCATACTTTTGAAGAGCTACCTAAAGTAAAGTAATTTGAGCCAGATAAGTATAAAAATTAAAAATTCTAAACTTGGTTTGGCATTAGACCTAAGTTCTTTTTTCAATTTGATGAAACCAAGAGTAATGTCTTTAGTTCTTTTTACTTGTATGGTTGGATTATTAATAGCTCCAGTTAATGTTGATTTTACTAGTGCTTGTATCTCTCTTTTGGCGGTAGCTATAGGTTCTGGTGCTGCTGGAACACTTAATATGTGGTACGAATCTGATTTAGATGCTTTAATGAGCAGAACTTGTTTAAGACCAATACCAACTGGAAAAGTAAAAAAAAATCAAGCTTTATATTTTGGCATAATTTTATCAGCTTTGTCAGTAAGCATCATTTATTTTTCAGCTAATTTAATTTCTGCAATTTTATTGGCATCAACAATTGCTTTTTATTTTTTTATTTACACAATTTGGTTGAAAAGGAAAACTCCTCAAAATATTGTTATTGGTGGTGCTGCTGGAGCATTACCACCTGTTATTGGATGGACAATAGCAACTGGAAATATTTCTCTAGAACCGCTAATATTATTTTTAATTATCTTCTTATGGACACCATCGCATTTTTGGGCATTAAGTTTATATAAATCAGGCGATTATAAAAAAGCAAAAATTCCAATGCTTCCTATAATTTCTGGAGTTAAGACAACGAAGATAAATATTCTTCTCTACGCCTTGATTATGTCACCAGCAGTTGTAGCTCCGTATTTATTTAATTTTGCCAGCTT
>CACEAQ010000034.1 GCA_902557605.1 uncultured Pelagibacteraceae bacterium | reverse complement strand
ACAATAAAGCTCAAAATATTACATGTATTGATTTAAAAAATAAATCATACATAGCAGATTATATGATTATAGCTTCTGGAACATCTTCGAGACATTTACAGGCATTATCTGAAATTCTTGTAGCTCAATTAAAAAAATTAGGTATAGACTACTGTCATATCGAGGGAAAGGATAGCGACGACTGGAAGTTAGTTGATACTCAAGATGTAATAGTTCATATTTTTCATCCAGAAAAAAGAGAGTTTTATGATTTAGAAAAAATGTGGTCTGAAGAAATACCAAAAGAGAAAGCTATGATATGAAAAAGATTTTAGTAATCATAATTACAAGTATTTTTATTTCTCCTGCAGTTTTTTCTCAAAATAATCTTTACCAAAAAATTGATCTTTTTGGTGAAGTTCTTGAGAATATAAAAAAAGAATATGTTGACGAAGTTGATCAATCAGAAATGATGGACTCGGCAATTAATGGGGTGCTTCAATCTCTTGATCCTTACTCAGCTTATATGAGTCCAGAGCTATTTAAAGAAATGCAAACTGATACCAGGGGAGAATTTGGAGGACTGGGAATAGAAATTGGAATGGAAGCTGGTGTAGTGAAAGTAATTTCGCCTATAGATGATACACCTGCTGCTAAGGCCGGCATTAAAGCTGGAGACTACATTGTAAAAATTGGAAATGAGCAAGTCCAAGGCAAATCTTTATTAGAGGCTGTTAAGTTAATGAGAGGCCCTGTTGGTACTTCTATCGATCTCACTATTAGACGTAAAAATGTAAAAAAACCTTTAGAGTTTAAAATAGTAAGAAAAATAATTGAAATTCAATCTGTAAGTTCAAGATTAATCGGGGACGAAAAAAATTTAGGCTACATCAGATTAAAATCATTTAATGAAAATAGCGATAAACAGTTTTTAAAATCAATAAAGGAATTAGAAAAAAAATCAAAAATTAAAGGTTACGTTCTTGATCTAAGAAATAATCCTGGAGGGTTACTTACACAGGCAATAAATATAACTGACTTCTTTTTAGAAGATGGTGAGATAGTTTCAACTAAAGGAAGAAAAGTTTCCGAGTCAAGAAAGTTTTTTGCAAAAAAAGGTGATGAGGTTAAAGGTAAACCAATTGTTGTATTAATTAATTACGGCTCAGCTTCAGCTTCCGAGATATTTGCTGGAGCTTTGAAAGATCACAAAAGAGCAATTATTTTAGGAGAAAATTCTTACGGCAAAGGTTCTGTTCAATCTATTATACCCTTAGGAAATGGTGGAGGAATGAGATTAACTATATCAAAATACTACCTCCCATCTGGTAAATCAATTTCAGAAGTGGGAGTAACGCCTGATATATTGGTAGAAGAAAATGGTGATGATTTTTTAATTAATTCTGAAAAAGACAACCAATTAACTTACGCTATTAAACTTTTTAATTCTTAAATTATGAATAAGCAAAAACTTCCTTTACGTTCTGGCGTAGGGGTGGTGATTTTAAATAATGAAAATAAAATTTTTGTAGGTAAAAGAAAAGATAACCCAGTAGATAAATGGCAAATGCCACAAGGTGGCGTTGATATTGGTGAAGATTACCTCACTGCTATGAAAAGAGAACTTTTCGAGGAGACTAGTATTATCAGTATTCAAGTATTAAAGGAAATTGAAGGTTATTTTGAGTATCAACTTCCAAAAAATCTTTTAGGTATAATTTGGAAAGGCAAGTTTAGAGGTCAAAAGCAAAAATGGTTTATTGCAAAATTTACTGGTGATGAAAAAGAAATTAACTTAAATACAAAATATCCAGAGTTCATTGAATGGAAGTGGGTAATGCCAGAAGAACTACCGGTTATTATAGTAGATTTTAAAAAAGCAATGTACATTGAGCTTCTTAAGGTTATTAGAAAATTTATTAGCTAATATTTTTAAGAGTATCAAGTTTATATGATAGAAAATATTTTTCTCTATCTGAAACTTTGTTATCATTAATTTTTGCTTCTGTTTCAGCAATTAAATCATTAAGAGAATTTCTCTCTAATTTAGAAAGTTCTTTGGCAGTTGAAGATAAAATTAAAAGATTGTTGTTCGCAAACTCTACAGTGCCTTCTTCGACAAAAAAATTTCTTTCTGTGTCTGATAAAACTTTAATTATACCTGGCCTCAAGAAAGTTATTATAGATATATGGTCTTTTAAAATGCCCATTTCACCTTCATAAGATGGAATTACAACCTCTGTGGCATCATTTTTAAAAACCGTTTTATCAGGTGATATTATTTCTATAGAAAATTTTTCAGACATTATTTGCTGTCTTTTTTTAACTTTTCTGCCTTTTCAATAGCTTCTTCTATTCCTCCAACCATATAAAATGCAGCCTCTGGTAAATGATCGTACTCTCCCTTGCATATGGCGTCAAATCCTTTAATTGTTGAGTCCAGGTCTACTAATTTTCCTGGAGAGCCTGTAAAAACTTCTGCAACAAAAAATGGCTGAGATAAAAATCTTTGGATTTTTCTCGCCCTTGCAACTGTTAATTTATCTTCTTCTGAAAGTTCGTCCATACCAAGAATAGCTATTATATCTTGAAGTGATTTATAAGCTTGTAAAATTCTTTGAACATCTCTAGCAACTCTATAATGTTCCTCTCCAACTATTCTTGGATCTAGTATTCTTGATGTTGAGTCTAAAGGGTCAACTGCAGGATAAATACCTATCTCTGCAATTTGTCTCGATAAAACCGTAGTTGCATCTAAGTGAGAAAATGATGTTGCAGGGGCAGGATCTGTTAAATCATCAGCAGGAACATATATTGCTTGCACTGAAGTTATGGATCCTTTGTCTGTAGAAGTAATTCTCTCCTGTAAATTACCCATATCAGTTGCCAAAGTAGGTTGATAACCTACCGCTGACGGTATTCTACCTAATAAAGCTGAAACCTCCGATCCTGCTTGAGTAAATCTAAATATATTATCAACAAAAAATAGCACGTCTTGACCTTCTTTATCTCTAAAATACTCCGCAACTGTCAGTCCAGTTAAAGCTACTCTAGCCCTAGCGCCTGGAGGTTCATTCATTTGTCCATAAACTAATGCTGCTTTTGATCCTTTTCCGTCAGTTTTGATTACACCTGACTCAATCATTTCATGGTAAAGATCATTTCCTTCTCTAGTTCTTTCACCAACTCCAGCAAAAACTGAAAATCCCCCGTGAGCTTTTGCAATGTTGTTTATTAGTTCCATTATTGTTACTGTTTTTCCAACTCCAGCGCCTCCAAACAATCCAATTTTTCCACCCTTTGCATATGGGGCTAATAAATCGATTACTTTAATACCTGTAACTAATTGTTCAGTCTCAGTAGCTTGATCAGTAAATTTTGGAGCAGCTCTATGAATTGGCCATTTCTCTTTTGTTTTAACTTCACCTTTTTCATCAATTGACTCTCCTATCACGTTAATAATTCTTCCCAGTGTCTCTGGCCCAACAGGCACACTTATAGGAGATCCAGTGTTTACAACCTCATCTCCCCTTTTCAGCCCCTCAGTAGCATCCATCGCTATAGTTCTGACATCATTCTCACCTAAATGCTGAGCTACCTCGAGGACAAGTTTATTGCCCGAATTATCAGCCTCTAAAGCTGTATAAATTTCTGGTAAATCGCTGTCGAAATTAACATCTACCACTGCGCCAATTATTTGCGTTATTTTTCCATTTTTACTCATTTTTATAGACTCTCTGCTCCTGAAATAATCTCTATTAATTCTTTAGTGATTGAAGCTTGTCTGCTTCTATTATAATTAATTGTGAGCTTATCAACTAAATCTCCAGCATTTCTAGTGGCATTGTCCATTGCAGTCATTCTTGAACCTTGTTCACTTGCAGCATTTTCTAGAAAAGCTTTAAAAACTTGAGTCGAAATATTCTTAGGTAATAAATTTTCTAAAATCTCATCTTCATCGGGTTCAAATTCATACGATAGAGATCCGCCATCTTTTGTATCGCTTGATTTAATCTCTGCAGGAATAATTTGCTGAGC
>CACEAQ010000033.1 GCA_902557605.1 uncultured Pelagibacteraceae bacterium | reverse complement strand
TATTAAAAAAATTTAAGTTTGAGCCTCTTTTAAGTCGCATAACATTAACAATATAATGAGTGTGCTCTTTACTTAACAAACTTGTATTATTTTCTAGTATACTGTCTGGATGATATAATCTAATATTCATTAATATCTATAATATAAACAAATTTTGAAGATATAAAGGAGCTTTAATGAAAAAAGGAAATAGAGCTGGAGACTCCCCAATAGGCATTGATGTTTTAGAGGGAAAATCTTATTTTTGGTGTACTTGTGGAATTAGTTCTAAGCAACCTTTTTGTGATGGCTCACATAAAGGAACTGAGTTTGTGCCTTTAAAATATTTAGCTGATCAATCTAAAAAAGTTTTTTTCTGCACATGCAAACAAACAAATGATCAACCATTATGTGATGGTTCGCATAACATTTAATAAATGATGAAAACAAAGGCAGTAGTGTTTGACGCTTACGGTACATTGTTCGATGTAAATTCAGCTGCTAAAAGATGTAAAGATAAACTTGGAGCTAAGTGGGAAACATTTGCAAATTTTTGGAGAACTACTCAGCTTGAATACACTTGGCTTAGAAGTTTAATGAAAAGACATAAAAATTTTTGGGATATTACTGAGGACAGTTTGGATAAATCAATGAAAGTATTTAATATTAATAAAAATATGAAAAATGAGTTACTTAGTCTTTACAAAATTTTATCTCCTTATCCCGAAGTAAAAGGGGTCTTGGAAGATTTAAAAAAGAAAAACTTCAAACTTGCTATACTTTCTAACGGGACACTTGATCTTCTAAATGAACTAGTTGAAAGTAATAAGTTAAATCATTTATTTGATGATCTTTTTTCTATTGAAGAAGTGAAAATTTATAAACCTGACCCAAGAGTTTATGAAATACCGATTAAAAAATATAAAATTAAACCTGATGAAATTACTTTTTTAAGCGCGAATACATGGGATGTTTCAGGGGGTGGAAACTTTGGATATAATTCCATTTGGGTTAATAGGCATAACTCAGTATTCGATATCCTCGATTTTCAACCAAAAAATGAGGTCAGCAATTTAACGCAGCTACTTGATATAGTTTAAACTTTCATTATAAATATTTTTATGTCTCAAATTGAAGTAAAAAAAATCATCAAAGCCATAAACGCCTCAGATGGTGCAGGGGTAAAATTAAAAAGAAGCATAGGAACTCCAGAAGCAGATTATATCGATCCATTCTTAATGCTTGATGAATTTGGTTCTGAAAATAAAGATGATTATGTGGCTGGTTTTCCACCTCATCCACACAGAGGAATAGAAACAGTAACTTATATGCTAAACGGAGAGTTTGAGCATCAAGATAGCACTGGAGCAAAAGGTATTATGACATCTGGAGATGTACAATGGATGAAAACTGGAAGAGGAATTATTCACTCCGAAATGCCTGCTATGAAAGAAGGTAAGTTATTGGGCTTTCAACTTTGGATAAACATGCCAGCTAAAATGAAAAAGAACAAGCCTGAATACCTTTATATAAAAGGAAATGAGCTCGGACAACACGAAGATAGTGAGAAAATTGTAAAAGTAATCGCAGGCAAATACGAAAAAGCTGAAGGACCAGAGAAAAATCATAACGTTGATCCCATTTATTTTCATATAATTTTAAATGAAAAAAAAGAATTTAGTTATAATGTACCATCAGGACACAACTCTTTTGTTTACCTTTTAAAAGGAGAATTAAATATAGGAGAAAAAGCCCATAATAAAACAGTTGACTCAAACTTAATATTATTAGAGCGAGGGACTAAATTAAAAATTAAAGCAAGCAAAAAATCTGAATTTTTATTTATAGCTGGTAAGCCAATTGGTGAACCTATTGCAAGAGGCGGACCGTTTGTGATGAATACAAAAGCTGAGATACTTGAGGCTATTCAAGACTATAACAACGGAACATTTGCTAAATATTAAAAGTTAAAGTACGTTCCCGTAAAAATGTCTAAATATATCGTAGTTAAAAAAAACGGAGGACCCGAAGTATTAGAACTTCAGGATGTAAACGTTTCCTCCCCGGGTGCTGATGAAATCAAAGTTACAAATCATGCAATTGGTTTAAATTATATTGATACTTATCATAGATCAGGTTTGTACCCCATTAATTTGCCTAGTGGTATTGGTTTGGAAGCTGCTGGAAAAATTGATGAAGTAGGTTCAAATGTTTCTGAGTTTAACAAAGGTGACAATATTGCATACGCCTCTGTTCCATTAGGAGCTTATGCTCAGCAAAGAATAATCCCATCCAAAATAGCTGTTAAAATTCCAGATGGAATTTCACACGAATTAGCCGCAACTTTAATGACAAAAGGTTTAACTACTAATTATTTACTTACCAAAACTTATAAGCTTAAAGCTGGTGAAACAGTTCTTTTTCATGCAGCAGCTGGAGGAGTTGGCCAAATTTTTGCTCAATGGGCTAATAGTATTGGAGCTAAAGTAATTGGAACAGTCGGCTCTGATGATAAAATCAAAATAGCTGAAGAAAATGGTTACTCTTACGTCATTAATTATACAAAGGATAATTTTGCCAAAGAGGTTATGAAAATTACAAAAAATAAAGGAGTACCTGCAGTTTTTGATGGTGTCGGAAAAAAAACGTTCCATGGATCATTAGAATGTCTTTCAACAAGAGGTATGATGATAAGTTTTGGAAATGCATCTGGACCTTTAGATCTTGTTAATGTTCCTAAAGAAATCCAACCTAAAGGGCTATACTTGACTAGGCCTTCTATTGGACAATATTTTAGTACTAGAAAAGAACTTCAAACCGGCGCTGATCAAATTTTTGAAAAAGTTAAATTTGGAAAAATAAAAATTAGAATTTCAAAAAGATATAAACTTGCAGACGCTAAAAATGCACACGCAGATTTAGAAGCAAGAAAGTTAACAGGCCCAGCAATTTTAATTCCTTAATGTCAAAAAAAATAATTTCTCCATGTATTAGTATTTGTAAAACTGATCCTGTTACTGGATACTGTTATGGATGTGCAAGAACTAACGAAGAAAAAAAAAAGTGGAAAGAAGAAAATGTAAGTGAAGAATGGAAATTAGAAAATCTTAAAAAGATAAAATCACGAATGCAAGGATGGCAATTAAGCACTTTTGAGGAGTCTTACAATCATAAAATTGATCAAGGAATTTCACTTTTTAAAAAAAAACTTTTAGAGGGTTAATCTATAAATCTTTTTTTATAGAGTCCATGTCGCTTAGGTGATATTTTAATGCTTCATTTGACATTCTAACTTCCTGTAAAAATAAGAAAATTGAAATTATCATACATACGCAGCACAATGCAAAACTTAGTCTAGCGTAAAATGTTAAGTTCAAATATAATAGTAAAACAGTTAGCATATTAAATAAAAATCCAAAAGAAGAGAAGCCCATTACATATTTAAGATAATTAGTTCTTTTATTTAAAACATGAAGTTGTTTTTCTAACTCTGGTGGAACTTTTTTTTCGAAAGTAAATTTGTCATGTAGTTGCCGAATTAATGCGCTTAAAGTATGAAAACGATTGCTATACATAGTCATCATCAGAGGTATAGCTGGAAACATTAAAGCAGCTACTGTGTAATCTATATCCATATCGAATCAAATTGATTATGAAGTTAGTGTTTGATATTTACAAGTAATATTTAATGCAACACCTAAAAATATTTATAGATTTAACAAGATTAAATAAACCTATTGGTGTTATGCTTTTGTTTTGGCCATGTTCATGGGGGCTGGCCTACTCAATGATCGAAAATTTTAATTTAAAATTGTTCTTTTATTACTTACTGCTATTTTTCTTAGGTTCAATTTTAATGAGAAGCGCTGGATGTATATTTAATGACATCATTGATAAAGATTTTGATAAAAAAGTTCAGAGAACCAAAAGTAGGCCAATTGCATCTGGAAAAATCACAGTAAAAAAATCTTTTTTTTATGTGGTCATTTTATGTTCATTGGCATTTTTAGTTTTAATACAATTTAATACATTAACTGTGATTGTTGGAATGGCATCTATGATTTTAGCTTTTACGTATCCTTTTATGAAAAGA
>CACEAQ010000032.1 GCA_902557605.1 uncultured Pelagibacteraceae bacterium | reverse complement strand
ATTTTGGAACTGCAACGACTTTTGATATTGTGCAAAATGAAACGTACAAAGGTGGCGTTATAGCTCCAGGTATTAAATTATCTATTGAAAATTTAAGTCGATCTACAGCTTTACTTCCAATGTTCGATTTGAAAAATCAGCAAAAAAGTTATGGAAAAAATACCAAAGACGCTCTAAATGCTGGTTTTATCTGGGGTTATGAAGGATTAATTAATAATATAATTTATAAAATAACAAATAATTGGAAAATGAAATATAAAATAATACTTACAGGGGGATATGCAAATTTGTTTAAAAAAATTATAAAGAGAAGAACTATTGTTGATCAAAATATTACAATTAAGGGAGTTTCAAAAGTTTACAGAGAATTTTTATGAGTAAAGAAGAATTAATCTTTTGTCCTCTAGGTGGATCTGGGGAGATAGGTGGAAATATGAATTTATACGCCTATGGTAAAGAGTATGAAAAAAAATGGATTATAGTAGATATGGGCGTTTCTTTTGCCGATGACTCTGTACCGGGAATTGATCTTATTATGCCCGATGCAGGTTTTATTATAGACAAAAAAGATGATCTGCTTGGAATTGTTCTTACTCATGCCCATGAGGATCACATAGGTGCAGTCGCACATATATGGCCAAGTCTAAAATGTAAAATTTACGCTACACCATTTACCGCGGCCTTAATTCTTGAAAAATTTAAAGAAAAAAAAATTGAAATTTCTACGTATTTAGAAGTGGTGCCTTTAAATGGTAAAATTAAGTTGGGAAGTTTCGAAATTGATTTTGTTACTTTAACACATTCTATTTTAGAGCCTAATGGCTTGAGCATAAAAACTCCTTTAGGAACAGTTTTACATACCGGAGATTGGAAAATCGATCCTAACCCATTAATCGGAGGTCAAATCGACGAACAAAAATTAAAATCAATTGGAAATATCGGTGTGTCGGCAATGATATGCGACTCTACAAATATTTTTAGCCCAGGAAGAGCTGGTTCAGAGTCTGATGTAAGAGATAGTTTATTAAGAATTATGGAATTAAAAACTAATAGAATCCTCGTTACTTCGTTTGCTTCTAATGTAGCAAGAATGGAGTCCATTTTCTATTGTGCCAAAAAAACTGAGCGAAATATTTGTTTAGTTGGCAGATCTATGCAAAGAATTTACAAAGCAGCGAGAAAATGTGGTTATCTCCAAGGACTCATTGAGCCTTTAGAGCCTAGAGACGCAAAAAAGGTATCCAAAAATAAAATCATATATTTAGCTACTGGCAGCCAAGGAGAGCCAATGGGAGCTATGACTAGAATAATTAATGGTGTTCATCCAGATGTACATTTAGAAAAAGGGGACTGTGTAATATTCTCATCTAAAATTATACCAGGAAATGAGAAAAAATTATATCATTTACAAAATTTAATAGTAAAAAATAAAATGGAAATGATTAGTGAGGAAAATTCTTTTGTACATGTTTCCGGTCACCCAAATAGAGATGATCTAAAAGATATGTACAATTGGGTTAAACCTCAGTGTGTTATACCAGTTCATGGCGAGCACCGACATATGGCTGAACATGTATCGTTTGCTAAAGAAATGCAGGTTCCAAAAACTTTATTGATTGAAAATGGAGATATAATAAAAATTCTTCCTGGAAATAAGCCAGAAATTATTGATAAAGCGCCATCAGGAAAAGTTTATCTTGATGGAAATATTAATGTTGAGACAGATTCTCAATCTATCAAAGACAGAAAAAACTTATCTGTCAATGGATATTTAGAAATTACACTTATTATATCAAACAATGGGAGCATAAAAAAACCAGTAATTTCATATAAGGGAATTCCTGAAAAAAATGAGGATGATACTTTTATTTTTGATATGGAAGATGAAATAATGAATATTTGTAGAACCTTTTCAATAGACAATAAAAAACAGCAACAAAATCTAATTGAAACTCTTAAACAAAATTGTAGAAGAATAGTTAGAGAAAAAACTGGAAAAAAACCTTACACAAGTATCAATATTGCAAGAATTTAATGGGTATAACAGGCTCTATAATCGTTTATGTAATGATCTGGTGGATAATATTTTTTTCAGTGCTACCAATCGGAATTCGATCAAATAAAGAAGTTTTTAAGGATAAAATTGGTGGAGTTGATCCTGGAGCCCCAAAAAATCCAAAAATAGGAAAAAAGTTTTTAATAACTACATTAATTACTACTATAATATTTTTAGTCATATATTATCTTGTTAAGTTTGATTTGTTAAATTTAAGAGAGTTTTTACAATAATGTATCTTTCAAAGCTTTTTATACCTATTACAAAAAATCTTCCCTCAGAGGCAAAAATTAAATCTCATCAATTAATGATACAAACTGGTATGATTAAGCAGTCTTCAGCAGGAATATATTCATGGCTTCCATTAGGCTTTAAAATAATGAAAAAAATAGAACAAATTGTAAGAGAAGAACAAAATTTTATAGGGGCTCAAGAAATGTTGATGCCTACTATTCAGTCATCAGAAATTTGGAAAGAGAGCGGAAGATATGAGGACTACGGAGAAGAAATGTTAAGAATTAAAGATCGTCAAGGCAGAGAAATGCTTTATGGACCAACAAATGAGGAGTTGATAACAGATGTTTTTAGAACTAGTGTAAAATCCTATAAATCACTTCCACAACTTCTTTATCATATACAGTGGAAATTTAGAGATGAAATCAGACCAAGGTTTGGAGTAATGAGATGTAAAGAATTTTATATGAAAGACGCATATTCTTTTGATCTTTCAGATGAAGATGCAAAAAAATCTTATAACAAAATGTTTTACTCATATTTAAAAACTTTTAGTAGATTAGGTTTAAAAGCCATTCCAATGGCAGCAGAAACAGGACCAATTGGAGGTGATTTATCGCATGAATTTGTAATTTTGGCTGAAACGGGGGAAAGTCAAATTTATGCAGATAAAAGAATTTTACAAATAGATCCTTCCCAATACAAATTTAATGATATGTCTTTACAAAAAATGCGTAACGATTTTTCTACAATTTATGCAGTCACAGATGAAAAATTTAAGGAAAATGAATTTAATAAACAAGTAAGCAAAGAAAACCAAATGGTAACAAAAGGAATTGAAGTCGGACATATTTTTTATTTTAACGATAAATATTCAAAACCGATGAATTGCTTGATAGATGACAAAGACGGAAAAAAAACTTCGGTTAAAATGGGATCTTATGGCATAGGAGTTTCGAGACTTGTGGGAGCTTGTATCGAGGCAAATTTTAATAATAATATTATGAAATGGCCAAAAACGATATCACCATTTGATGTAGTCATAATACCAAGTATTAGCAAAAACAATAAAGAAAACCTTGAAAAAGGTGAAAAAATTTATAAAGAACTAAAAAAACAAAATATTGACGTATTGTTAGATGATGTTGATGAAAATATGTCAAATAAATTTAAAAAACATGACTTAATTGGAGTACCATATCAAATTATTTTAGGTTCAAAGTCGGAAGGAGATAATTTGGAATTTAAGGAATTAAAGTCCGAAAGTGAAATATTAGAACTTAAAAATATAAAATCAAAATTAAACACATAATAAATTGTTTACAAAAGCTGAGAGATTAATTTCTTTGAGAAACCTTAGACCAAAAAAAAAAGAAGGTTTTCTCAAAATTATTTCTATATTTTCTTTTTTAGGAATAATGTTAGGCGTGGCAGTTTTAATTATAGTAATGTCTGTCATGAATGGTTTTAAAAAAGATTTAACAAATAAGATATTAGGTCTTAACCCGCATATAGTTATTGAACCAAATGGTTTTGAAATAAAAGACGATTTTATTACAAGAATTAAAAAAGATTTCGAGGGGATTAGTGTAAGCAAATCATTTACTGGAGAGGGGATTATAATTAACAACCAAAAAGCTAAAGGTGTTATTTTCAAAGGAGTAGATAAAAATGAAAAGAATATAATAAATTTTTTTGAAAACTTTAGTTCACAAGGAAATTTAAGTAATTTCAATCAAAACAATATATTTATCGGTTCTGAACTTGCTTTCGACCTTAATTTAAAAGAAGGCGATTCATTA
>CACEAQ010000031.1 GCA_902557605.1 uncultured Pelagibacteraceae bacterium | reverse complement strand
CTAAAACTTTTTCATTTGACTCAAAACACATATTATAAATTTCTTTATGTGGTTTCCCAAAATAAATTACTTCTCCTCCAAGATCTTCAAAAACTTTTGCTACTGAACCTGCGCACAATTCTTCAACACTACCTCTGTGAACTATTAAATCTGGATTTGTACAAATCAACTTTTTTGAAATGTGTTCCGATAAAATTTTTTTGTAATAGTCCAAGTCATTTTCGTATTTGTCGAATAATCCTGTGCATAGAATAAAATCACAACTCTCAAGATTAGTTTGATTTTCTTTTACTCTTTCAAATATTGAAGTATCTCTAGATGGTCCTAGATGATAAAAAGTCTTCCCAAATTTTTTTTGGTTTATAGCATGCATTGCTGCCTCACCTGAAGTCATTACATTTTCAAGGTATCTTTTATCCATTTTCATTTTTAACAAAAAATTAATTACGTTAGAACTAGGTCTAGGTGCATTAGAGAGAAATACTATTTTTTTTGCATTTTTTTTTAATTGTTCTACTGCATCTATGGCGCTTAGATTAAGAGCAACCCCATTATGCATTACTCCCCATAAATCTATAACAAACGTATCATATTTATCGAATATATCTTCCAAATGGTTTAGTTCTTTCAATGTATTATTCTCCTCTTTTAATACTTATAAATCCTCTTTAATACTTATAAATATTGTATATATTGATTTATTTAATGATTTTGCCTCTTGAAATATAGTTAAAACATACCATATCAACACTACATAAAAATTTATAGGAGAAAATATATATGAAATTTAGACCTCTACACGATCGTGTTCTAATTAAAGTGCTAGACAGTGAGGAAAAGACTGCTGGCGGAATAATCATACCAGACACTGCTAAAGAAAAACCTCAAGAAGGCGAGGTGGTAGCTGTAGGACCTGGTGCTAAAAATGAAGACGGAAAAGTTTCTGCAATGGATGTTAAAGTTGGAGATATAGTTCTTTTCGGAAAATGGTCTGGAACAGATGTCAAAATTGACGGTAAAGAATATAGCATTATGAAAGAATCTGACATAATGGGAATTTCAAAAAGTAAAAAATAAACTTTATAGGAGAAGATAATGGCAAAAATAATTAAATTTGATACAGAAGCAAGATCAAAGATGCTAACTGGGGTTAATACTCTTGCTAACGCCGTAAAAGTAACATTAGGTCCAAAAGGACGTAATGTGGTAATGGATAAATCATATGGCGCACCAAGAACTACTAAAGATGGTGTGTCTGTTGCAAAAGAAATTGATCTTGAGGATAAATTTGAAAACATGGGTGCTCAAATGGTCAAAGAAGTTGCAAGTAAAACAAATGATAACGCTGGCGATGGTACTACCACTGCAACTATTCTGACTCAAGCAATAGTAAATGAAGGACTTAAATACGTTACGGCTGGAATGAACCCAATGGATATCAAAAGAGGTATCGATAAAGCAGTAGAGCACGTAATTGATAAATTAAAGACATCATCAAAAAAAGTTAAAGCTAACGAAGAAGTTGCTCAAGTTGGAACAATTTCAGCAAATGGTGAAAAATCTATTGGTGATATGATTTCTAAAGCTATGCAAAAAGTTGGTAATGAAGGTGTGATTACAGTTGAGGAAGCAAAAGGAGTTGAAACTGAATTGGATGTAGTTGAAGGTATGCAATTTGACAGAGGATATCTATCTCCTTATTTTGTCACAAATACTGAAAAGATGACAACTGAGCTTGAAAACCCTTTAGTTCTTTTAGTTGAGAAAAAATTAACAAATTTGCAACCAATGGTGCCATTATTAGAGTCAGTGGTTCAAGCTAATAGACCGCTAATGATAATCTCTGAAGATGTTGAAGGTGAAGCTTTGGCAACTTTAGTTGTTAATAAATTAAGAGGTGGTCTAAAAGTTGTTGCTGTTAAAGCGCCTGGCTTTGGTGATAGAAGAAAAGCGATGTTAGAAGATATTGCTATTCTAACTGGAGGACAAGTCATTTCAGAAGATCTTGGAATTAAATTAGAAAACGTCAAAATTGGTGATCTTGGTTCTTGTAAAAAGGTGAAAATTGATAAAGAGAACAGCACAATAGTAGCTGGTGAAGGTAAAAAATCTGATATTGAAGCAAGATGTAATCAAATTAGATCTGAGATCAATGAAACAACATCTGATTATGATAAAGAGAAACTTCAAGAAAGATTAGCTAAACTTGCTGGTGGAGTTGCCGTAATTAAAGTTGGCGGCGCTACAGAAGTTGAAGTGAAAGAAAGAAAAGACAGAGTTGAAGACGCTCTTAATGCGACTAGAGCTGCCGTTGAAGAAGGAGTAGTAATAGGTGGTGGTTGCGCATTACTTTACGCTGCACAAGATTTAGATGGTGTTAAAGTAAAAGGTGATGACCAAAAAGCTGGGGTCGAAATAGTTAAAAAAGCTCTTCAAGCACCAATCAGACAAATTACTGCTAACGCAGGTGTCGATGGTTCAGTGGTTGTAGGAAAACTTTTAGAGGGTAAAAAAGCTTCTCAAGGTTATGACGCTCAGAATGAAGATTATGTAGATATGTTTGCTAAAGGAATTATTGATCCGACTAAAGTTGTGAGATCGGCATTACAAGATGCTGCTTCAATAGCTGGATTATTGATAACAACAGAAGCAATGATCGCGGACAAGCCCGAGGAAAAAGATGCTGGTCCTGCAATGCCTCCAATGGGCGGTGGCATGGGTGGAATGGGCGGCATGGGTGGAATGGGAATGTAATTTCAACTACTCAAAAGATTTTAAAAAAGGCTGCAGTTTTGCAGCCTTTTTTTTTGCGATAAATAAACATGCATTTGATCTTAATATCAATCCATCTTTAAGGACCCTTAAGTTATTATCAGCCAAAGTTTTACCAGTAGAAGTTATGTCAGTAATGATTTCGGAAGAACCTATAAATGGATAAGTTTCGGTAGCTCCGAGACTGGTAATCAATTTATACTGAGTAACTCCCTTAGAAATCAAAAAATTATTAGTCAAATTAGGATATTTAGTTGCTACTCTCAGTCTATAATTTCTTTTAGATTTAATATCAAATGATACTTCTTCAAGATCAGCAATCGTCTGCACATCTATCCAATCATCTGGAACTGCTATAACTAGGTTGGCATTACCAAAATCAAGTTTTTTTTGAACATTTATCTTATTCTGTAAACTTTTATCAGACTCTTTTAAAAGATCTAGTCCAGATACGCCTAAGTCTAAAGTACCATCCCCTAGTCTTTGAATAATTTCTTTTGCGTGAAGAAAAATAATTTTAATATTAGTTTTATTTTCAATAGTACCAAAGTAATTTCTCTCTTTTTCACTTTGTAAAATCTTACATCCTCTTTCATTAAAGAATGATATTGATTTATCTTTTAACCGTCCCTTGCTTGGTAAGCCAATTGTAATTAAATCTTTCATATATTTTTTAAGTTAATTGCAGCACCAACCGCCGGGATGTTTTTTTTAGCTCCCAGACTTTTAAGTAAATCATCATAACGGCCTCCTCTAGCAATTTCCTTTTTTTCTGAAAATACTTCAAAAACAATGCCAGTATAATATTCTACATCTCTACCAAAATTTGCAATGAAGTTGATGTCTTGATTTAGTTTTCTTAAATTTAAAATGGATTCAAAGTTTTTAAATATATTTTTTTTGAGGTCGTTTTTTTTAGCAAAATCTAACAACCTTTTGTCAAGTTCAGAAAGCTTGCAATTTATTTTTAAAAAAGATTCAATGATTTTTACAATTTTTTTTCCATCTACAAATGATCTTGGATCTTTAATCTTTTTGTCGAATCTTTTTAATATTTCTGATACTGATCTGCCAGCAATCACTTTACCTTGTTCAATTTTCTTCATTTCGTAAAATCTTTTTTTATCAGCATCAAAAGTAACTGCATCGATATCTGTATTATTTTCCAATCTTTTCAGAAGCTCTTCAAAATATTTTGGCCTCCAAAAATGTCTTATAAGTCTTAACTTCCACCTTTCAGGCATGTCCATAGCATTAATCAAACTTTTAAATAAACCAATGTCACCTACTTTGATTAGAATTTTTTTTCTTTTTATCTTTTTCGCTGAACTTAAAATTGTACTTATGACCTTAAAATCGTCCTGAATTTGATTTTTTGATCCTAGAATTTCAATCCCTAACTGATCGTTTATAAAATTTGTACTTTTATCACTTGATCTTCTGTATGCCTGACCGGAATAATAAATTTTTGAGGAAGATTTTTTTTGTAAAAAATTTATACATGAAGCTACTGTTAAATCTGGCCGCAGACACATCGTTTTTCCATCCTCTCTAT
>CACEAQ010000030.1 GCA_902557605.1 uncultured Pelagibacteraceae bacterium | reverse complement strand
GACTTTAAAGAACGACTTAGATGAGGTTTTTGAAAGATTTGAATTCAATCATCCTATTTATATTCTTTTTTCAAGCGGTACTACAGGGAAACCAAAATGCATTACTCATGGATCAGGAAATGTATTAATTGAACATAATAAAGAGTTTATGCTTCATTGCGATATTAGAGAAAACGAAAAATTATTTTACTACACTACTACTGGCTGGATGATGTGGAATTGGTTAGTTGGAGGATTAGCAACAGGCTCATCTATATTTTTATTCGATGGGGCACCTGTTTATCCAAAAATGGATGTTCTTTTAGAGTATTGTCAAAACAAGAAAATTAATCTTTTTGGAGTAAGCGCTAAATACATCGATCATTTAAAGAATGAAAAATATGATAGTAAAAACCTAGATCTAAGTTCAATAAAAATAATAACTTCAACAGGTTCTCCTTTAGCTGAGGAAAGTTTCAAGTATGTATACGAAAAAATAAAAAAAGATGTTCATCTTGCATCTATTGCTGGTGGGACAGATCTAGTTGGTTGTTTAGTTTTAGGAAATCTTTATTCAAATGTATACATGGGAGAAATCCAAGGCCAGAGCCTAGGTATTGATGTTGATGTTTTTACGGATAAAGGAAAAAGTGTAAAAGATGGAGAGAAAGGGGAGTTAGTAGTTAAAAAACCTTTTCCATCCATGCCAATAAAATTCTGGGATGATGGTGACGGACAAAAATATCATAAAGCTTATTTTACTCAATTTGAAAATATTTGGCATCATGGTGATTTCATCGAGCGAACTAAAAATAACGGATTTATAATGCGCGGAAGGTCCGATGCCACTCTTAATCCTGGGGGTGTAAGAATAGGGACAGCAGAAATTTATCAGCAAGTTGAGGACATTGATTTTATCACAGAAGGTCTAGTTATCGGTCAAGATTATAATGACGATGTAAGAGTAATCCTATTTGTAACAACAAAAAATAATGAGGAATTGAACGATGAAAAAATTAAATCAATCAAATCTAGAATAAGAAAAAACTGTTCACCAAAACATGTTCCTTCAATAATAATTAAAGTTCCAGAAATTCCAAGAACCAAAAGTGGTAAGATCGTGGAGTTAGCTGTGAGACAGGTAGTAAATGGAGAAAAGATCAACAATAAAGAAGCCATTGCGAATCCTGAAGCTTTGAAGTTTTATGAAAATTTGCCACAACTCAATTCTTAGCAAAATTTAAAAATGAAAAAACTGATTATATTTTATACCAGTCTAATTTTTTTTATGATGACCGGTGTTGTGTTGGCCGATGTCGTATCTAAAAATCCGAACTATTTAAAAAGGGGCAAGATCGATAAGGTTCATATAGCAAATTATTTAAAAAAAGAATTACGCAAACATAATTATACTATAATCAAAGACCCTACAGGCACATCACCCTTTAAATTAATTGAAAACTTTAGCCCTAGAAAAGGAGATTGTGGAACAGCCGGTCATTTCTGGAAAGAAAATAAAGTCAAAATAGGAACTGGAACTACCGATTGTAATAGCAATAGATTAAGACTTGAAGTTGCTTCAAGCGGAGATTTAAGAATAGGTAAGAAAGCAAAAGAAATATGGGTAGGTTACTATTTTTATGTGCCTAACACACCTGAAAATTTTAAAGACAAACTTTTACAACCTTACATAACACAATTTTATGGTGTTAATCGCAAAGGCGGTCAAACCGTAGGCGGTTATGCGCCTCAATTTTCCGCATCTATTTACCACGGGAAACTTTCTATTGAAGGTAATCATGTAATTGATGAAAAAAATCTTAAAGGTAAGTGGCACAAAGTTGAGTTTAATATTAGATACTCAAAAGATTATGATGGTTTTATCAAAGTTTACATAAATGATGAATTAAAAGTAAATAGATCGGGATTTAAAACAGCTCATCATGATTATGTTGACATTAAATATGGTACATATTCGCATCCCGAATATGGTGGTGCTAATTATCCTGAGGGATATCAATTCCCATCCCACACAATATATTTTGCTGGATTTAGTATGAATAAAAATAGAAGCAAGTTATTAACTAGTAAAAAATAATAATTATAAGGGTAAATTAAACAAGTTTTAGCAAATTTTTATTGAGTGAAGCTTACTGATACCGTTTAAATTGTAGCGCGTCAGTTTTATAAATTAACAATAATTTTATTTAAGAATATTATGAACTTAAGTCTTGGCTTTAGTCCCTAAGTTTAGTCCATCTAAAGCCAGGACCTGTTAAAAGTATTCTGCACAATTTTTGTGAAGCATTGAGTGAAGTTTAATTAATTTATCAAAACTTTTATTATAACCTCCTCCAAGAACGCCACATAATGGAGTCTTTTTTGAGTAAAAGTTTTCAATAACTATTTGATCCCTTTTATTGATACCATTGTCTGTAATTTTAAGTTTACCTAATCTATCTTCATAATGAATATCAACTCCTGCAACATAGAAAACAAAATCATAAGTGTTACTATTTAGCTCCTTTAGATTTTTATTTAAAATATTTAAGTATTCATTATCTTCCATATTATCGCGAAGCTCTATATCTATATCACTTTTAGATTTCTTTGCAGGGTAATTCGAAGCACAATGCATACTAAAAGTTAAAACATCTTTATCGTTTTGGAATATTTCTGAATTGCCATTACCTTGATGTACATCTAAATCTAGTATCAGGATTTTTTTTGCATATCCTTTATTTTTTAAATAATTAGCTGCAACAGCAGTATCATTAAAGACACAGTATCCTGCCCCGTAATCAAACGTAGCATGATGACTGCCCCCAGCAGTATTACAAGCAAGCTTTGAGTCTAAAGCAAGTTTGCTAGCTAGCACTGTACCTCCAGTTGCCACAAAAGATCTTCTCACAACACTATCATTAATTGGAAAACCAATTTTTTTTTGAGCTTTAACATCAAGTGTCTTATTTTTAATATCATTTATATACTTTAAGGAGTGTGAAGTTTTCATTGTTTCAATCGAACATTCTTTAGGAATATGGAATTTTTTAACTATTTTTGCCGCTAAAAGATGATTTGCTAATGCACCAAATTTTTTAATAGGAAATTTGTTATCATCATTAATCTTTGCGACATAATCAGGGTGATTTACTATCGGCAATTCCATCAAAAGATAATATTTTATCTTTCAACGCACATTGCAATACCCATTCCTCCACCGATACAAAGAGTCGCTAAACCTTTTTTCACATCTCTTTTAATCATTTCATGAATAAGAGTAACAAGAATTCTTGTTCCGGAAGCTCCTATAGGATGTCCAATAGCAATCGCCCCGCCATTGACATTTACTTTTTCTATGGGTGCGCCCAATGTTTTTATAACAGCAATACTTTGTGCAGCAAAAGCCTCATTAATTTCTAGAAGATCTAAATCCTTTACAGACCAACCTGCTAATTCCAAAGCTTTTTTTGATGAAGGGATCGGGCCTGTACCCATTAATGCGGGATCAACCCCGCAACTTGCCCAAGATTTTATTGTTACTAACTTTTTTAACCCTCTTTTTTCTGCTTCAGATGAATTCATTAAAGTAACGGCAGCGGCTCCATCATTTATTCCGGATGCGTTTCCTGCAGTAACAGTTCCCTCTTTTTTAAAAACAGGTTTTAATCTTTTTAAAGCCTCTATATTTATTCCTTCGCGTGGATGCTCATCTGAATTAAAATCTATTTCAGCCTTTTTTGACTTAATCTTAAAATTTATTATTTCGTCTTTAAATTTATTGTTTTTTTGAGCATTTATTGCTTTTTGTTGAGAGTTTAAAGCAAATTTATCTTGCTCATCTCTCGTGACTTGAAACTTTTCAGCTACATTTTCTGCTGTAATACCCATATGATAGCCATGAAAAGCATCCCACAATCCATCTTTAATCATAGTGTCCGTTAATTCGGTATCTCCAAGTTTTTTTCCATCTCTTAAATGAATTGCATGGGGAGCTAAAGACATACTTTCTTGGCCACCCGCTACTACAATTTTAGAGTCGCCTGAGAGAATACTTTGAAATCCTGAAGCTACAGATCTTATTCCAGATCCACATACTTGGTTAACGACGTAGGCAGGTTTTTCTTTTGGTATACCGGCGTGGATTAAAGCTTGTCTTGCTGGATTTTGTCCAGCCCCACCTGTTAAGACCTGTCCCATTATAACTTCATCTATTTCATCGGGTTTCAATTCTGATTTTTTTAAACTGCTTGATATTACAGCCGATCCAAGCTCAAAACCTTGAATATTTTTTAAACTTCTATTTAAGGATCCAACTGCGGTTCTTAAAGCCGATGTGATTACTACAGAATTGTTGCTCATATTATAATTATATAGATGTTTAGCCTTTAAATACAATACTTTATTTGATATTTCAT
>CACEAQ010000029.1 GCA_902557605.1 uncultured Pelagibacteraceae bacterium | reverse complement strand
TCAAGCAAAGTTATTCCAGAGTTGGATAAGCTGCTTAGAACACTAGTAATAATATCCAGTCCTTCAAAATCATTAAAATAAATTAATAAAACAAAAAGAGCTGCAAAAGCGAGTAAATAAAAATCCTCATTATGAGATTTTAACAAAGCTCTTCTATTAAAAATATTAAATAAAAAATAAAAGTTTAACGTAGAGAAAATTAAAGTAAGAATTAAAATAATTTTTTGAAAATTTGTAACGATAATGTCATTAAGACTATCTGAAGGCAAAAAGCCACCATTTGAAACTAAAGTCATTGTTAAATTAAGTGAATTAAATAATCTTACACCTGATATATTTAAAAGAGTAAAATAAATTAAACTTAGTATAGTATAAAATATAAATATTTTTAGTAAGTTATTTTTAATATTTTCTTCAGATTTATAGTTAGTTTCTCCTGCATAGGTTAGATTGGTCATTTTAAAATTAAAAGATTTGTTTGAAAACAATATTATTAAGAAATATAAAAAAAATAATCCCCCAACCCATTGGGATGATGATCTCCATAAAATTAAGGTAGGATCTAAATATTTAATGTTTTTGAATGAGGAAAACCCTGTGCCTGTTAAACCTGAAATTGCCTCAAAAAAAGAACTTATGAATGTGACTTGTAAAGTGCTTAAATAAAAAGGAATGGAAATTAAAAGCCCAATTAAAATATAAACTAATATTATTAAAATTAATTGCTCAATAAAATTTAATTTTTTGTTTGATTTTTTTCCAATTAGATAAAAAGATAGACCAATTAATGAAGATAAAATTAATGTAATAAAATAAGATTCGATACTCAAAAAAAAATCAAAATATGAGGAATATAAAATGTTTATGAATGATAATAAACTTATAGGAAAACAAAAAAGTCCTAAATAAAAACTTATACTTTTAAAATTCATTACCTTTAAATAGAACTAACGCTAAAAATATCTTCAACAGCTTTAAGCTGTTCTCTTTTAACTAAAAATACAACTAAATCATCTTTTTCAAATATAAAGTTTGATCTTGGGATTATGACTTGTTTTTTTCTCACTATTGCTCCAATTCTTATATCCTCAGGTAAATTAGAGTCTCGGATAGACTTGTTGAGAAGTTCTGATTTTTCTAAAATTTTTGCTTCAATAAATTCATATTCGCCATCTAAAAGTGAATAAACAGTTCCTATAGTTCCCTTATGTACATGCTCCATAATTCTTGAAACAGTCGTCAATCTAGGATCAACAAGGTCATCTATATTTAGTGAGTCTTGAAGTAAATTATAGTTTGATTTGTTCACTATTGCGATCGTTCTTTTTTTAAGTCCAGTTTTTTCTGCTAAAACGCAAGCCATCATATTGTTTTCATCATCGTTTGTTAAAGCAAGAACTGTTTCTGATCCCTCCAGATTAGCTTCTTTAAGAATTTCTTCGTCAAGAGCATCTCCATTTATGACTATTGAAGATGAGAGCTCATTAGCAATTTCCTCAGCTCTTTTTTTGTCTTTTTCAATAATTTTAACTCTCAAATCTTGTGCATTTTCCTCAATTATTTTTGCTAAGTTTAAACCAATGTTCCCTCCACCAATAATTAAAATATTTTTAGAAACCTTTTCATCATGTCCAAATGCTTTTAAAATCGGGTTTAATTGATCACTACTTATAACTACATAAATATTGTCATCTTCTAAAATTTGATCATTTTTCTTTAAATAAATTAATTTATCTTTTCTAAGCGCTCCTATTATATTTGCCTTAAAATCTGGAAATTTCTCAGTTAATTTTTTTAAAGGTATATTTTTAATCGGGCAATTTTTTTCAATAGCTATTTCCAGCATTTTTACTTTATTATTGCCGAATGGAACATTGTCTAGAGCTCCAGGTGCCTCTAGCCTTCTGTATAGAGATTTAGCAACTTCTAACTCAGGAGAAATTATAACATCAATAGGAATATTTGATTTGTTATATAACTTACCCCATTTTCCTTCTAAGAAATCTTTTGTTCTTATTCTAGCAATTTTTTTTGAAACATTAAATAATGAGCTTGCCAACTGACACACAATCATATTTGTCTCATCATTTCTAGTTACTGCTATAATCATATCTGCTTTTTCAGCTCCTGCATTCTCTAAAACTGTTGGTAAAGTTGCTCTACCTACAATACCTTTCACATCTTGTGTATCATTAATTTTTTTTATGTCCTCCGATGACTGATCAATTACTGTTACTGAATGACCTTGAGCAGATAATTGTTTACTAATTGAGAAACCTACTTTGCCGGCTCCACATATAATTATGTTCATTTTAATTTATGCCTTTAATTCCTAGCTCTTTTAATTTTCTATGAAGTGCCGATCTTTCCATCCCTATAAAATCTGCAGTTTTTGATATATTTCCGTGGTTTTTTTTAAGTTGCGTAATTAAATATTCTTTTTCAAAATGTTTTCTAGCCTCTTTAATAGGTGAAGTAAAAGATTTTTCCAAAAGGTCTTTATTAGTTTGATTAAAAATAGATGGATTTAAAACGTCATCAATTAATTTATCAATATTTGATTTAGATTCATTGGCAGACAGTATGGTAATTCTCTCAACTAAGTTCCTCAGCTCTCTTACATTTCCTGGCCAGTCATAAGTAAAAAAATTATCGTTATTAATATCAATTTTTGGTTGTTGAACGCCATTTATCTCAGAAAGTTTTTCTTTAAAATATTCAATTAATAAAGGGATATCTTCTGTCCTAGTGCACAAAGGTGTAAGTTCAATTGGCATAACATTCAGTCTATGATATAAATCCTCCCTGAATTTATTTTCTTTTACTAAATAATTCAAATCTTTTGATGATGAGGAAATTAATCTAATATTAACATTTATATCTTTTGAACCATTTAGTCTTTTAAATTTTTGATCAATTAAAACTCTTAAAACATTAGCTTGAGTTTCGTATGGTATTTCAGAGACTTCATCAATTAATAATGTTCCTTTGTTTGCTCTCTCTAATGCTCCAAATGATATATTGCCATCTTCAAATTCCTCTCCAAATAATTCTCTTTCGTAAGTATTCTCTTTTAATAACGCTGCATTAATTATCACAAAAGGTTCTTTAGATCTTGTTGAGTTTCTGTGGATTTTTCTTGCGACGAGTTCTTTGCCTGCCCCAGTGGGCCCTGAAATAAGGATTCTGCTTTCAGATGTAGACAATTTCTCAATAATCTTTTTTACTTTCATTATAGACTGGCTTCTTCCAATTAATTCAAATGAGTGAAATAGTTTATTTTCTATAAAATCTTTTTCTTTCTTAAGCTCAAAGGATTCAAGGGCTCTATTGACATAATTAAGTATTTTTTCTTTTGAAAATGGTTTTTCAATAAATTCATAAGCACCTATTCTTATGGCCTCAACTGCAATTTGAACAGTTGCGTGTCCAGAAATCATTATTACAGGGGTTAATTTATTTTTTTTAATAATTAGTTTTAAAAGATCAATTCCATCCTTATCAGCCTTATCTAGTTTAATATCTAATATTACTAAATCTGGGAGTTTCTTGTTTATTTCAAATATGGCTTGATCAAAATTAGCAGCTGTTCTTACACTAAAATTTTGATCTTCTAGTATGTTACTCACCATAGAACGAATATCAGGATTGTCATCTATAACTAAGATTTCTTTATGCATTTATTTTTGGCAGTGATATAAATATCTGTGTACCTTTTCCTTTATTGTTTTTTATAGAAAAATTTCCTGAGTGTTCATTAATAATCTTTGTTACTATTGGAAGTCCTAACCCTGTTCCAGTTTTTTTTGTAGTAAAGTAAGGTGTCATTGCTTTTTTTGCATCTGTAATACCTGGTCCATTATCTGTCAAACTACAAACTATATAGTCATTATTAGTGTTAATTTCTATGTCAATATTCCCTTTAAATTTAGGGTCTTTTTTAATTAACTCCTCAAAAGATTCTTCGGAATTCTTTATTAAATTAATAAACACTCTATTAAGTTGGTCTTCATCTCCATCTATCATTAAATTTTTATTTTTTGAAATTAAATTAATTGAATTTTTTGAGGACATTTTTATGAATTCTAATGATTTTTCAATTAATTTAAAAAAATTTATCTTTTTAAGTATCGGCCTTGGCATTCTAGCAAAGTTAGAAAATTCATTTACTAATTTTTCAATATCTTTAATTTGTCTATTAATTGTTTCAAGATATATTTCAAATTCTTGGCTTTGATTGAGAAATTTATCTTTATATTTTTCTCGAAGACTATCAATGGATAATTGTATTGGTGTCAGAGGATTTTTAATTTCATGGGCAAGTTTTCTTGCAACAGTTTCCCATGCTTCATACCTTTCAGTAATTAGTAATTTGTCCTGCTGCTCTTTTAGTCTTTCTATCATTGAATTAAAGTTTCTATTTAGTTGTCTAAATTCTGGATCAGTTTCAAGGTCTGGTACTTTTACATCTAATGCACCTTTGCTTATTGAATCTGATGCCCCAATTAAATTTATTATCGGCTTTGTTAATCTTGAAGCAAAAGTAATTGCGATCGAGGTAGATAGAAATAAAAGTAAAGTCACTACAATAATATAAATTATCGCAAAGGTAACCTTGATACCAGTTTGACTATTTTCGACTGAATAATAAAAACTCACGGCTTGTTCAGTCTCATTTAAATAACGTAAAGTTTCTGGATCAATATTTCTTGAAATATATAAATAAGTATCAACTAACGAATTTAATTTTGTCATAACAGTTGTTTTATTTTCTAAATTATTAGTAATAAACACAGGTTTTCCCTCTAGTACCAAATCGTAATCTTCATCTGAAGGTATAACAAATTCTTCAGATATATCTCTAACATCAGATATTAAAATATTTCCTAAGCTGTCAATTAAATATACATCATCGACCCTTCTTAAAATTTTTTCTGACCTTATTATGTCTCTAAATCTTTTAGGATTTGAATAATAAAAAGTTGATGCTCTATTAAGACCAACGCTCATTAATATCACATCTGAAAGAACATTTTCTTTACTCTCTTCTAAATAATTTTTTGCAACATCAAAGGAATTATTGACAGCTTTAGCAATTTGTTTATCAAAATAATTTTGTACTCCGAAATTAAAAATAAAAAGGGAAAATATTGCTACAATTAATGAAGGAATTACTGTAAATAAAGAAAATACAGAAATGTATTTTAGATTAGTTTGAGCACCTTTTTTATTTTTTTTACCGGTGTAATAAAATCTATAAAAATTTCTAAAGATAAGACCAAAAAAAACTATTAATAAAAAAATATCAACTAATAGCAACGTTTGTAGGTT
>CACEAQ010000028.1 GCA_902557605.1 uncultured Pelagibacteraceae bacterium | reverse complement strand
ATAAAACATGCTCTTTTAGAATCAGAAAAAAAATTTAAAAAAAAATTTAATATTATAATGGACTTAGACGTCACTGCACCTCTTCGAGAAACAAAAGATATAATTAATGCTAAAAAACTTTTTCAATCAAAAAAATATGAAAACTTAATCAGTGTTTGTGAATCTAGAAAAAATCCTTATTTTAATATGGTAGAACTAAATAAAAATGGCGTAAAGCTTGTGAAAGATAAAAAATTATTTTCCAGAAGACAGGACGCTCCAAAAGTTTTCGACATTAACGCATCAATTTATATGTGGAAAAGAAGCACTCTACTTAAAATCAAAAAAGTTGTAACAAGTAAAACAGGTTTATTTTTAATGCCAAAATCAAGATCAATTGATATCGATGACTATCATGATTTTAAAATTGTTGAAAAATTTTTAAAAAATTAATTAAAAATGAGAAAGTCGAAACTAATTATCTTATTTCCAAATAAATTCAGAAAATTTGACTGGCAGAGATTTGATCTACCTCAGCTAGAAAAAAATTATGATTTTGAAATAGAAATCCATGATCTTGGTTCTATACTGTATAATAAAAAAAAAATATTTCTCGGTGAACCTTTTAAAAAAGCTATTCAATTTGAGAACTTTTTTGCTTGGAAGAAACACTTTAGAAAAAATATTTCAGACAATAATAATATAAACATAGCAGTTTTAAATTTTGTAAAAGTAGAAAATTTCTATAGTTTTTTGATAAATTTAGAACTAAAAAAATCTAAATTTAAAATTTTAGAATTTGCTTCATTACAGCACCCCGCTGCTCCAGCTATAAATTTTAACTTTTCAATTTTATTGAGAAAAATTTTAATCGGTTTAAGAAATCCTAAAGTAGTACATCATTTTCTAATATTTAATTTTTTTAAAATACTTTCAAATTTTTTAGAGCTATATCCAACTTATGCCCTTAAATGCGGATCAGATGGTTTTCGAAGTTCATTTAATAAAAAAAAAATTAAAATAGTAGAATTTAATGCTTATGATTACTCAATGTTCCTTAATTCAAAAAGCCATACTACAATTCGATCTGATAATGAAGGAGATTATGCTTTATTCTTAGAAAGTGCAGGACCTCTTTTTCCAGGCGATAATATTTTTAGAGGTTTAAAAATGAAAGAGATTTTCAGTATAGAAAATTGGTTTCCTCCATTGAATAAATTTTTTGATCATCTAGAAAATCTTTTAAAATTAAAAGTAAAAATAGCGCCACATCCAAGGTCAAATCATTTAAATAAATTTCCTGATTACTATGGGAACAGAGAAATAATTAGTGAAAAAATTAGTATTGCAACTAAAGATGCAAAAGTAATTATTTCTAGAAATTCTGCAGGTTTATCATTTGGTGCAATTTATAAAAAACCAATTATAATGATTATTTCTGACGAGCTTAAATCTTATGATTTTCAGTATGAGTATTCAAAAAATGTTGCTAACGATTTAGGAGTTGATCTTATCAATATTAATGAAAAATTTGAAAAAGAAAAAATTTTAAGAAATTTAAATTTCAATCAATCTAAATACTCAGAATATGTAAAAAAATATTTAACTTTAAGAGATGACCGAAAACCAAATTTTGAAATTCTAAACGAATTAATTAATGAAAAATTATAGGAATTAAATTTCTTTTTTAAAAATATAATTATAAGATTTATCAAATGCTGAATTTTGAGCATAAACACTTGAGTGCTTTTCATAAATTTTAAATTTATTGTATTCCATGACTTTAATGATCTTTTTAAACTGGGTATCATAATTTTCATTTATCTCAATTAAAATTTCTTGCAACTTATCTGAATTTAAAATTTCGTCTGCCTCCTCGAGAATAAGATGTTCTAATCCATCTACATCAATTTTTACGTAATTAGGCACTTCTAAAATTTTATCTTTTATAAGTTGATTAATTGAAGTACTAAAAATTTTATATTTATTAATAGTTTTTATTTTTTTTCCATCAAAACCGGTTTCAACTCCCAAACTTCCTAACGCTCCACCTTCTTCCTCGGAGCTTTCAAACATATCAAGAAATGAATTACTTTTATTTGTAAGTCCTATTGGAAAAATCTTTACATTTTTTTGCACATTATTGATATAAATATTCTTTTCTAATAATCCTAAATTTAATCCTGAAGGCTCAAAAGATACCACTTGTATTCCAGGATTATTTTTAACGGCGAAGATTGTATAAAGTCCAACATTGGCTCCAATATCCCAAAAAATTGAATTTAGTGAGTTAAAATTTTTAATCCATCTTAGCGTTCCTGGTTCTTTTTCTAAAAAAGTTTTGCTTCTCCAATATGTTAGATTTGAGGGATTAAAAAATTTATATTCTTTATACTCAAACAAACATCTACTATAAGAAGTTAATCTCAGCGCATCTTGAAGATAATATCTAAATCTTTTTTTAGTAAATTTAAAAAAAATATTATCAAAAAAAATTATGGTTTTTGAAATAAAAAATGAAATTTTTTTTATCATTTAGAATGTAAAATTAATGATTGTAATATTTTTTCCAAGCATTGAAATGATTAGAACCATGCATCAATCCAAATGCATTACAATTTTTGCATGGGTTTTCCACCCTTTTACCAGAACCTAGATTTACTCTATATTTTTTTAAAATTTCAGAATTCCATATATCAATAATATGTTGCTTAAAAATATTTCCACTTACCATTTTTCTTTGCCAATCTTGAGTACATAAATAACAATCACCATTCCAATCAATCATTAACGAATAGTGAGTGTAATAACATGTCATATCCTTTTTTTTTGGTAAATTTTGATTTTTCAAATTTAATGTTCCTGCTCTATTAGTTACCATTAATCCCCAACCGTCATCCTCTTTATACCATCTATCCCTCAATACATATTTATTTTCATCGATAGCTGCTTGAGAAAATAATTTTTTAAACTTTTCAACTTGTTCTGGACCATCGTATAAACTTACAACTATTTTATTAATCCCACTTTCAACCAATTTTTTTATATTATTTTTGTTTAGCGGGTCTCCATTTGTCGTTATCTCAATATTACATAACCCGGATAATATTGAAATTTTCTCATAAATATTTTTATCTAACATTGGTTCACCATAACCAGCAAAAACTACGGTTCCTTTATAATTTATCTCTTTAAGTTCTTTCGCAAGTTTTCTTATGTAGTCATTATTCATAGTCTTATAAGTATCCGGTGCTATATTATCATCAGACTTCGGGCAAAAAACACACTTTCTATTACATGCATCTATCGGACTTATCTCAATCCAACTGAAAAGAGGTATGTCTTTATAAAATTGTAATTTTTTATCTATAAACTCTGATTTTCTATTAATACTATTTTGTAAAGTTTTTTTATAATCCATTATTTCTTTCTGATAACAAAAATTGAAAGTCCTTCATTTTCATTTATACATGGTTTAAAATTATTATTTTCTTGAATAAATAAATTTATATTATTTACTTTGAATGTTTTTTTTAATAAATTTTCAAGTTCTGATCTCCGCATTTCATGTAAATGGTGTGGGTTTGTGATAAAAGGTTTACCATTTCTAATTCTTAATAATGGCGAAGAGCATACTAATATTCCATTCTTATTTAAAAGGCTATAGCATTTTTTAATCCATTTTATACCATTAGATTTATTAATATGTTCAAGAGTTTCAAGAGAAACTATGACGTCAAATTTTTTTTTATATTTAAAATTTAATATATTTGACTCATAGAATTTTATTTTTTTATTTTTATGATTTTTTTTTGCGAATTTAATCGCAGCTTTTGAATAATCTATCCCAATTATACTTTTAGATTTTTGGCTCAAAATACTTGTTCCATATCCCACCCCACAAGCAGCATCTAAAACCTCAGAATTTTCTTTAACAAATAGATTAGCGAAATTGTATCTTATTAAGTGCTTTCTAATATCTAAATTAAATTTTTCTAGCTTCTTTTTATCTAAATTAAGTCTTTCCGGTGACAAAGACTCGTTTATTTCATGAAGAGTTAGGTAAGAATGTATTTTTTTATTTTTAAGAACTAATATACAGTTAATTTGATTTTTGTTAATCAATCTATAAGCCTTGTACATCGTTTCTTTTATATCAATTGTGATAATTTTTTTAAACTTGATTTTATTAGAACTTTTTAAATTAAAATTATTGTCAGAAAGAATTTCTCTCCTGAAGTCACCGTCTGTTAAAAGCTTATATTTTGAATTGATTTTGATTACTACAAAGCCCAGAGAATTTTGATTTAAAATCTTCAGGATTTTTTTGATAGGAACATCATCTTTTTTTGATGATATAATAAACTTTTTTCTAGGATTCTTTTCTAAATAATATTTTATTTGCATTTATACTCTTAATTTGGTACTTATGTTCAATTCTTGAACATACATATAAATTGACTTATTTCAACTTAATTTTTAGAAATTTATGACTGTTTTAAACGAAGGTTATAAGAGCAACAAATTTTTTTTCAATAGAGGTTACAAAAGTATTGTCTATGATAAAAAAAATAATAAATATTTGGATCTTACTTCAGCTGGAGGAACTTCTCTTCTAGGGCATAATAATAATATTTTTAAAGAGTCTTTAAGGGAGTTTAGTAAAAATAATTACTCTAATTTTGCTTTACCAAACGAACATGCAGAAAGATTTAGTAAAAAAATTAAAAAAATTTTTCCACAATTTAGTAAATTTATTTTTTGTAATTCTGGCGCAGAAGCAAATTTGAAGGCAATAAGAATTGCAAGGGCAGTCACAAAAAAAGATAAAATTATAAATATTTCAGGTAGTTGGCATGGATCTATTGATCAATTTCTATTTTCAAAAGATATTAAAGGAAAAAAAATTAAATTATCTGACGGTTTAGAAAAAGATATTGAAAAAAAATTAATTTTTGCTCCTTATAATAATTTTAAAGAAACGAAAAAAATTTTAGAAAAAAATAAAAAAAATATATGTTGTGTAATGTTCGAACCTATACAAGGCTGCCTACCTACAGAAAATAATCTGAGCTATATAAAAAAAATAAGTGAATATTGTAAAAAAAACAAAATAATATTACTTTTGGATGAGATAATTACTGGATTAAGAACCGATTGTTCGAGTGTTCAAAACAAATATAAATTACACTCTGATATATCCACTTTTGGAAAAGCTTTTGGAAATTCATTACCAATAGGGTTTATTGGCATTTCAAAAAAAATTGAAACTAAAATCTCAAAAGCAAAACTTAAAATTTTTTTCGGGGGCACTTTCTCAGGAAATTCTTTAAGCACTTTTACTTCTGATAAAACTTTAAGTTATTTAATTAAAAATAAAAAAAAAATATTTGAAAACTTAGAAAATAAATCTTCGAAATTTTGTGAAA
>CACEAQ010000027.1 GCA_902557605.1 uncultured Pelagibacteraceae bacterium | reverse complement strand
TTACGAATTTCAACTAAACCATTTTTAATATCTGATACAGCTTTTGATATATCATTAGAAACTGTTCCCAATTTCGGATTAGGCATTAAACCTTTAGGGCCAAGAACTTTTCCGTGCTTTCCAATTTTTCCCATCATTGCTGGTGTGCAAATTAATTTTGTAAAGCCAAATTTTCCTGTTGCAATTTTTTCAATTAAATCATCCGATCCAACTATTTCAGCACCACTTTTTTTGGCATCTGAAATTTTATCTGGCTCACACAAAACAGCAATTTTTTCTTTTTTGCCAGAACCATTCGGTAATTTGATAGTAGTTCTTAAACTTAAATCTCCACCCTTGGATTGTTTCAAATTTATTCTCATTGAAACATCAATAGACTCATCAAACTTTAAATTAGAATTTTTTTTAACTAAATCTAGAATTTCTTTTGTGTTAAGTTTTTTATTTGAAACTTTAGACTTTAAAATATCACTATATCTTTTAGATCTTTTTTTCATATTAATCTTTTACCTCTATGCCCATAGATCGAGCCGAGCCACAAATAATTTTTGTAGCTTCTTTTAAATCAAATGCGTTTAGGTCCTTCATTTTTTCTTTTGCAATATTTTCTGCTTGTTTCATTGTAATTGAACCTGCAACTACTCTGCCTGGCTCACTTGAGCCACTCTTTAATTTAGCGGCCTCTCTAATAAAATGTGAAGCTGGTGGCGATTTTATAATAAAGTCAAACTTTTTATCTTTATAAACTGTTATTATAACTGGAACGGGTTTTCCCATAAATGCTTTAGTCTTTTCGTTAAACGCCTTACAAAATTCCATTATGTTTATTCCTCTTTGTCCAAGAGCAGGACCTACTGGAGGTGCTGGATTGGCTTGACCTCCTTTAATTTGTAGTTTTACATAACCTGTAATTTCTTTTGCCATCTAATTTTTCTCCACTTGGTTAAATTCTAAATCTACCGGTGTTGCTCTACCAAATATAGAAACAGAGACTTTAAGTCTAGATTTTTCTTCATCTATTTCTTCAATTAAACCGCTAAATGAAGCAAAAGGCCCATCGCAAACTTTTACTTTCTCTCCAATTTCAAAATTTAGACCGGATTTCTGTGTTACAGCACTTTCATTTACTTGCCCCAGAATTCTTTTAATTTCATTATCTGAAATAGGAGTTGGTTTATCTGACGAGCCCAGAAAACCACTCACTTTTTGAAGATTCTTGATGAGATGATAAATTTCTTTTGTTAGGTCAATTTTAATCAAAACATACCCTGGAAAGAATTTCTTTTCTTTTTTAGTTCTTTTACCTTTTTTTACTTCTGTTACTTGATGAGTAGGAACTAATATTTCTTCAAGGTTGCTTAGCAAATCCTTTTTTTTCAGTTCATCTTTAATTAAATCAACAACCTTTTTCTCAAAACCTGAATAAGCTTGAACAATATACCAATTCATAACTAAAAATTAATTGTTAGTATCATGTTTAGAAAAAATCTTAAAATTTGGTCTAGAATTAAAAAAAATATTGCAGCAATAGATGCTAGTGCAAAAACCATGACTGCTCCCATCATCGTCTCTTTTTTGGTTGGCCAAGTAATTCTAAAAGTTTCTTGCTTTACCTCTTGAAAAAATTTTAATGGATTTTTCATAATATTTAAGTTTTGGCAGGAGCGGAGGGACTCGAACCCACAACCTCCGGTTTTGGAGACCGGCGCTCTACCAATTGAACTACGCTCCTAAGCGTTATTTAACTATTTTAGTTACTACTCCTGCTCCAACTGTTTTTCCACCTTCTCTAATTGCAAAATTTAAATTTTCACTCATTGCAATTGGTGTAATTAATTTAACAGTGAATTTACCATCGTCACCTGGCATTACCATTTCGGTTCCAGACGGGAGTGTAACTTCACCTGTCACATCAGTGGTTCTAAAATAAAACTGAGGTCTATACTTTGTAAAAAAAGGAGTATGTCTTCCACCCTCCTCTTTTTTCAAAATGTAAGCTTGGCATTCAAATTCAGTGTGCGGTGTAATTGATCCAGGTTTACAAAGAACTTGTCCTCTTTCTACATCATCTCTTTCAACACCTCTTAATAAAGCTCCGATGTTATCGCCTGCTTCACCGCTGTCTAAAAGTTTTCTAAACATTTCGACACCAGTGCAAACTGATTTCTTGGTATCTCTTATTCCTACTATTTCAATTTCTTCACCAACCTTTATTACGCCAGACTCTACTCTTCCTGTTACTACAGTACCTCTTCCTGAAATTGAAAAAACGTCTTCTACTGGCATCAAGAAAGGTTTATCTTTAGGTCTATCGGGTTGAGGAATAGTTTCATCTACTGCTTTCATTAATTCCATAATTGCGTTTTTACCAGTAGCTTCATCTTTTCCTTCTACAGCATTTAAAGCTGATCCTTTAACTATTGGAATTTTATCTCCAGGAAATTTATAAGATGTTAACAATTCTCTAATTTCTTCCTCAACTAGATCAACCAACTCTTTATCTTTTACTGTATCAATTTTATTTAAAAAAACGACTATTGCAGGTACACCAACTTGACGAGCTAAAAGAATATGCTCTCTTGTTTGTGGCATTGGACCGTCAGCAGCGTTAACTACAAGTATAGCTCCATCCATCTGAGCTGCGCCTGTAATCATATTTTTTACATAGTCAGCGTGGCCTGGGCAATCTACGTGAGCATAGTGTCGTTTTTCTGTTTCATATTCTACGTGCGCTGTTGAAATAGTAATTCCTCTCTCTTTTTCTTCTGGTGCTTTATCAATTTGATCATATGCAACGAAGTTTGCTGAACTTGATCCACCAGCTTCTGATAACACTTTAGTGATAGCAGCAGTTAATGTTGTTTTACCATGGTCTACGTGTCCGATTGTACCAATATTACAATGTGGTTTATTTCGGTTAAACTTTTCTTTTGACATCTATTTTTTCCTCACTTTTTTTTAATTTTATTTTTGGAGCGGGTAAAGGGAATCGAACCCTTACATCCAGCTTGGAAGGCTAGCGTTCTACCATTGAACTACACCCGCAAAATCCAAACTTATCTCGCTCTTTATTATCAAATTTTTTAAGTTTGGTGGAGGGGGAAAGATTCGAACTTTCGAAGACCGAAGTCAACGGGTTTACAGCCCGCCCCATTTGACCGCTTTGGTACCCCTCCTAGTAACTTATTGTGGGGATACCCACTAACTTAAAAAGCATTTAACAACAAGCGTTTTATAAGCATTTATCAAATAATTGCAATAAATCATTTTGCCTTAAAATATGCTATTAAATTGACTTAATAGCCTTAGAAATCATGAAAAAAACAACCTTTTTAATTGTTGGAAAACACGCTGTTTTAGAAACTTTAAAGAACCCTTCGAGAAAAATTGAAAGGGTATTTGTTACTGAAGATGCTCAAAAAAAAATCAATAGAGAAAATCAAAATTTAAATTTATTTAAAAAAGTTAATGTTTTTTACAAATCCAGAAAAGAACTAGATAACCTCTGTGGAAGAGATGAAACTGCTCATCAAGGTTTAGTGGCAGAGGTTGAGCAATTAGAGGAAATTACACTAAAAGAGTTTATAATAGATAATAAAAAAAAGAATTTAAATTTAATTGCTCTCGAAGAAGTTACTGACCCAAGAAATATTGGATCTATAATTAGAAGTGCAGCCGCATTTAATATGGATGGAATAATTGTTAAAGAAAGATCTTTTCCTTCTAAAAGTAAACTTCTTTACAAGAGTGCAAGCGGAGGAACAGAACATATTAAAATTTTCAAAGTTTCCAATCTAAATACATCCTTAAAATACTTAAAATCTAAAGAATTTTGGGTAAGTGCATTTGATATATCAGGAACAAAGGATTTTACAAAAAATAATTGGAAGGGAAAAAATGTATTACTTTTTGGATCTGAAGGATATGGTATTAAAGCAAAAACTCTTGAAAATTCAGATTTCAAATTCAAAGTTAATATGAGCAATAATATTGAAAGTCTAAATATCTCTAATACAGTGTCTATAGTGTGTCACCATATTTCTCAATCTATAAAATAAGACTTAATTTTTATTGTTTTTTTAGTTAATATATTTTAAAGAGACCTTTGGCCCTCATAGCTCAATTGGTAGAGCAATTGATTTGTAATCAATAGGTTCGCGGTTCGAGTCCGTGTGAGGGCACCATTTCTTTAACTTGTTTCTTTTCTTAATTGTTCTAATTTAATTTTTTTTTGAAGACTTGTATTTTTATCATAAAGAAGATTAAATTTTATTTTATTTAATACTTTTACAATAATTTTTTTAGCATTTCTTACTTCGACATTATCTGCTACAGCACTCACAGGCCTTTTTTTAGGATTTAAATTTGTAATAATTACTTTTGATTTATCACTTACAATTCTTCCAGACCATCTTCTAGGTCTAAATGCACTTATTGGAGCTATAGAAATTTTTTTTGAATTTAAGCTTAAAATAGGTCCATGCACAGACAAATTATAGGCAGTGCTTCCAGCCGGTGTTGAAACAAGAATGCCATCAGAAACTAATTTTTTTATTATATTTTTTTTATTGTTTTTTATTGATAGGTTTGCAGCTTGCCGGCTTTGTCTAAGTATAGAAACTTCATTAATTGCTATACTTTTTTTTACTTTATTTTTTGTGAATACTGTCATTTCCAATGGCGAAATATTAATTTTTTTTGCTTTAGACAAATTCTTAATCAAAAGTTTGCTAGAAAATTTATTCATTAAAAATCCATAATTTCCTGAATTAATTCCATAAAATAACTTTTTTGAATTCTTATTTTTTTTTAAAGTTTGAAGCATAAAACCATCCCCACCGATAACAATGGTAACATTAGATTTCATCTCTTTTTTTTTATTGAATAATCTAACAATTTGTTTTTTAATTCTTAGAGAATTAATATTTTTATCTGAAATTATTGAATTTTTTTTCATTTCTTTTTAAGTTGGTGCCCTCGGCCAGACTCGAACTGGCACTCCCAAAAGGGCAAGGATTTTAAGTCCTTTGTGTCTACCAATTTCACCACGAGGGCACGTCGTTATTTTTATTGTTATTGTTAGTATATTAATACACAAGAGTTTTGAAGAAGTAAAAAAAAATTATTTTACGTCTCTATCTTCTAGTTGTCTTCTAGTCTTCCCATATTTTATATGACAATAAATGAGTTTTTTTCTGTCTGCGGCAACTGGCAACAGAACGCACCTTGCACTACAATTAAGCATGATAAATAATAAAGCATGATTGATTTTAAAAAAAATCCTAAATTAGCATTATTCACTTATGGAATATTATTATGTTCTGCTCTGATAGAAATAGGTGCAGAACTTGGACTCCATGAATTTGATGATTTTGCTTCACATCACGGCTTAGCAATTTTTTCTATCGGATGTTTAATTGCTAATTGGGAAAAAATTTCTCAAATATTAACTAAAGGTAAAAAAAAGAAATATTAAGCACCTGGCAACAGAACGCTCCTACTTAATTTAATATTTAAAAATATAATCCTCTTTAATAAAAGATTAAATATTTTGTAATATAGGCTTAATAATTAGATGTTCTGATTACTTATGTTTAAACTAAAAAAAATATTAA
>CACEAQ010000026.1 GCA_902557605.1 uncultured Pelagibacteraceae bacterium | reverse complement strand
CTAAAGAGCTAATAAAAGATTTATCAAAATACAAATTAAGATCAAAAGTTGAAATTGAGGACTTTTCTTCTAAATTCGTTATTGGAATAATAAACGATTCAAAATTTAAAGAATTACAAAAAGAATTAAAGTCAAATGAAAATACTATTGCTTTTAGAGATACACCTATTTTTTTAGATCCAAGAAATAAAGAATTAGGGGCAAGAATAATTTCAAATCTTGAAAAATTTTACCTAACAATTAAAAAATTAAGTTTAAATATTATCGATAATAAAGAATATTATTCTCTTGCACATAAATTAGGAATACCTGAAAAAGGGTTGACCAACTTAAAAGATCAACTGTTTGGTTTAGAAGCAAATTTTGAGGCTCTTCAAGCCATAGATTTTAAAAAAGGATGTTTTGTAGGACAAGAAAATACTGCGAGGATGAAATTAAAAAATAAACTTAGAAGAAGATTATTTCCCATATCGTCAATTGAAAAATTAAATATCGGTGATGAAATTACTTTTAATAATATTAAAATAGGAAAAATACTAATTGATCAGCCCTATGCCTTCGGATTAATTAAAGTTTTCGAACCTAATCTTGAAGATTTTATTGATAAAAAGTTATTAGCAAATAATAAAGAATGTAAAATTTTAGAGCACGTTAAGTAACCTAGATAACGATGCTAAAATTCCATATCCACTCAATTCAATAAAAGCTATAACTAAAATTATAAATATAATTCTTTTTTGCTTTTTTAAATAATCAATCATAAACCTCTTTTTTGGTGCGGTCGGAGAGACTCGAACTCTCACGGGAAACCCACACGCCCCTCAAGCGTGCCTGTCTACCAATTTCAGCACGACCGCAATAATAATGCGACAATAAATGAATGACAATTTAATCTCAAGTTGGTAAATTGGAATTAGTATGTCTGTACAACAACAAAATTTGAGCTCTACTCAAGAGATTTATAAGAAAATCTCAAAATTCGTTCCTGAAGCTGAATGGAAAATTCATGCTCCATTAATAGAGAGAATTAATAAAATTAAAAAAGAAAAAAATGCAATTATACTTGCTCATAACTATCAAACTCCGGAAATTTACCATGGTGTAGCAGATATATCTGCTGACTCATTAGCGCTAGCCGTAGAGGCGTCTAAAACAAAAGCTGATAAAATTATTATGTGTGGGGTGCACTTTATGGCAGAAACAGCAAAATTAATGTGTCCAGAAAAAAAAGTGTTCCTTCCCGACATGCAGGCAGGTTGCTCTTTATCTAATTCAATTACAGGTGAGGATGTAAAATTATTAAAACAAAAGTTTCCAGGTGTTCCTGTTGTCTCCTATGTAAATACTTCTGCAGACGTTAAAGCTGAGACTGATGTTTGCTGTACTTCAGCTAACGCAGTAAAAGTAGTTGAGTCTTTAAATGTAGATAAAGTAATTTTTCTACCTGACCAATATTTAGCAGACTATGTAGCAAAAAATACTAAGGTCAAAATAATTTCTTGGAAAGGAACTTGTATAGTACATGAACAGTTTACAGGAAAAGAAATTGAAGAAATCAAATCCCAAAATCCTGGAATTAAAATAATAGCTCATCCTGAATGTCCGCCAGATGTAATTGCTGCTTCTGATTTTGCAGGATCAACATCTGGAATGATTGATTATGTAAAAAGTAAGCAACCTAAAAAAGTTATGTTAGTTACAGAATGTTCAATGAGTGACAACGTAGAAGCCGATAATCCGAAAGTATCTTTTATAAAGCCATGTAATTTATGTCCTTATATGAAAAAAATTAATTTAAACAAAATATTAGATTGTTTAGAAAATGAAACTAATGAAATTATTTTAGATAGTAAAACTATAAAGGCCGCGAGAAAGTCTGTAATCAGAATGACCGAGATCGGTCGTTAGATCAGTGCAAGGATTAAATCAATTTTATATAAAATCAGTTGTAAGAAAGGCTCTAGAAGAAGACCTGAAGCCTAGAGGTGATATCACTACAAACATCATAAGTGAAAAAAATAAAATTATTAAAGCTAGAATAATAGCTAAACAAGATGGTGTAATAGCTGGTTTAGATTTTTGTAAAACTGCTTTTAAATTGATTGGAAGAGAAACCGTTTTTATAAAAAAGGTCTCTGATGGGGAAAAAATAAAAAAAAATAAAGTAATTGCTAATATAAAAGCTAAAACAAAAACAATCTTAACTGCTGAGAGAACTGCTTTAAATTTTCTAAATCATGCCTCAGGGATCGCCACATTAACAAATCAATTTGTAAAAAAGACCAGTAAAAAAACCAAGATCTGTTGTACAAGAAAAACAACACCTAATTTAAGAACACTTGAGAAATATGCTGTAAAAAAAGGTGGTGGCCATAATCATAGATATAATTTAAGTGATGAAATTCTTATTAAAGATAATCATATTAGTGCATCTAATAATCTTAGGGAATTAGTTAAGAAAGCTATAAAAACAAAAAAAATTGTTACAGTTGAAGTTGAAAATGCAAATCAGCTTAAACAGATTTTAGGCTTAAAATTTAAAAGAATACTTTTTGATAATATGAAATCTTCACAATTAAAATATTGTTTAAAACTTTGTAAAAATACATACGAAACAGAGTATTCCGGAAATGCTACTTTAAAAAATATTAAACAAATATCTAAAACAGGTGTAAATAGAATTTCAGTTGGTGAGATTACTCATAGCACCAGATCGTTTGATACTACTTTATTACTTAGATAATTCTGCTTGTGCAGCTGCAAGTCTTGCAACAGGAACTCTAAATGGAGAACAGGAAACATAGTTTAGTCCTGTTCTAGAGCAAAACTCAATACTCTTTGGATCGCCACCGTGTTCACCACAAATACCTAACTTAATATTTTTATTTGTTTTTCTTCCTCTGGAAGAAGCTATTTCTACTAGCTCTCCTACTCCATTTTGATCAATACTTACAAATGGATCTACATCAAAAATTTTATTATCAATATAATCATTTAGAAATTTTCCTGAGTCGTCCCGGCTTATTCCAAAAGTCGTTTGAGTTAAATCATTAGTTCCAAAGCTAAAAAAATCAGCATGTTTTGAAATGGACATAGCTTGTAAAGCGGCTCTTGGTAATTCAATCATAGTACCTACCATATATTCAATTTTTAATTGATTTTCTTTTTCTATTTCTTTAGCTATTTTATTAACTAAAGTTCTTAAAATTTTTAATTCAGACTCAGTTGAAACCAACGGTATCATTATTTCTATAAAAGCTGCTTTTACTTTTTGCTTTTTTAACTCGACTATAGCTTGAAATATTGCTCTACATTGCATTTCATAAATCTCTGGGAAAGATATGCCAAGTCTACATCCCCTATGCCCAAGCATAGGATTTTCCTCATGAAGTTCTGCGATTCTATCTTTAACTTCTTTCGCTGATAAATTTAAGGATCTTGCGACTTCCTCTATGTCTTTGTCAGCTTTTGGTAAAAACTCATGAAGTGGTGGATCTAACAATCTTACTGTAACGGGTAAACCTGACATAATTTTAAATATTTTTTTAAAATCTTCTTTTTGATGAGGGAGAAGTTTATCAAGCGCGCTATTTCTATCCTCATTTGATTTAGACAAAATCATTTGTCTAACAGATAAAATTCTTTCTTCATCAAAAAACATATGTTCTGTTCTACATAAGCCAATTCCTTCAGCACCGAACTCTCTAGCTGTTTTGCTATCCGCTTCTGTCTCAGCATTTGTTCTCACTTTTAATTTTCTGAATTCATCGGCCCATTTCATAATTGTAGAAAAATATCCTGATATTTCCGGTTTAATAGTAGGCACTAATCCTTTCATCACTTTTCCACTTCCGCCATCAATAGTAATAATATCTCCCTCTTTGATAATCACGTCTCCAGCTTTAAATTGTTTTAATTCATAATCGATTGAAATTTCACTTGAGCCCGAAACACATGGTCTTCCCATTCCTCTTGCTACAACCGCAGCATGACTAGTCATACCTCCTCTTGCCGTAAGAATTCCTTTAGCTGCATGCATTCCATGTATATCTTCTGGTGAAGTTTCTAACCTCACTAATATTGTATCTTGCATCATCCCATTTAATTTTTCTGCCTCATCTGCAGTGAAAACAACTTTTCCACTTGCTGCACCAGGAGATGCAGGTAAACCAGATGCAATAATTTCTTTTTTGACTTTATCGTCTAGAGTTGGGTGTAATAGAGTGTCTAAAGTTTTTGGATCAATTCTTTTAATTGCTTCTTTTTTAGTTATTAATTTTTCTTTTACCATATCCACTGCAATTTTAATTGCAGCTTTAGCTGTTCTTTTTCCTGATCTTGTTTGAAGCATCCAAAGTTTATTATTCTCAACTGTAAACTCGATATCTTGCATATCTTTATAGTACCTCTCTAACTTGAGAAATACTTTTGCTAATTCTTTATAAACTGTAGGCATGGCTTCTTCCATTGAAGGATCTTTTGAATCGGCATCTTGTTTTGCTTTTTTAGTGATGTATTGAGGAGTTCTGGTACCCGCTACAACATCTTCGCCTTGTGCATTTATTAAAAATTCTCCAAAGAAAGAATTTTCCCCTGTTGATGGATTTCTAGTAAAAGCAACACCTGTTGAACAATCTTTTCCCATGTTTCCAAAAACCATCGCTTGAATGTTTACTGCTGTCCCCCAGTGATCAGGGATTTGATTTAATTTTCTATAAGTTTTTGCTCTTTGACTATCCCAAGATAAAAATACTGCATTTACTGCTCCTAGCAATTGCTCTTTTACATCTTGCGGAAAATTAATCTTTTTTTCTTTTTTTACTAGATCTTTAAAATTTGATATCAACCCGTCCCAATCACTCTCATCTAAATCTGTATCTAGCAATACACCTTTTGTTAATTTGTAATTATCAATTAATTCTTCAAATAAATGTCCTTCGACACCAAGAACAACGTTGCTATACATTTGTATAAATCTTCTGTAGCTATCTTTAGCAAATCGACCATTTGAGGTTTTCTTTTTTAATGACTCTACTGTTTTATCATTAAGACCAAGATTTAAAATCGTATCCATCATACCTGGCATTGAAACTCTAGCACCTGACCTAACTGAAACTAATAATGGATTTTTAAGATCACCAAACTTCTTTTTAGTTTTCTTTTCAATATTTTTAAGCTCGGCTTCGATATTTTTAATTATACTTTTAGGAATTTTTTTTTTATTTTTATAAAAAAGATCACAAACATCTGTTGTAATAGTGAATCCAGGAGGAACAGGTAAACCTAATCTTCCCATTTCCCCGAGATTAGCGCCTTTACCGCCTAAAATATTTTTTTTATCTTTTAATTTTTTTGCAGATTTATCATCAAAACTAAATACAACTTTTGCCATTACAGACCCTCTAATTTTGAAAAATCGATAAAGGTATCAAATGTGTTACAAAACATTTTTAAAAGCTCTAATCGATTATTTTTAATATCTGGATTTTCATCATTTACTACCACATTGTCAAAAAAATTATCTGTAGGCTCTTTGGTGTCAGATAGCTTTATTAACAAGCTTTCGTAGTCTTTATTGTCATCTTTAACAGTAAAAGCTTTCCTAATTTCATTAATTTTTTCATGAAGAACTCTCTCTTCGTCCTTTCTAAATAAAACAGCATCTGGTCTACCTGTGATTCCTTTTTCAGCTTTATCTAAAATGTTTGATGCTCGTTTA
>CACEAQ010000025.1 GCA_902557605.1 uncultured Pelagibacteraceae bacterium | reverse complement strand
ATCTTGACTAGATTGCTTTCTTTAAAAGAAATAAAATAAACATTCTTCTTAAAACCATTACATGTTTCAAGCAATCGATTTAAAGTATTTTTCCTAAGCAGAGGCTTAATCTCAACTAACACTTTTGTATTTACAGTTAAAATTTTTAAAAGATCACATAGTTTTGTTATCTTGTATTTTTTTAAATTCTTATCAAGAATTGTTCTAGTTTTTTTTCTGATATTGAATAACCTTCTTAAGCTATAATCATGAAAGCAAATGGGTGTATTGTTTTGGGTAAAGTGAATATCAGTCTCAATATTAAACTTTTTTTTTATACACTCTTTAAATGAAGTAATATGATTTTCTCTAAAGTTTTTTTCAATTAATCCTCTGTGTATAAACATTATTTTAATCCCTTGGTTCTATGCAATATGATCCATCCAAAAAAGAGCAGTAAAAGAACTGAGGCAAAACCTATCCTTTGATTTTCAGTTATGAAAGTAATGGTTCCTACTAAAAATGGGCCAAAAAAAGACGTTAGCTTTCCAGAAGTAGCAAATAAACCAAAGGCTTTATTCTGATCCTCAATTTTTGTTAATTTAGTTATCATGACCCTACTAGCTGATTGTATTGGTCCTATAAATAATCCCAAGAAAAATGAAAAAATAAAAAAACTAATTTTTGACTGTGTAAAAATGATTAAAATGGAGAAGAAAATAAGACATATCAAGGAAAAGGAAATTGTTTTTTTTGAATTATATTTATCATTGAAATATCCACCAAAACTAGCACCTATTAAAGCAGCAACATTCATTAAAACAGACATCATTAAAAGTTCATTTATTGATAGTTTAAATACCCCAACAGCAAAAATACCTCCCATGACAAAAATGGTATTTAAACCATCAGCATAAAGTAGCCGTGCAAACAAAAAACGAGTTGTGTTAGTTAGACCATTATTCCAAAGAATCTTTTTTAAACTATTTGATTTTTTTTTGTTTGGTTCAACTTTTTTATATTTTGTTTGACTTAATAGTGGATAGGAAAAAATGAGAAACCAAAGGGCTACAAAAATGGCAGTGGATCTAAAATTAATTTTTTGATCTAAATCGATTAAATAATTTGATTGAATTAATAAAATAATGGTCAAAACAAGTGTGATAATGCCACCTAAATACCCCAGCGCAAAAGCAAAACCAGACACCTTTCCCACATGTTGTTTATCCGCTGAATGAATTAATAATGAATTATAGAAAATAGAACTTAGTTCATAAAAATAGTTTGCCAAACAAACTATGATTAAGGTAAATAAAATATATTCAGTAGATGGTTTTGCAAACCATAATGCTGCTGTAAAAAGTATACATAAATAGGTGCTTGATTTTAAGATAATTGAGTTTAAATTCTTTTTATCAGCTAAATTTCCTAAAAAGGGTCCGCTTAATGCAATGCATAGTCCTGATACTGAAATGGCCCAACCCCAATATGCCTGGCCATTAACCATATCTTGAACAATTGACTCCGCAAAATAATTTGAGAAAATAAAAGTTATAATAACTGTTGTAAAGGCAGAATTAGCAAAATCATAAAGAGAAAATTTATAAGATTTTAAATTCATGCTAATTTAATATCTTATAAATCCAGAACCACGATCGCTAAAAGTTTTTTCATTTTAAAGTTTATTACAATTGTACCCTAAATTTATTAGGTTTAATTTATTACATTGATCTGCAAATCTTATTTCATCTATGTACAAAATTTGAACTGTTGACGCTTCCTCATACTTCCATTTAGTTTTCACTTTTTTTCCTTTAGCCTTTATTTGATTTGCTCTTGGTTGATAAATACCAAAATTTGTTGACGAGAGTGATGAGTTTCCTGGCATTTTATTTTGCATATCTACAATTTTTTTGCCGTTAACCCATATGAATAAACTTTTCTTATTTGGTGTATGTACTATTACATCTATCCACTTTCCTAAGTGATTAGAAAAATGTTTTAAATCAAAAAAAGGTGGATCGTGATATTTTTCGCTTATTTTTCTACAAATATTTTTTCCCAGAAGTTTTTTGCTAATTTTCACGCACTCATTGTCGTGAAGAAAACTTCTTAACTGTACATTTACAATTCCTTCAGGTGAAATACCCATTCTATAATGTGCACCTTTGCCTTTTCTATGTATTTGATTGAATATAAGTGGCGTATTTGAATGAATATAATTTTTAGGGATTAATACGGAAAATGAAAGCCATTTACTTCCCCAATCCCGATACTTTGTTCCTATAAAAACTCGTCGTGCTCCCTCATAGCAATTGTTCCAGTTATTTATGCTATCATTTGATTTCTTGTAAATCCCACAATCACCTGGATGACTTTCAAATTTAATAGAGAAATTATCTTCTCTTGACATCTCATCTGTGATTATCAAACAGTGATCAGGTCCTTTACCTTTCTGCCAACAAGCATCCCAATGGTTCATTCTCAATTGTTTTCCATCAAGAGCACTTTCAGGTAAATTAATTAAACGCGAATTACCACTACTTTTACCTCCAGCTAATTCTTTCCATACTATTGGATCAGCATATGAATTATTTAAAAAGAGAAAAAATAATAAAAATATAGACAAACTTTTCATCGTTAAAATTTAAATTATCAGTATTAAATATTTATGAAAAGTAAAAATTATCTTCTAGTCTGCACCTAGTCTTCCCATATTTTAGCAGTGATAAGTGGACATAAAAGTTGGGTTAAGTTGAAGAGTTATTAACGTATCAAAGCTAGTCTGTTTGATGATAAGTTTAAATTAGTAACGAATATAATTTTTACCGTATAAACAACCTGAGTGAATAGCCAAAGCTCCACCAGAATAATCATCTAAACTAAATCCAGTTGCAATTTCATGAACTTTTTGAATATTTTCTGTATTATTTTTTTCATCGTTTAAATAAAACGGTATCCAAGCTACATGGGCTCCATAACCTCGAGTTTTGACTATACTTGTTTTGCCTGCATCTGGGTCTAGGCCTGCAATTTCTTTGTTGTTATTTTTAATCAGTCTTTTAGCATGTGTTTCTAATTGATCTCTAAGAGAACCATTTTTAAATTTAGTGTTATAAATATTGAATCCATTCAATCTTAAAACTTCAGCTCCTTGAATAACGTGTTGGATAACTTCATTATTACCTCTTAACTTTTTTTCAAAAAATTTTTTTTTATCTAAAGTTTTCATTAAATTCATATAAATTTCATAACCTTCCGCAAATAGTTTTTTGTCATTAATTGCCGCGCCCCACATGATAAATGAAGTTGCTCTAGCGAATTTTGTATCGATTGTAAAATATTTAGTATCGTCTCCAGAAATTGATTTATATCTTCCAGCATCTTTGTTCTTAATTCTTGCATCAGCTAAATAAGAATTTTTCTTTAAGTCTTCAACGTAAATATTCAGTTGATTAATTTCTTCTTTATTTAATTTGTTTTTATTTCTCAAATACGAAGTAGAATAGGCTAAAGATTTTATTAATATATTTGTCACAAATGAAGGTGATGACCCCCCTTTTTCAGTCCAATCAACTTTTTTAAAACTATTTGATATAGAGAGATCAACCAATCTTTTTTTAAATATCCCATCTTCTTTTTCAGAACTGTAACCAGCTAGGGCGTTATTTAGGTAAGCGGTATTATCCTCTATAAAAGTTGACGCTCCATCTATTGCCAACGGTTCCTCATAACCTTGGATGAAATCTGAAAAATTTTTGTTTAGTGTTAATGCGCCTCTCCCTGCATATCTACAGCTTTCTTCATTAACTTTTGATAAATCTAAAAGTTTTAAATCTTTTGTAATTTCAATGCTATGTGAAGGAATATGTAAAAATAATAATAACGTAAAATTTATTATTATCAATTTTAAAAGTTTTCTCATTAGATCATTTTACCAAATTTTCCCTCTCTGTCTTCTAGTTATCTTCTAGTCTGCACAAATTAATTTGCCTTGATTTCTAATGCTAATTGAAAGGTTAAATAATAAAATAAGGATTGATAATTTTTTGAGACTACCTGAGACTGTCTGAGACTCTAATCTTACTGTATCCTTGGGGTTTTAAGTCCTTTGTGTCTACCAATTTCACCACGAGGGCACGTCGTTCTTTTTGTTGTTATTGTTAATATATTAATACACAAGAGTTTTAAAGAAGTAAAAAAAAATTAATTATCTCTTTATATTAAATATTAATGTAATAATTAATCCAAAGTGAATGCGTATACTTTACTACCATTTTTTTCATAGGCAGGTACTAAAACAAATTGCTTGCCCTCGACTTGAAAAATAGTAGGTGGAGCTGAACCAGCAGAGTCCATTTGATAACTCCATAATTCATCACCATTCAAACTATTATAAGCTCTAAAAAGATTATCCTCTGTTCCTGATGCAAAAATTAAATTTCCTGAGGATGCAGTTAAACCAGCTCTATTTTTTGATCCAGTATTAAATATATTTTTTTCTTCAAGCTCTTTAATTTTACCAAATGGTTTTTTCCATATAATCTTGCCAGTATTAAGATTTAAGGCTGTAATTGCTCCCCAAGGAGGTTTTATTGCAGGGTAACCATCGTTATCTGAAAATGTATCCCATTCATGATAATAAGAAAATTTTTCATCATCATTTTTAACTATTGAGATAATAGAAGCAACATTGTCGCTTGTTATGTACAGAATATTTTTATTTGTGTCTACTGAGCCCCCTGCCCACCTAACGCATGATCCAATTGAGATTGTTTTTTTTCCTATTAAAGGTGGTGACGGATATCCGAAATTATAATTACTTATATCTTTATTAAAGGTCTCTACAAAATCATCATCAAATTTTGTTAATTCATTTGTATTAAACTTACTTCTACATATTTGTTCAGGTAATTTAATATTAACTTGATAGTCTGAAGTTCTCTCCCCTGGTATATTTGAAACAGGAGCTCTTTCATAGATAATATCAAATATCGGTTTCCCCGACTCTCTTTCAAAAATAAGCACATTTCCAAGTTTTGATACACTGACTACTACGTCAACTAATTGATCATTTCTTTTTACCATTGTTAGTATTGGTGCGGCTGCTAAGTCATAATTCCAAACATCATGTGGAATTTCTTGAAAATGCCATTTGATTTTTTTACTTTTTAAATCAAAAGCAACTAAACTATTTGCATATAAATTATCTCCTTCTCTATAAACACCGACATGCCAAGGTTCAGGGTTTCCTGTTGTAAAAAAAAGTAAACCTCTTTTTTTATCTAGAGAGAGACCGCCCCAAGGGCTACCTTTGGTGAAATTAGGAAAAATTAAATTATTTTTTGTCTTATTTACTTTAAATTTCCAATTTATTTTACCAGAATTTAAATCAAATGACTGGATTACATTATCTGTAGTAATTAAAATTAATTGATCATTATAAATTATTGGAGGTAAAGGCGTAAGTCCAATTTTTGTTTTACCATTATTACCAAAAGACTTAATTGGATTGCCATCAGTATCTAGAGAATACAAATATCTTTTATTATCAGTAAAAAAAATTCTGGCATTATGATCTAAATCTTTTTGTTTCCATAAAATAAGCCCTCTTTTTGCAGCAATACCCCCATCAATTTTATATTCCCATATCTTTTTTCCAGTAATGGCGTTTAAAGCAACAATGTTGTTCTCCACATCAGGTAAAAAAACTTTATCTTTAAAAAAAATTATATTCGCTTGATTTTCTTTTTTAGATTTAGAATTAGTTTCAGGATTATAAATCCATGCCAGTTTTAAATTTTTTACATTTTCAATGTTTATTTTCTTTAAACTTGAAAATCGTGTTGAAAAATAATTTCCATGACTCCTTGTCCAATTTTCATTATTTGAATAATCTCTCAAGTCATAAAGTTGATCCCCAAAATTGTCTTTTTTAGCTTTTAATATCTTTTTTTTTGGTAATTGCTCTCTATCTACTTTTGACTCTATAGACC
>CACEAQ010000024.1:0-2500 GCA_902557605.1 uncultured Pelagibacteraceae bacterium | reverse complement strand
CCTATGTATTCAATTTAAAGTACCACATAAAGTGGTGGGTTTTCCCATTCGGAAATTTTCGGATCAAAGCCCGCATACAGCTCCCCGAAACTTATCGCAGTATACCACGTCCTTCATCGCCTCTCAGTGCCTAGGCATCCGCCATACGCCCTTAAACGCTTGATTTATGCACAGAAAATAATTTTCTGTCTAAATTAAATTTTTAATTAAATATTCATCATTTCGAATATTTAAAGATTGTTCATCTTTTCGAACAATCGGATATAGATATTGATTGATTGATCTTAACTTTAGATCAATCAAAATTGATATTCATTATTTACAATTTGAAAAAACTAAAAGTGTTTTGGTGGAGGATAGCGGGATCGAACCGCTGACCTCCTGAATGCAAATCAGGCGCTCTCCCAGCTGAGCTAATCCCCCGTGAAAAATGGTGGGCCGAGGACGACTCGAACGTCCGACCTCACCCTTATCAGGGGTGCGCTCTAACCACCTGAGCTACCGGCCCCTAAGCATTTATGAGACACTTTATATTTAAAAAGAGAAATGAGGACGGCCACATTAACTTAATTTTTTGAGACCAAAAGAAATTTTTGGTCTTCCTTAGAAAGGAGGTAATCCAGCCGCAGGTTCCCCTACGGCTACCTTGTTACGACTTCACCCCAGTTGCTGATCGTACCGTAGTCAAAGGTATAAGCTTTGCCTTAAGGTGTAACCAACTTCCATGGTGTGACGGGCGGTGTGTACAAGACCCGGGAACGTATTCACCGCGGCGCGCTGATCCGCGATTACTAGCAATTCCAGCTTCATGCACTCGAGTTACAGAGTACAATCCGAACTGAGGCACATTTTAGGGATTAGCTAAGAGTCGCCTCTTTGCATCCCATTGTAAGTGCCATTGTAGCACGTGTGTAGCCCAACACATAAGGGCCATGAGGACTTGACGTCATCCCCACCTTCCTCCAGCTTATCACTGGCAGTTCTTTTAAAGTGCCCAACTAAATGGTGGCAACTAAAAGTAGGGGTTGCGCTCGTTGCGGGACTTAACCCAACATCTCACGACACGAGCTGACGACAGCCATGCAGCACCTGTGTTTCGTCCAGCCGAACTGAAAAAACTAATCTCTTAGTTTCGCGACGAACATGTCAAGCGTTGGTAAGGTTCTGCGCGTATCTTCGAATTAAACCACATGCTCCACTGCTTGTGCGGGTCCCCGTCAATTCATTTGAGTTTTAACCTTGCGGTCGTACTCCCCAGGCGGTGTGCTTAATGCTTTCGCTGCGACACTGAAAAATATATTTCCAACGTCTAGCACACATCGTTTACGGCATGGACTACGAGGGTATCTAATCCTCTTCGCTACCCATGCTTTCGCTCCTCAGTGTCAGTAGTGATCCAGTAAGTTGCCTTCGCATTTGGTGTTCTTTCTAATATCTACGAATTTCACCTCTACACTAGAAATTCCACTTACCTCTATCACACTCTAGCTAAAAAGTTTTGATGGCAGTTCCAAGGTTGAGCCTTGGGATTTCACCATCAACTTTTTTAACCACCTACGAGCTCTTTAAGCCCAGTAATTCCGAACTACGCTAGGTCCCTTCGTATTACCGCGGCTGCTGGCACGAAGTTAGCCGGACCTTCTTATTCGGGTACAGTCATTTTCTTCCCCGACGAAAGAGTTTTACAACCCAAGGGCCTTCTTCACTCACGCGGCATCGCTGCATCAGGGTTTCCCCCATTGTGCAAGATTCCCCACTGCTGCCTCCCGTAGGAGTCTGGGCCGTGTCTCAGTCCCAATGTGGCTGGTCTTCCTCTAAGAACAGCTATTGATCGTAGCCTTGGTAAGCTTTTACCTTACCAACTAGCTAATCAAGTGCGGGCTCATCTTTCGGCATTAAAACTTTCCCTGTAAAGGCTTATCCGGTATTAGCACAAGTTTCCCCGTGTTATTCCAGACCAAAAGGCAGATTCCCACATTATACTCACCCGTCTGCCACTCAGTATTGCTACTGCGTTCGACTTGCATGTGTTAGGCGTGCCGCCAGCGTACGTTCTGAGCCATGATCAAACTCTCAAGTTTAATAACGGCGCACACTAGCTTTAATAACTTTGAGGTAAATCAAAGTTATTTTTCGTTAAAGCGTGTACGACAATTTCTTTATTAACCTAGCCGTCCACACTTCTCTTTTTAAAATTTACGATTTAAAAAAGCTAAGATTTTACTTAGTAAAATCTACACACCTCTGGCGCTATTAATATTTAATATCGTAGAGGTGAGCGCCCGTTTTATTACAAATATGTTATAAGTCAAGGCGTATATTGGTAAAAATACCCAATAAAATTAGGCTTTTTTGCCGTCTTCACGTTGCAAACTTCAGTTATTTTTTGTAGAAAACAACTATGGCGTTAATTCAATTTTTGAGGGACTTTTATAGTAAAAACGTAAATTTTAAACAAGCTCTCAAATTTCAGAAACTCAAAATTTTAAATATTAATTCA
>CACEAQ010000023.1 GCA_902557605.1 uncultured Pelagibacteraceae bacterium | reverse complement strand
AAGATATTTTAATGCCTCATTTTCTTTACCATTCAACACCTCTTTGAAAAGTGAAATAACCTTGCTTCTGTCTGCAAGACCAAGCATTTCTCTTACATCTTGCTCATCGATAGTTTTATTATCATTAGTTGTCTGTGAAATTAAAGCTCGATCAAGTAAAGAGATAGAGTCTCTTACTGATCCTTCAGAGTTTCTAGCAATCAACTTTATGGCACCATCAGTGATATTTCCTTTTTCTAATAAAGTAATTTTTTTTAAGTGTGAGCAGAGCTGTTCAATGCTTACTCTTTTTAAGTCAAATCGCTGGCACCTTGATAAAATAGTAACTGGTATTTTTCTTACCTCGGTAGTAGCAAGAATAAATTTTAAACTTGGAGGTGGCTCCTCTAAAGTCTTGAGTAAACCATTAAATGCTTGTTTTGAGAGCATGTGTACTTCGTCGATTATAAATATTTTAAACTTTGCGCTAGTAGGGCTATATTTTGAATTTTCAATTAATTCTCTAATATCATCAATACCTGTTTTAGAAGCTGCATCCATTTCTAAAATATCAATATGATTTGAGTTTACAATCTCTTTGCAATGGCAATTTTCACCTGATTTACACTTTTCACCCTCAGAAAAATTTTTTGTGCAATTTAATGCTTTGGCGATTAATCTTGCTGTAGTAGTTTTCCCTACACCACGTATTCCAGTCAATAAATATGCATTCGGAGTTTTGCCAAGCTTGATTGCATTAGTGATTGTTTGTGCAATTATTTCTTGGCCTATCAAATCTTTAAATTCTTGTGGTCTATATTTTAATGCTAAAATTTTATTTGTCATTTTTAAGAGGCAGGCAACAACCTGAATAATTTTCACTACGGCTGCTTCTTTTCAGACCTGACCGGGTTTATGAAACATCCACCTGATGCCAACCTCAATATGATTATATCAAGATCAATTTAAATACTACAAGGGTAGAATTAAATTTTGTGGACTATTTTTGCCTAAAAGGTGAAGCCTCGTAAACTCCCAAAATATCCAAAGTTTCTGTGTGAAAACTGAGTTCTTCAAGAGCTTTTTTTACTCCAGGTTGTTCCAAATGGCCTTCAAGATCAAGATAAAAATTTGCTTGATCAAATGTATTCTTAACTGAAAAACTTTCTAGTTTTGTTAAATTTACTTGATTAGTAGCAAAGCCACCTAAACATTTATAAAGTGCTGAGGGTTCACTTTTTACTCTAAATATGCAGCTCGTAATAAATTTTTTTTCTTTTTTAAGTTCAGGTTGTTCAATTTTTTTTCCCATAATTAAAAAACGTGTAACATTTCCTTTTTCATCCTCAATATTTTTCTCTAGAATTTTCAAATTATAAATTTTGGCAGAAAGTTCGGATGCTATTGCGGCTATCGTTTTATCTTTACCTTCTGCTAAATCTTTAGCCGACCCAGCAGTATCTGCTGAGATTATAGGTTTAAATCTTTTTTTAGTTATTAAACTTTGACATTGTCCAATCGCCTGTGCATGACTTCTGACAAATTTGATATCACTCATAGTTGCACCTGGTTTACATAATAAGTTGTGTTCAACTGCTTGAAAATGTTCTCCATGAATTTGTAATTTATATTTTGGAAGTAGGTAGTGAATGTCGGCAACTCTACCTGCCAGAGAGTTTTCAATTGGTATCACAATTTTGTAACTAGGGTCGTTGTAAGCTTGTTTAAAGGTTTCTTCAAAAGTAGTGCAAGTTTTAATTTCAGGTTCCTTGTAAAGATTTTCTGCAGCAATGTGTGAGTAAGCTCCAAGCTCACCCTGTATAGCAATTTTTTTTTTACTCATTTGTTTTCATTATCTTTTTAATTTCTTCTAAATCTTTTTCAGTATCTACACTTAAAGGTGATGAGTCCACATAACCAACGTGTATAGACATTCCATTTTCCATAGCCCTTAGTTGTTCTAATTTCCTTTCAATTTCAAGTTTTGATCTTTTAAGACCTACATAACGCGATAAAGCTTTATTAGTAAAGGCATAAATACCAATATGATGGTAAGCTTGAAGTTCTTGTATATTCTTGAGTCTAACAAAATCTAGGGCTTTAACATACATGCTTGTTTTCAACTTTTCTTTTACTAAGACCTTAACAACATTTTCGTCATCTAGTTCTTCATTTGAACTTAATTTACTTGCTAAAGTTCCTATTTCACAATGACCTTTATTCATATAATCGACTAAATTATTAATAGTTTCTGGTGAGATATTTGGCATGTCACCTTGTAAATTGACAATAATGTTTGGAATAGCATTTAAATTTTTTTTAAAGACCTCAAACACCCTATCAGTTCCAGTCTGATGATTTTCTGCTGTTAAAATTGCATTTCCACCAATTTTTTTTACAGTATCGATTATTTTCTTATCTGGAGTTGCTACATAAACTTCCCCAGCGTTCGCCTTCATAGCTGCCTCATAAACATGGAGAATCATCTCTTTGTTGTTTATAAGTTTAAGGGGTTTATTGGGTAATCGTATAGCATTCAATCTTGAAGGTATTATTATTGCAGTTTTATTCATAATTATGCGTCCTAGAGACGCAAAAAAATTTGGTAATTTTAAGTTTTTTTTTTAAAACTCGTGTTATATGTCTGATAACTACTTACCAAAATTATGGATAGTTTTGAAATAAATAAAATAATAGCCGCAGTCCTTCTAACGGCGCTAATTGTTATTGGTATTGGAAAATTCACAGACATATTATTCCACGTAGAGAAACCTAAGCAAACGGCCTATAAAGTTGAAGGATTAGAAGTTGCCTCAACTAGCAGCACGACTGAGTCTTCAGAAAAGGTTCCAGAAGTAGTAGATATAAAAGCTTTATTGGCTATGGGAGACTTAGCGCACGGAGAAAAAGTATTTAAAAAATGTAGTGCTTGTCACATGATTGCAGCTGGTGGAAAAAACATGATAGGTCCAAATTTATGGAATGTGATTGGAAGAACAGCCGGTTCAGTTAGTGATTATAAATATTCTAAAGCAATGGTTGCTTATGCGAAAGAATGGTCTTTTGAAGAAATGAATAGTTACTTAATTAAGCCGCAAGCATATATTAAAGGAACTAAAATGGCTTTTGCTGGACTTAGAAAAGAAAAAGACAGAGCATCAGTTATTTTATATATGAACTCTAAAGGTGATAATCCAAAACCTTTACCTTAGTCCAGACACCACTTAATAATACTTTTTTGAGCATGCACTCTATTTAGTGCTTGTCTCCAAACTACTGATTGGTTTCCATCTATTACTTCATTTGTAACCTCTTCTCCTCTTCCTACTGGAAGGCAGTGCATAAACACAGCATCTGAATTAGCTTTGCTCATTAATTTCTTATTAACCTGGTAAGGTTTTAAAGTTTTCTTTTTAGAAACTTTATTTACTTTATCATTCATTGAAACCCATTTGTCAGTCATTATACAATCAGCGCCTCTAACCGCTTCTAAAGGTTTTGAAGTAATTGTTAATTTTACTTTCTCCTTTTTCGCTAGCTTCAATATACTCTTATTTGGAGAATATTTTTTTGGACAACCAATATTAAGTTTAAAATTAAATTTTCCAGCAGCTTCTATCAAGGAATTTGACATATTATTATTACCATCTCCAATCCATGCAACAGTTTTACCCTCGATAGAACCATTGCTTTCTTCGAAAGTAAGAATATCAGACATAATTTGACATGGATGGCTCAAATCTGAAAGGCCATTAATTATAGGAACATCTAAATGCTTTCCGAACTCCTCTAAATTTTTGTGAGATGAAGTTCTCAACATAACAATATCGACATACTCCGATAGAACTTTAGCTGTATCTTTTAAAGTTTCCTCTCCCTTGCCGTAATGTATGCCATCTGGATTCAAAATAATTGAAGATCCGCCTAATTGTTTAACAGCGATGTCAAATGACATTCTTGTTCTTGTTGAGGGTTTCTCAAAAATCATAGCCATCGACTTACCTTCAAAGGGTTTATCTTCATCAGGTGCAGATTTATTCAATCCAGATCTATTTTGTTTTCTCTTCTTTGCTTCTTCAATAATCGCTCTAAGCTCTACTGAAGAACAGTCAGAGATATTTATAAAGTTTTTCATTTAAAATTTTTTGCAAACTTTCTCTATTATTTTTAAACCTAAGTTTATTTCGTTCTTTGTTACATTTAAAGGCGGCAAAAGTCTGACAACATTTTCAGCTGCTCTCACTGTCAATAAATTATTATCTAAAAGTTTTTGAATAAATTTAGCTTGATTTACATGAAGACAAAGTCCAATGAGCAGTCCTTTACCTCTTACTTCTTTAATAACTTTAGGATACTTATTTTTAATTTTATCAAGTTGATTTATAAAATATTTTCCATTTTTGCTAACATTGTTTAAGAAGCCTTTTTTAAACATTACATCCATGACTGCATTGCCAGCACTCATTGCTAAAGGGTTTCCTCCGAACGTTGAACCGTGTGTTCCTGGCTTCATGCCTGAAGCTACTTTTTTATTAACTAAAACTGCACCTATTGGAAAACCTCCACCAATCCCTTTAGCTATTGGAACTATATCAGGTTTAATTTTTGCATATTCAAAAGCAAAAAATTTACCACTTCTTCCAATACCGCATTGAACTTCATCAAGAATTAATAAAATTTTTTTCTTATTACATAATTTTCTTAAGCCTTTGAGACAAAAATCTGGAATAACCTTAATGCCCCCTTCGCCCATAATTGTCTCGACCATGATAGCAGCTGTTCTGCTAGTTATCGCTTTCTCTAAACCTTTGTGATCACCAAAGTTGAAATGATCAAAACCGTCTACTTTAGGTTTAAAACCTTCAATTGCTTTTTTACTATTGCTGGCAAATATAGCTGCGATAGTTCTTCCATGGAAACTGTTATTAATGCAAAGAACTCTATTTTTTCTCGGCTGACCTTTTGAATAAAAATATCTTCTAGCAAATTTAATAGCTGCTTCTGTTGCTTCAGCACCAGAATTTTGAAAAGTTACATAATCTGCAAAAGTTTTTTGAGCTATTCTTTTTGCCAATCTCTCTTGCTCAGGGATAGTAAAAACGTTTGAAACGTGCCATAATTTTTTAGATTGTTTGTTAATAGATCTTATTAAATAGTCATTAGCATGACCAAGGCAATTTACAGCAATTCCTTGAACGAAATCTAAATATTTCTTTCCATTCGTTGTATATAAGAAACTTCCTTTTCCCTTGGAAAAAGAGATTTTCTTTCTATTATAGGTATTTAAAATTTTACTCATGATTTTATTTTATAGCCTTTTTTATACAATAAATAACAAACAAGCCAGCTAACAAAGCTTAATGCAGTTAAATATACCAAACCAATAGAGATTGAACCGTCTGAAGTGCCAATAAAACTATATCTAAAACCATCAATCATATAAAAAAACGGATTAACTTTACTTACTGCTTGCAAAAAGTCTGGGAGTCTCTCTATTGAATAAAAAGTGCCTGATAAGAAAGATAATGGAACTATTACAAAATTAGTAATTGTTGCCATATGATCGAATTTTTCAGCCCATAGTCCAGCAATTATTCCTATATTTCCTAAAATAAAAGATGAAAGTAAGGTGAATGCTACAAGCGTTAAATAGTTTTTGATTTCAATATCAATAATTAAATGAAATACAATAATCGAAACTATTCCAATTACGACGCTTCTTGTTACAGCTGCAAGTGAAACTGAGATGGTAACCTCTCCAGCTGACAGAGGAGCAAACAATAAATCAACTATAGTTCCATCAATTTTTTTAATCATAAAAGATGAAGAAGAATGAGAAAAGGATTGCTGAATTACCTGCATTGAAATCAACCCTGGCGCTAAAAAAGTTATAAAGGATACTCCAAGAACATCTCCTCTATCTGCTCCAATAGCTAAAGATAAGACAAGTAAAAAGAGTAAAGATGAAACTAGTGGAGAAAAGATAGTTTGTATCCACACAATTAAGAATCTTAGAACTTCTTTTTTATATAAAGTCCATGTTCCGTACCAATTAACTAATCCAAATCTTCTTTTTCCAATTTTATATTTTTTCGAAATTTCAACCATTGATAGTCTTATAACCTGTTATTAAAAAAACTGTGCAAAACTAAATCTACTCACAGCTTTGATGCGTTTTAATGTTTTAAACCCCAATATTATGCCCTAAGTTTTTAATAATTACTAAATATTGTAATTATATACTATGAGTTGGACAGAAGAAAAAGTCGCTAAATTAAAAGAACTCTGGTCTAAAGGTCATACTGCAAGTCAGATCGCTGAAGCATTAGGTGACACTACTAGAAACGCAGTCATTGGAAAAGCTCATAGGTTAAATTTAGAGGCTAGAGCGCCATCTAAGCAATCTAATTCACCTAGAACCAATGATAATAAGCAGATTAGAAGAGGACCAGCCCCAACATCAAGAAAAGCTAAATTTCAATCAATACTATTAGATAAAAACTTCGAGCCAGAAAACCCTAAATCACTTGAAGAACTTACAGATGAAACGTGCAAGTGGCCTATAGGTCATCCTAATGAGGAAAAATTCTATTTTTGCGGTAGAAAACCTGAAGGAGATTTTCCTTATTGCAAACTTCATGTTTTGTATGCCTTTCAGCCTAAAAATCAAAAAGACGATGATCTTGGTGATGAGATACCAGAATTTATCG
>CACEAQ010000022.1 GCA_902557605.1 uncultured Pelagibacteraceae bacterium | reverse complement strand
ATAAAAACACTTTAAAACTCAAGGAATAATAAAATATAGGTAATAATCATTGACCTTAAATTTCTTTAGATTTTTATGTTTTTTAACTAGTTTGACGAACTTATGAAAAAAAAAATGCTTCAGTTTGTTGATTTAAAACAAGAAACACCTGAAAAAAGAAGCACGAACAGAAGAAAGCGTGACTTCAAAGAAATATATAGTGAATACATCACTGATAAAGCTAAAGAGCAATCAAGTAGGTGTTCTCAGTGCGGTGTTCCTTTTTGTCAGATACATTGCCCTTTAGGAAATAATATCCCTGACTGGCTTAAGCTGACAGCAGAAGGAAGACTTCAAGAAGCATACGAAGTGTCTCAAAGCACTAATAACATGCCGGAGGTATGTGGAAGAATTTGTCCTCAAGATCGTTTATGTGAAGGAAATTGTGTAATTGAACAATCAGGCCACGGTACAGTTACAATAGGTTCTATTGAAAAATATATAAGTGATACTGCCTGGGAAAAAGGCTGGGTTAAACCAATAAAAGTTCAGAGGGAGTTAAAGCAATCAGTGGGCATTATTGGAGCCGGACCTGCTGGCATGGCATGCGCAGAAGAATTAAGAAAATCTGGTTATCAAGTTACTATTTACGACAGATACGATAGACCTGGGGGCCTTTTAATTTATGGAATACCTAATTTTAAGCTTGAAAAATTTGTAGTCGAGAGAAGAACTAAATTATTGAAAGATAGTGGAATTAAATTTGTACAAAATTTTGAAGTAGGAAAAGATAAGAGTCTTTATGAACTTAAAAAGAAACACGATGCAATTTTAATTGCAACTGGTGTTTACAAAGCGAGAGAAATAGATATCCCAGGCCATAACCTTAAAAATATTTTTCCTGCTATGGATTTTCTTACTGCGTCTAATCGAAAAGGATTAGGTGACAAAGTCAAGTTATTTGATGATGGCACATTAAATGCTGAAGGAAAAGATGTAGTTGTAATTGGCGGAGGTGACACAGCTATGGATTGTGTGAGAACTTCAATAAGACAAAAGGCAAAATCAGTAAAATGTTTATATAGAAGAGATAGGGAAAACATGCCAGGATCTGCCAGAGAAGTTGGTAACGCTATAGAAGAAGGTGTACAATTTGTTTGGTTAACTAGTCCAAAGAGTTTCATTGGTAATTCAAAGGTTGAAGCAGTTGAGGTAAGTAAAATGAAACTTGGTGAACCGGACTCTTCAGGAAGAAGAAGGCCTGAAATACAAGTCGGATCAGAATATAAACTAAAAGCTGACCTTGTGATAAAATCTTTAGGCTTTGATCCTGAAGATCTACCTAAATTATTCAACGCAAACGAACTTGCTATTTCTCAATGGGGAACAATTAAAATAAATCTTAAAACTATGCAAACAAATTTAGACGGAGTGTTTGCTGCTGGAGACATTGTCAGAGGTGCCTCACTTGTTGTTTGGGCAATTAGAGATGGTAGAGATGCGGCAGTGCAAATTGAAAAATATTTACAAACTAATCTAAATAAAAATAAATCTACTGAAGCAGCATAAATGAATATTTATAAAAAGAATAAAACACTTTTAGAAAAAACACACAATTATAAATCTGAAATGGAGCATGATGCCTGTGGTGTAGGCTTAATCGCTTCAACAAATGGAAAAAAGTCTAGAAAGGTTGTAGAATACGGTATTGAAGCTCTTAAAGCTATTTGGCACAGAGGAGCTGTTGATGCTGATGGTAAATCTGGCGATGGAGCCGGTATACAAATTGAAATAGCACCAGATTTTTTTAAAGAAAAAATTTTGAACACAGGTCATACGTTAGATGAAGAAAAAAGAATTTGCGTAGGCATGGTTTTTCTTCCAAGAACAGATTATTCAGAGCAAGAAAAATGTAGGGAAATAATAGAATCTGCTTTATTAGAGGGCAATTATTATATCTACGGATGGAGGCAAGTTCCAATAAACCCTAGTGTGCTTGGTAAAACCGCTGATCAAAGTAGACCTGAGATAGCTCAAGTAATGTTTAAAAAGAATGAGGATTTAAAAACAAATGATCTTGAGAGGGATTTGTTTGAAACTCGAAAAAAAATTGAAAAAGTAGCAAGAGAAAGCCAGCTGAAGGACTTTTATATTTGTTCATTCAGTTCAAGATCAATTGTTTATAAAGGTATGTTCTTAGCGGAGATGCTTTCAGAATTTTATCCTGATCTAAATGACAAAAAATTGACTTCTAGGTTCGCAGTTTTTCACCAAAGATATTCTACCAATACATTTCCAAGTTGGGATCTTGCACAGCCTTTTAGAACTTTAGCGCATAATGGTGAAATAAATACCCTTAAAGGAAATATCAATTGGATGAAAATTCATGAGCAAGACATGTCCAATTCTTTATTTAAAAATGTGAAAGATTTAAAACCAGTGATTAGAAGTTCATCTGATTCAGGCGCGCTTGATAATGTCTTTGAATTATTAGTTCATTCTGGCAAACTCGCTCCTTTAATTAAATTAATGATGATACCTGACGCGTGGTCAAAAAGGAGTAAAACAGTCCCAAAAAATCACCAAGATTTATTTAATTTTTTAAATAGCACAATTGAACCTTGGGACGGACCAGCAGCTATTTGTGCAACTGACGCAAAGTGGGTTTTAGCATCATCAGATAGAAATGGGTTAAGACCCTTAAGGTATACAATTACTTCGGATGATCTATTTTTCGCAGGATCTGAAACAGGGATGATAAAGATCCCGGAAGAAAAAATTATTGAGAAAGGCAAGTTAGGCCCAGGACAAATTATTGCAATTGATCTAAAAAAAGGACAGTTATTTAAAGATAAAGAAATAAAAGATTTATTAGCAAAAGACTATAAAAAATATAATAAACAGATAATTGATCTAGAAAAGAAAATTTCAAATGAAGATGAAAAACCAAATTTCACTAGCGAAGATTTAAGAAAGAGACAGTACTTATCTGGGCTTAGTATTGAAGATTTAGAATTAATCTTACATCCAATGGCCGAGGAGGGAAAAGAGGCTTCAGGATCAATGGGTGACGACACACCTGTTGCTGTATTGTCGAGTCACTTTAGACCAGTTTCACATTACTTTAGACAAAACTTTAGCCAGGTAACAAACCCGCCAATTGACTCTTTAAGAGAAAATAAAGTAATGAGTTTAAAAACTAGATTCGGTAACTTAGGCAATATATTGGATTTTGACAATCTTACGGAGGAGAACATTTATGTTTTAGATAGCCCTATACTAACCAATTCCCAATTTAAGAAATTTAAAAAATTTTTTTCAAAAAAAACAAAAGAAATTGAATGTACGTTCGATATTTCTTCTTCTTTAAAAGATAGGATAGAAGAGATTAGAGAGGAAGCAGAAACTTCTGTAAGAGAAGGAAGCACATGTATAGTTTTATCAGATAAAAATATTAATAACCAAAAAGCAAGTATTCCAAGTATATTGACAGTTGGGGCAGTTCATTCACATTTAGTTAAGCATGGCCTTAGAGGATATTGCTCCTTAAACGTGGAGTGCTCGGACGCTTTAGATACTCATTCCTTCGCTGTTCTAATTGGAGTTGGCGCTACAACTGTAAACCCATATTTAGCTATAGATAGTATATATCAAAGGTTTGAAAAAAAATTATTTGGTAAATCTGACTTTGAGAGCTGTGTCGAAAAATTTAAAAAATCGATTGATGCTGGGTTACTAAAAATTATGTCTAAGATGGGAATATCTGTAATAAGTTCCTATAGAGGTGGTTGTAATTTTGAAGCTGTTGGTCTGAGTAGAGCAATTGTATCTGACTATTTTCCCGGCATGTCATCAAGAATCTCAGGAATTGGAGTCATTGGAATTGAGAAAAAAATTAAAGAGCTTCATGCTAAGTTTAGTGCAAAAAACATTTTCACCTTACCTATTGGAGGACTTTATAGATATAGAAAAAGCGGAGAAGATCATCAATACCAAGGAAGATTAATCCACTTACTTCAAAGCGCAGTTGGAAGTGGATCTTATGATCAATATAAAAAATACTCTAACGGAATACATAATCTTCCACCAATAAATATAAGGGATTTATTAGAATTTAAAAAGTCTAAGGACGAAATAAGCATTGAACAAGTTGAACCACTCGAGGAAATTTTAAAGAGATTTGGAAGCGGAAGTATGTCACATGGAGCTTTATCAGCTGAAGCGCACGAGACACTAGCAATGGGCATGAATAGAATCAAAGGAGCCTCATGTAGCGGTGAGGGAGGAGAGGATGCAAAAAGATTTAAGGTCCTACCTAATGGTGATAGCGCAAATTCAAGAGTAAAACAAATCGCATCAGCAAGATTTGGTGTTACAGTAGATTACTTAAATAACGCAAATGAAATAGAAATTAAAATTGCTCAAGGTGCAAAACCAGGTGAGGGAGGACAGCTTCCAGGTTTCAAGGTGACAAAGGAAATAGCTAGATTGAGACATTCAACTCCAGGAGTTACTCTAATTTCTCCCCCTCCTCATCATGATATTTACTCAATTGAAGATTTAGCTCAATTAATTTATGATTTAAAACAAATAAATCCTAAAGCTAGAGTAGGAGTAAAACTAGTCGCCTCAACTGGGATAGGCACAATTGCTGCTGGAGTGGCAAAAGCTAAAGCAGATATTATTTTGATATCTGGTCATTCTGGAGGAACTGGAGCCAGCCCACAAACAAGTATAAAGTATGCAGGAATACCTTGGGAAATGGGTTTAACTGAAGCCAATCAGATCCTTACTTTAAATAATTTAAGACACAATGTTACTCTAAGAACTGACGGTGGATTAAAAACAGGAAGAGATGTAGTGATCGCAGCTATGATGGGTGCAGAAGAATACGGTATGGGGACTTCTTCTTTAGTTGCAATGGGATGTATAATGGTAAGACAGTGCCACTCAAACACCTGCCCAGTAGGAGTGTGTAGCCAAGACAAATCACTAAGAGAGAAATTTACTGGTACGCCTGAAAAAGTTGAAAATTTATTTAAATTCGTTGCTACTGAAGTGAGAGAGATCTTAGCCTCATTAGGATTTAAATCAATAAATGAAATTATCGGCCGTACAGACCTACTATCGCAAGTGAATAAGGGTGCCTCAAATTTAGATGATCTAGATCTAAATCCCTTATTGGTTCAAGCAGACCCAGGTGAAAACTTAAGATACTGTAAAGACAATCATATAAACAAAGTTCCTGAAACTTTAGATGAAAAAATATGGTCTGATATTAAAGATAAGATTGATCCCTCAAATAAGAATAATTTTAAATACGATGTTGAAAATACATCTAGATCTGTGGGTACTAGACTTTCACACCATGTTTATAAAAAATTTGGTAATGGAAAACTAAAAGATAATACAATAAATATTAAATTAACTGGTTCAGCTGGGCAATCTTTGGGAGCATTTCTGACAAAGGGTATAAGCCTTGAAGTCGAGGGCGATTGTAATGATTATGTGGGTAAAGGTTTATCTGGAGGAGAAATAATTGTTAAAATTTCTAATAATAGTAAATTAGCTGCAGATCAAAACACAATTATCGGTAATACAGTTCTATATGGCGCTACCTCAGGGAAACTGTATGCCTCTGGACAAGCCGGGGAAAGATTTGCAGTGAGAAACTCAGGAAGTTTCTCAATAATAGAAGGTTGTGGTGCTCATGGATGTGAATATATGACTGGGGGAACCGCAATTATATTAGGAGCAGTCGGAGATAATTTTGGAGCTGGCATGACTGGTGGAATGGCTTTTATTTACGATGAAAAAAACGAGTTCGAAAACTTTGCAAATCCTGCTTCAATCATCTGGCAACCACTAGAAACAGATTATTGGAAAAAATTCTTAGAAGAAAGTATAAAAGATTTTGTGCATAAAACTTCCTCTAAAAAAGCAAATAAAATACTTGAAAATTTTAAAGCTGAGCTCAAAAATTTTAAACAAGTGTGTCCGATTGAAATGCTTGATAAACTAGATAATCCTATTACTTTGAAATCCCATAGTAAGAAAGTAGGTTAATGAGCAAATTTAAAGTCTTTTGCTTTGGCTTCGGCCAAGTTGCAGAAAGTTTTATCAATAAACTAATTTATGAAAAATTAGACTTTGATCTAAGTATTACCTCTAGAAAAGAAACTCATCTGATAGAGTTCAATAATATCAAAATAAACTCATACCAATTTTCAAATAATAAAATTGATCACTCTATATCAAAAAAGTTAGAGGATGCAAATTACATTTTAATTTCTATTCCACCTATTGATGGAAAAGATATTGTTGCCAACTACTTTGAAACAAATCTAAAATTAAAAACAAATTGTAAATGGATTACCTATTTATCAGCAACAAGTGTGTATGGGGATCATAAAGGAGATTGGGTAAATGAAAATAGTATTACTAAACCATCCTCACCTAACGGGGTAAGTAGATTGCAAGCAGAAAATTCTTGGATAAGCTTATCAAACAAAAAAAAATTTCCATTACAAATTTTTAGATTGGCTGGAATATATTCAAATGAGTTTAATATTTTGAAAAGATTGCGAGCTGGTACGGTAAAGATAGTAGACAAAAAAAACCATTTTTTTTCAAGAATTCACGTTGAAGATATAGGTAATATTCTATTTAAATCTATTAATAATTTTAAGAATAAAGAAATTTATAATATTTGTGATGATAAACCTGCTCCACAAAG
>CACEAQ010000021.1 GCA_902557605.1 uncultured Pelagibacteraceae bacterium | reverse complement strand
CAGTTCGATTCTGGGCGTGGCCTCCAAAAAAAATAAGTTGTTTTATTTTATTAAAAAAAGTATGTTCGCTTTAATTCCTCGGTAGCTCAGTTGGTAGAGCAGTTGACTGTTAATCAATTGGTCGCAGGTTCGAGTCCTGCCCGAGGAGCCATCTACCCTACTTTTTCAAATTTAGAAGTATTGTTTAAAATTTGTAAAATCTTTTCTTTTTGATCTTTAGATAAAGAGGCAAATGTCCTGCTTAAAAAAGAGTAATTTAAATCAACACTTTCACCTAAACTTACGTTTTTAAATTCTTTATAGTCCTCAAAAAAATAAATTATCGGAACCTTTAAGAACTGAGATAATTGCATTAATCTATTAGAGCTAACACCATTTGTGCCTTTCTCGTACTTCTGAATCTGTTGAAATGTAACATTTATGGCTTGTGCAACTTTTGTTTGTGTTAGTCCTAAAGATAATCTTCGCATTCTTAATTTTTTTCCTAAATGAATATTGAAATTTTCTTCCATAGAACTCCCTAAATTTTTAATTATAAAACCTCAAAATGAACTTTTTATCAATAGCAATAATTATTTTTTTTGGGGGGTCTAAAACGCCAAAAAAACATATATTTAGTATTGACTAAACTAAAAAAATGAAGTGTTAAATTTAATTATTTTACTGTTTTGAGCCTATATTCCCAATAGCCTGTTTTATCAAAAGCTGCTTTAACCCAAAGAAAGGTCTCTTCCTCATACCAAATATCAGTATTCAGTTTTTTATCTTTAGACAAGCTTGGATCAGATGAACTAAAATTAAATCTTAAAGTTTTATAAATTTTATCTCCTATTTTAACATCCTCTTTTCCTTTAAATTCAACTTTTTGTTCAATAATTCTCCCCGAAACAGCGCTTATTTGAGCCTTCTTTTGTACTATTTCGTGGTTCCACCAGGTTCCAATAATCAAATCTTTATCTACTTTGCCTTTAAAAGAAGACCCATCAATAATGAGAGCTTTATCTATTGGATCAATAGTAATATTTACGTATTTTTCTTTTTTATTTTGAATAGTTTCTGAGCTAAAACCTGAAAAAATTCCATTTTTATACTTTTCTACGCCCTTCGCATAATATTTATAGAGGTCAACTCCAAGTTTCGTAATTTTAAAGCTTACCTCATTATCTATTGTTAAATTCGATCCAATTCTATTAAAATTGTACTTGTGATATCCAATAGATTTATTGTTCCTAAATAATTCGTATTCTAAATAATTATATTTTAAATAATGGTTAACATGTGCATTAATATCTAAAGATAAAAAGAATATTAAAGCAATTGAAAGTAAATATTTTTTCATATATTCAATGATATGGCAACTAATTCAGTTATATCTCAAATTGGAAATACACCATTAGTAAGATTAAAACAAGCCTCTGAATTGACAGGTTGTAATATTTATGGAAAAGCTGAATATCTTAATCCAGGTGAATCTGTAAAAGATAGAGCTGCGCTTTTTATTGTAAAAGATGCAATAAAGAGAAAACTAATTTCAAAAGGTGGAACAATTGTCGAAGGAACAGCTGGAAATACAGGAATAGGTTTGGCTATTGTATGTAAAGAATATGATATTAAATTAAAAATCGTTATTCCTAAAACACAATCTATTGAAAAAAAAGAAACTTTAAAAAAACTTGGGGCTGAACTTATTGAAGTAGACGCACTGCCTTATTCAGATCCCAAAAATTATATAAAACAATCAAAACAAATTGCTGACGATTTGAATAAAAAAAGCAGAAATGGAGTTTTTTGGGCAAATCAATTTGATAATATAATTAATACTGAGGCACATATCAAAACCACTGCAGAGGAAATTTGGAACCAAACTGCAGGGTCGATCGATGGATTTACTTGTGCTGTAGGTACAGGAGGCACTTTAGCTGGTGTATCGATCGGTTTAAAGAATAAAAATAAAGACGTAAAAATTGCATTATCTGATCCGATGGGATCATCATTATACTCTTATATTACAGCTAAAAAATTAGAAAGCACAGGAAATTCAATTACTGAAGGAATAGGCACTGCAAGAATTACAAAAAATTTTGCCAAAGCTTTAGTTGATGATGCGTTTCAAACGAATGACACAGATGCTTTAAACATAGTGTATGACTTAATAGAGAAACAAAAGATTGTATTAGGAGGATCTTCAGGAATTAATATTGCCGGAGCTATAAAACTTGCAAAAAAAATGGGTCCTGGAAAAACAATAGTAACTATCCTTTGTGATCATGGAAAAAGATATGCAAGCAAAATCTTTAATAAAGAGTTTCTAAAAAGCAAAAATTTACCAATACCAAAATGGTTATAATATTTGACTTAAAAATAATTTAGTTCTTTCAGATTTTGGACTTTCAAAAAAATTCTTAGTCTTAGCTCTTTCAACTATTTTTCCTTCGTCCATAAAAATCATATAATCTGCAACTTCTTTTGCAAAGCCCATTTCGTGTGTAACTACGATCATAGTCATGCCTCCTTTAGCTAAATCGACCATAACATCTAAAACTTCTTTAATCATTTCTGGATCTAAAGCAGAAGTTGGTTCATCAAACAACATTATTTTCGGTTCCATACACAAAGCTCTTGCTATAGCTGCACGTTGTTGTTGACCGCCTGAAAGTTGGCCTGGAAATTTAAATGCTTGATCATCAATTTGCACTCTTGTTAAGTTTTTCATAGCTATTTCTTCAGCTTCTTTTTTTGGAATCTTTTTAACCCATATTGGAGCAAGCGTACAATTGTCTATAATTGATAAATGAGGGAAAAGATTAAATTGTTGAAAAACCATTCCTACTTCAGCTCTTATCTTTTCAATATTCTTTGTGCTTTCGGAAAGTTCTGTGCCATCAACTACTATATTTCCCTCTTGGTGTTCTTCTAATCTATTAATACATCGTATTAACGTTGATTTTCCTGAGCCTGAAGGACCACAAATTACTATCTTCTCCTGGGGTGCTACCTCAAGGTCTATATTTTTTAATACTTGAAATTTATCAAACCATTTATTTACTTTTTTTAATTCTATTATTTTGCTCATTTTTTTATCTCTCTGTGCTTAATTTCTTTTCTAAATTTTGGCTATATCTACTCATTGCATAACATATTATCCAAAAAACTAAACCAGCAAATACATACCCTTCCATTGCCATTCCTAACCATTTTGGATTAGTCTTAGCTAAACCTATCATACCTGCCAGTTCCATCAACCCCACAACGAAGATTAGAGGAGTATCTTTCACTAATGCCAATAGTGTATTTGCTATACCAGGAATTACCAATTTAAGTGCTTGAGGCAATATAATAAGCATATTCATCCTCCAATAACCCATTCCTAAAGACTTAGCAGCTTCATATTGACCTTTGGGTAAAGCTTGTAATCCTCCTCTAACAACTTCTGCCATATAAGCGGCTTCAAACAGTGTAATCGCTATTAAAACTCTAATTAGCTTATCAATAAAAGTACCATCTGGCAAAAACATAGGAAACATTACAGCCGCCATAAATAAAACTGTAATTAAAGGCACGCCTCTCCAAAGTTCTATAAAACCAATTGAAATATATCTGATGGCAGGTAATGATGATCTTCTACCTAAAGCTAAAAATACACCGATTGGAAAACAGAAAAGGATTGCAAATGCAGAAATAATAAAAGTTAATGAAAGCCCTCCCCACGCTGCAGTCTCAACATATGTTAGACCAAAGCTACCGCCTGATAGTAGCTTAATACCAATAAAAGGATAAACAAAGAGTAAAAAGATTATAAAATATTTTTTAATTTTTTGAGGCACAAAAAAAGCTATTCCCACCAAAGCAAACAAAAGTATAAAGGCACTATTAACTCTCCATTGCTCTACATCAGGATATAGACCGTACATTAATCTGTTAAACCATACTTTTATAAATACCCAACAAGCACCATTTCCAGTACAATCATCTTTTGAAGAACCTGTAAAATTTGCCTCTAAAACTAACCAATTCATCAAAGGTGAAATTGCCTTGATTATTATGAATAATATTAGAAGAGTTAAAAAAGCATTAAAATTGCTTGAGTTAATGTTTTTATTTAATCTATCTAAAAATCTAATACCGCTGAGCTCTATTCTTATTAGATAAAGACCGATATAGCCTAATAATAATGGAAAAAAGTAACTTAATGATTGGGGTAAAAAACCTGTAAGATTGTAATTCAAAAAAGTATTTGTCAAAACATCTAAAAAAGCAAATACAACAAAAGCACTTCCTAAGGGTAAAAATGTATTTATTTTTTCTTTTGTTGGTTTTAAATTATTTAATATCATTTATTTTTCCTTGATAGCCATTTTTTTATTATACCAGTTCATAAATATAGATATCGATATGCTTAGGGATAAGTAAGTAAGCATTGTAATTGAAATAATTTCAATCGCTCTTCCTGTTTGCATTAAAGCAGTTTTTGCAAACACTAAAACCATGTCAGGATATGCTATTGCCGCTGCCAAAGATGAATTTTTTGTTAAATTTAAATATTGGTTAGTAGTTGGTGGAATAATAATTCTTAGCGCTTGAGGCATCACTACTAGTTTAAGAATTTGGCCTTTGTTTAATCCGATACTGGCTGCAGCCTCTTTTTGACCTTTACCTACACCCAAAACACCTGCTCTAACATTCTCAGCTATAAAAGTTGCTGTGTACATGGAAAGTGCAAGAGCAAGTGCTATTAATTCTGGTATTATGCTTACTCCATTCTCATAAGTATAAGATGTTTCTGATAGTTGTTTTAATTCTGGATAATTAAAAGAAAGAGATACGCCTAGTAATAGGAAACTTAATAAAGGTATCAAAATCAAAATCCCTAAAGATAAAGTAAGAGTTGGTAAAATTTTGCCAAATTCTTCACGCTGTTTTTTTGCATATCGATTAAAGAAATATATAGATATAAAAGCTAATATGATTGAATAACAAAAAATATCAAAATTGATCCATACAAATTTAGGAATGTACCAACCTTTAATTGTCAAGTAAGATATATCATAAAAGTTTATTGCATTTTCTGGTGCAGGCAATGCTCTTAGTGCCGCAAAATACCAAAAAAATATTTGTAAGATTAGTGGAATGTTTCTAAATATTTCTACGTACCATTCTGCTGTTTTAGCTATCAAAAAATTGCTAGATAGTCTAGCAACACCCACAATTACACCAAGAATTGTTGCTAAGAAAATTCCAATTACTGAAACTAAAATAGTATTTAATAAACCAACTAAAAAAGCTCTTCCATATGAATAAGATCCATCAAATTCGATAAGTGAAAAAGCTATATCGAATGATGCTTCTTGACTTAAAAAACCAAAACCAAAAGATATTCCTCTGTTGCCCATATTAATTTGAGCATTTGATGCAAAATAAATAATAACTGAAAGTAAGGCTAATACAGTCAATATTTGAGGTATTAAATCTCTAATTTTTTTGTTTTCAATATTAAGTTTTTTAAGATTCATTTAAAAAATTAAGAATAAAAAAAAGGGCCAGATAAATCCAGCCCTTTTTAATTTTATTAGCAATTATCTTGCTGGTGGTACGTATAGAATTCCACCTTTAGTCCATAATTCATTTGGACCTCTATTTGGTAAAATTCCAGTGTCTGCTATGTGCTTTTTATAGCTTTCACCGTAATTACCAACCTGCTCGATAATTCTTAAGCTCCAATCGTTATCTAAACCGAACGCGGCACCTAACTCTCCTTCTGCACCAACTAATCTTTTGATAGCTGGGTTGTCAGAGTCTTTTAGGCTTGAAGCGTTTGATGAATTAACACCATACTCTTCAGCTTCGATCATTGTGTTCAGAGACCATCTTACAATATCTTCCCAAACCGAGTCACCTTGTCTTACAACAGGTCCCAAAGGTTCTTTAGAAATTGTTTCAGGTAATACTTTGTGATCATTTGGTGCGCTCAATTTTGTTCTTTGAGCAGCTAATCCAGATTTATCAGTTGTATAAGTATCACATCTTCCTGCATCATAAGCTTGAACTACTTCGTCTGCTTTTTCAAAAGCAATTGGTTCATACTTGATGTTCTTAGAATTGAAGAAGTCTCTCATGTTAAGCTCAGTAGTTGTACCTGTGTTTGTACAAGCAGAAATACCGTCTTTGAAATCATTCACAGAGTTAATTCCAGAATTTTTTCTAACCATGAAACCTTGACCATCATAAAAGTTTACACCAACAAAAGTTAAACCAATATCAGCGTCTCTTGATAATGTCCAAGTAGTGTTACGTGCAAGAACATCAATTTCACCTGATGTTAAAGCTGTGAATCTTTCAGCAGCACTCAATGGAGTATATTTTACTTTTTCAGCATCACCTAATACGGCAGCTGCAACAGCTCTACATACATCCACATCAATACCAGACCAATTTCCTGATGCATCAGCATTAGAGAAACCTGGAAGACCTTGAGAAACTCCACATTTCACAAATCCAGCTTTCTTAGTATTTTCTAAAGTTTTAGATTTTTTAGAACCTGCTCCACCTCCACCTTGGCCGCAAGCAACCAATAGCAAAGAAGCAAATCCAACTAAAATCCAAGTTTTAATAGATTTAATCATTTAAGATTTCCTTTATTTTTATTGTTAACAATATTTTTGAATTAAGAATTCAAAACAGATTTAATATAATTTTATTTTATTCTTACTTCAATTTTATGGTAGTCAACATGTAGATTTTGATCATAATAGATTACTAAATATGTGTATTTACAACCAAAATTTAAGAAATTTTTGATGCAGTCATTTCATGTAATCTACTAGTAGTTCTTTTGAAAGTTTCAGAATGTTTTTTTGAAGTTCCTATTTTACTAAGATCTGATTCCATTAATAGAGTGAGAGTAATTTTTTTTTCATAGAGAACATCTATTAGTGTAATAAATCTTAATTGTTGATTGGAATTATATTCATTAAATACCGGCACTTCCTCGATAAAAATATGATTACATATCTTAGATATATTAAGAAAATCTTCAGCTCCTAAGTTTTGATCACAAAGCTCTTTAAAATCAAATCTGGCGAAACCGCTATAATAATTATTTATTTTAAAGATTCTTCCTTTTGTATTTATTAATTTTTCTTCTTTTTTTAAATTTTTTGTAAATATCCTAAATTTTTGATTAATTTTAAATAAATTTTTTTCATTTAAAGGATAAAAAATTCTCTGATTATTATCCTGGTTTTGCGTCCTGTAATCATCTTCTAAAAATAAT
>CACEAQ010000020.1 GCA_902557605.1 uncultured Pelagibacteraceae bacterium | reverse complement strand
TGTTTGAGATTTTTTACAAATTTAAAAATACTATTGTCATCTTTTTTTTTATGTCTAAAATCGTGAAAATTGATCATGAATTCATTAAAATGAAATTTAGTCTTTTTAAATTCAATTTGTTCAAATAAAAAATTAGCTAGCATAGTTTTACCAACTCCGACACTTCCATAAAGATAGAAGCAGCTTAACTCTTTCTTTTTTGAAAAAAAATTAAATAGTCTATTTCTTGGAAAAATGAATTTTTCTAGACTATTTAATATTTCTATTTGTTTTTTATTTATCTCAAATTTATTTTTGTTACAAAATTCGCTAAAAGATTTTTGTAGTTTCGATGACATTATTGTCTTTTTTCCCAATTTATACAGCTTTTAACTATTGTATTTAAATTATTAAATTTGGGTTTCCATTTAATGAACTTCTGTAATTTGTTATTAGAGGCAATAATTTTTGCTAAATCACCTTTTCTCTTTTCTGAAACCATAATTTCTACCTTTTTGCGAGATTGCTTTTTAAATGAGTTAGCAACTTCAAAGACTGAAACTCCTTTGTTATACCCACAATTTAGAATTTTAGAAACATTTGACTTATTTATCTTTTCTAAAACTTTGTAATGAATTTCTGCTATGTCAGAAACATGAATAAAGTCTCTAATGCAAGATCCATCTTTCGTATTATAATTATCTCCGTAAATTTTAAGAATAGGTCTTTTTTTTATAATTTCTCTTGAAAAATTTTTGAATAAATGATCGCTTTTATTTATTAATCCAATTTTTCCAGATGGGCTAGAACCAGCTATATTAAAATATCTGAGTATACAATAGTTTATCTTATTTCTTTTACAAAATTGTTTAATGATTTTTTCAGCTTTAATTTTTGTTTTTCCATAAACACTTTTTGGTTTAATAGCAGAATTTTCATGTACTTTATATTGACCGTCTTTGTAAACAGCTGCGGAAGAGGAAAAAACAAAATTTTTTATTGTTGTATTTATGCAAGCTTTAAGCAAATTTTTAGTCCCTAAAACATTATTTTTAAAATATTTTTTGGGGTATTTTTCACCTTCACCAATTATTAAGTTTGCGGCTAAATGTATAACTGAGTCTATTTTATTCTTTATAATTATATCCCTAATTTTTTTACTTTTAAGAATATCTACTTTATGAAATTTAGCTTTTTTATTAATAAGTCTTTTATGACCTGTAGACAAATTGTCAGCTATAAAAATTTTTTTTTTATTTCTAATTAAAACTTCTATGATATGTGAGCCTATATAACCAGCCCCTCCAGTAATAAGAATATTTTTATTCATAATATTGATTGGCGCGCCCTGAAGGATTCGAACCTACGACCCTCGGTTTAGAAAACCGATGCTCTATCCAGCTGAGCTAAGGGCGCCAAATATTATTATATTTACTTAAAAACATACTAAATGGTCAATATAAATCGGAGATTTTACGCCGAATTGTTCGGATTGTTCGTGTTGGTGAATATGGTGGGAATGAACAAATACAGGTAAATGCTCCCCTTTTTTTGTTTTAAGAGTGTATATAAAGTTAGTTCCCCTAAACTTTCTGTCTACTACTTCTAATTTTAATTTACTTTGATCATCATGAATTAAATCTTCGGGTTGTAAAAGTAATTTCACCTTTGATCCCGAAGGAAAATTGTTTGATAATTTCCCCCTGATTTCACCAAGCTCATCATGTTTTAACCTATGTACTGCACACTCACTATCTACAACCTGAACATCGATAAAAATCCCTTTGTTTAAAAAATTGGCAACGTCGATTGAATTTGGCTCATGATGCACATTATAAGGGACATCGTACTGCTTTAATTTTTGGTCTAGTATAATTCCACATTTATCAGCCATCGAAAAAGCTTCATATGAATCATGTGTTACGATAATGGTTGTTAAATTAATTCTTTTTAAAAGCTTTTTAACTGACACCTGTATTTCTTCCTTTAGACTCTGATCTATATTTGAAAAAGGTTCATCTAATAATAATAAATCAGGTTTAGACATTAACGATCTAGCTAATGAAACCCGTTGAGCCTCCCCAGCACTTATTTGATGAGGGTATTTTTCTAATATAGGTTCAATTCTTAGTAATTTCACTATTTCTTTAACATCAATATTCGATCCATGGCCATTAGATCTTTTTTCTCCAAAATTTATATTATCAATTACTTTATAATTAGGAAAAAGAGAATTATCTTGAAAAGAGAGAGCTACATTTCTTTTTTCTGGCTCAATATGAATTTCGTCAGAGGCTAAGATTCTATCTCTAAGTTTGATCTTACCTCCACTAAGTTTTTGTAAACCGGCAATCGTTCTTAAAATAGTGGTTTTACCTATTCCAGAAGGACCCAACAAAGAAATAATCTCACCCTGTTTTTCTATTACTAGATTTACGTTATTTACTTTATTTTTTTCACTTGCAGTAAAATTACCATTTTGAATCTCAAAAAAATTACTAATCATTTAATCGATTATATTAATTTTTTTTTGAAAGTATATATCTAGATGAGAGAAGTATTAAGATTGTAGACCAAAATATTAAAAAAAGAGAGGGTAAGGCAGCCGCTTCGAGTAAATCCTGAGATGCATATAAATAAGCCTGAGTTGCAAATGTTTCAAAATTGAAAGGTCTTAAAATCATTGTCATGGGCAGTTCTTTAATAATCTCCAGAGAAATTAATAAGACTATCAAAATTATATTTGTGCTTAGATAAGGAATATGAATTTTTAAAAACGTATTAATCTTAGAGTAACCAAGAAGATAAGCGCTTTCGTCAATGGAATTATTAATTTTTTCGTAACTTGATTTTATTCCATTAAAAGATAATGAGAAAAATCTTATGAAATAAGCTAATAATAATCCAAAAATAGATCCAATAAATAATCCTTTTGAACTTTTAAAATCGAAATTATTTGTAAAAAAATCACTTAAATTTGAAAAAAATGTAATGAATGCAACTGCCAAAATAACTCCTGGTATCGCATAACCAGAAATGGAAAAGGTAGTAAGGTAATTTAAAATTTTGCTTTTTGATATTCTGCCTCCATAATTAATAAATAATGAGATAGTTACAATAAAAGCGCTAGCTAACATGACCAAAGTTAAAGTATTTAAATTTATTTTAAATATATCTATATCTTGAATATATTTAGGAAACTTCACAGTCCAATAAATCATCTGGGAAACTGGGAAAATGAAACTCAACAGGAATATCAATGAACAAATTAAAACTGGGAATATAGACTTTCTTCCGGTTAGTTTGATTTTGGTAATTGGCTTAAATCCTCTACCTGGTTGATGATACTTTGCTTCCTTTCTTGAATAAATTTCAACCGAAAAAAGCAAAAGAATAAAAATCAATAATATAAAAGATATCTGATTTGCGGTGTTTAAGTCATCAAAAGATAGCCAAGAATTATAAATTCCGGTAGTCAGCGTATTAACACTAAAAAATGATACGGTTCCAAAGTCTGATAAACATTCCATTGATACTAAAGCTAACCCTGCAATGATTGCTGGTCTTGCAGATGGCAAAACTATCCTAAAAAAAGTTTCATTAGACGAAAGTCCCAGATTTTTTCCTACTTCGATATAGTTATTCGATTGATAATAAAATGATGCTCTCGTTAATACATAAACGTATGGAAATAGAGAAAAAGATATTGAAATTATGGCTCCAAATAATCCATCTATTTTAGGTATGATTGCATTATAATTACCTTCACCGAAAAGAAAAGTTAAGAAAGAAAAAGCTGTTCCATAATTTTCAAAAAAGGCAATTATTGAAAATGCATAGATATAACCAGGAACTGCAAATGATAAAATTAATGCCCAACTAAAAAAGCTAGATAGCGGAAAATCATAAAAAGATATAAAATATGCAGAAAAAGTTCCTAGAATGAATGTAAAAAATATAACGAAAAACAAGATCGTTATAGAGTTAAAAATATAATCGAATAAAAATGTATCTTTTAATAAGTAAAAATAATCACTTGTATCATTAAAAAAACTAAAAAAAACCGTGATAATAGGCATAGCTACTATCGAGGCTACCATCAATGAACCAAAAAACCAGATATTATACTTTGTCATTATAATATGCTTTTAATCTTTTTTAAAAATTGAAGATACGATTGTTTTTACTTCCTCGATTTTAATTTCAGAAACCTTTCTATTAGAGATTTTCTGCTCCATTTTTTTGGCCTCTGACATACAAGGCGAACAACCAGTTTTTAACTTATTCAAGTTAATATCTTTTTTCATTGTCCGCCTCATATAATTAACAACTACTTCCAGCCTGCTGCTGTCATTACTTCTAAAGCATCTGCTTGTCTTTTTCCGTAATTAACAACTTTTGTTTTTAGATCTTGTTTGAAATCTAATCCCATATTTACAACAAGTGGATGTGGGGACACACCTTTTATCATTGGATACTCAAAAGTATTATTTACAATATGATTTTGAGCTTCCTCACTTAATAAGAACTCAACTAACTTAATTGCATTAACTTTATTCGGTGCACCTTTAACAAGCCCTGCACCACTAATATTCATATGTGTTCCTCTTCCATCTTGATTAGGAAAGAAAGGTTTTACTTTTTTTGCAGCAGCTTGCTGCTCTGGTCCTTTTTTTCCAGATAACATTAACGCCAGGTAGTAAGTATTAGCTACAGCTATATCTGCCTCTCCTGCGGCAACAGCAAGTATTTGTGCTCTGTCATTACCTTTAGGTGATCTAGCCATATTTGAAACCATACCTCTTGACCAATCAGCTATTTTACCTTTTCCATTATTTTTAATTAATGAAGCTACAAGTGATTGATTATAAATATTGTTAGAAGCTCTAATAACTAATCTACCTTTCCATTTTGGATCAGCTAAACTCTCATAAGTTAAACCGGCTAATTCTGCACCACTTACTCTTTCGGGAGCGAAATATACAATTCTAGCTCTTTTAGCTATACCAGTCCATTTTGATGTTCTAAAATTACTAGGCACAGCTGACTTTATTGCTGCACTTGTAAGTCCCCCTTGAAGATTAGCTTCAAAAGCACCAAGTCTTCCAGCATCAGCAGTGATGTATAGATCTGCTTGACTATCAGCTCCCTCTTCCATTATCCTTTTTTCTAAAGCACCTGACTTACCAGATACAACGTTTACTTTTATTCCAGTTTTAGCTGTAAATTTTTCATAAAGTTGAACATCAGAGTCATAATGTCTTGCACTAAATATATTTACTTCATTCGCAAATAAAGAACCTGCAAATGCAACTAAAAATAGATAGCTTATTTTTATATTTTTAATCATTATTTTCATCGTTGTTGATAATGATTATCATTTACAATAAATTGATAATGATTATCATTTGCATAATTGACGCAGTATTCTAGGTTTTAACTTGTTGATAACTTTTTAAAAATGGAGTTAATAGAGGAATGTTGCAAATCAATCCAAAAAAATTCAAAAATATTGAAAACAAGTCAATTCCTTCACCATTAAGACCAAAATTCAGAAATAAAGCTGAAACAAATATTTATTTTCTTTCAAAAAGAAAATTTCGAAGTGAGAAAAAACAATCATTTCTAAGGAATATTAAGTATATCTCTGGGATTGTTATTTTAATAGTTGGCGGCTATTTATTGTCTAATTAATTTTAGTTTTTACAGACCCTAATTTTTCAATTTTTCCTTTGTAAATACCTTTACTAAGAATTGGAACAACTCCTACTGAAGAACCAGTAAAAACGTAAAAATCTTTATCATGTTTTACTTTATCTCTCTGAAGTTTTTTTAAAACAAATAATAAAGAATTCATTGGATTTATATATACAGTATTAGTATTTCCATTTACAGATTGATTAATCTTTAGATTGGAAATATTAGTTTTTAAGTTTCTGACATTATTGTTTCTATATTTCTTTCTTGGACCAATTATAAATTTTATATTTGCACCAAAATCGGAGCATAAGTCTCCAAAACTATTTATACCTTTTTTCTTTTGCCTATAACCAACTACTTCGATACATGGTGCAATATAATTTATAAATTTTTTCATACTATTTTTTGATATCTTTTTTTTAAAATCAAAAAAACTTTTTTTAAGCAGATAGCAAACTTCAAGTTCAATACCTAGGGTATATTTATTTATTTTTACAGATTTATTATTTTTTAATACGTTATGTTTATACACAGAAGCGTAGAAAGGTTCTTTTTCTTTTAGTTTTTTTATAACAGGTATTCCCGTTCCACCTGCCTTAAATCCTACAATAGGTTTTTTAATTTTACTTTCACATAATTTTCTAAATTTATCAGCATTTAAAAGTTTTTTTGTATATTTACTTGGAATAGGATTTATAATTTTGTTTTTAAGAAAAGCTTTTACAAGTCTATCAGCAACTAAATTTGAGTTTTTAACTTTCATTAAATATCGTCTCCTAAATAAATTCCTAATGAGAGAGCAGTTTCTACTAAAGAGTCTTTTCTTTCGACATTTTTATATGTTTTGATGCCTTCATCAATAGGTACATCAACTACTCTTCGGTCTCTCCAAGCAACCATTCTATCGAATTTTTTTTGGTTTAATAAATCTACAGCGTAAACTCCAAAAGCACTAGCTAATATTCTGTCACTCGCTGTCGGGGGAGCTCCTCTTTGAACATGACCAAGTGATGTTACTCTGCATTCAACATCAGTTTTCTTCATCAATTCTTGAGCTATATAATCTCCTATACCACCAAGTCTTTGTTCGCCGTCTATATATTTGTGAACTACTCTTGAACCATCCTCTTTTTTAACCGCTTCTGCAACTATGATTAATGAATGTTGAATATCATTTTTTTTCATAGAATTAAGTTTATTAATAATACCATCTATTGAATACTTTAATTCAGGAATTAAAATAATATCTGCGCCTCCTGCTATACCCGAATTGAGCGCGATGTGTCCTGCATCACGTCCCATAACCTCAAGTATCATAGATCTTCTATGGCTAGCTGCTGTAGATTGTAAATTATCCAATGCTTGAGTAGCAACATCCACGGCGGTATGAAAACCTATTGAGCTTTCTGTTGCACCTACATCGTTATCTATTGTTTTTGGAATAGCTACTATTTTCATATCACCATCTTTGGCTAATTTTTTTAAAATTTGCATACTACCGTCTCCACCGATAATTATTAAACCATCAAGTTTCATTGAATGGTATCCCTCTATAATTTCTTTTGATTTATCGACATGTTTACCGTTACTTGTAGGAATTTTAAAAGGATTGCCTTTATTAGTAGATCCTAAAAAAGTTCCACCTTGTCTTAGTAAGTATCCTCCAAAAGTTTTATGTGTTAAGTGCATGACATCTACTGGGCGTTTGATTAGACCAGCGGTTCCGTCTCTTATTCCATATACGTCCATTTTATATTTATTTTTTGCTCTATAAAAAATTGATCTAATCGCTGCATTCAGACCCCCACAATCTCCTCCGCTCGTTAAAATTCCTATTTTTTTATTACTCATTTAAATTAATTTTTCTTTAATATTCTTTTTTAAGAGAAGTGGTGTTATAACATAAAAATCTCTTAATGGAAAAAA
>CACEAQ010000019.1 GCA_902557605.1 uncultured Pelagibacteraceae bacterium | reverse complement strand
GCTTTTGCAAAATAATTTTTTTTCATTCGACCTGCTATAAATGAATTTCTTCCGGATATAACGGCATGTCTAAAAGCTTTTGCCATTAAGATAGGTTTTTTAGCTTCAGCAATAGCGCTGTTAATTAAAACACCATCACATCCCATTTCCATAGCAATTGTAGCATCTGAGGGTGTGCCTATTCCTGCATCTATAATTACAGGAACTTTTGATTGTTTTAAAATAAGAGCAATATTAACTTTATTTTGAATTCCTAAACCTGAGCCAATAGGTGAAGCTAAAGGCATAATAGCTGAGGCACCACTATCCTCTAATTGTTTAGCTAGCAGAGGGTCATCAGTACAATAAACCATTACTTTAAAACCTTCTTTGACAAGTGTTTTTGTTGATTTAATTGTTTCTATCATATTTGGATATAAAGTTTTTTTATCACCTAAAACTTCTAATTTAACTAGTTTCCATCCACCCATTTCTCTGGCTAACCTCAAAGTTCTTAGTGCTTCGTCGGAATTAAAACATCCAGCAGTATTAGGTAATAAAATTATTTTTTTTGGATCTAAATAATCTGTCAATAAAGGTTTTTTTTTATCAAGTATATTGACTCTTCTAACCGCGACCGTCACCATATCAGCTCCAGATGCTTTAATAGCTTTGGCGGTCTCAGAAAAGTTTTTATATTTTCCAGTTCCAACAATTAATCTAGATTTAATAGCTTTCTTTGCTACTTTTAAAATATCTTTTTTCATCAACCACCGCCTATAAAATGTACTATTTCCACTTTGTCATTATTTTTTAAATATTTTTTTTTGTAGTTTAGTTTTGATACGATAATTCCATTGTGTTCTATAGCTATCTTTTTATTTGTTAGTTTGTATCTTTTAAGTAAATCAAGTATCGAAAAGTTAGATTTAATTGATATTTTTTTTCCATTTAATTGTATTTTTGCCATAATTCAGCTAATCAGTGTTAATATTAGATATTGATGAGTAAAATTATAATTCTTAATGGTCCAAACCTCAACCTTTTAGGTGAGAGAGAGAAAAATCAATACGGCAGTCTAACTCTAAAAGATATTGAAAAACAATGTATGGATTATGCTATTAAAAAGAAAATTGATCTTTCTTTGTTTCAATCAAATATTGAGGGAGAGATTGTGGAAAAAATTCAAGAATCTAGAAATAATCAAATGGGGTTAATCATTAATGCCGGTGGATATACTCATACCTCCGTAGCAATACATGATGCACTTAAAGTACTTAAAATACCAATTATTGAATTGCATATAAGTAATATTTATAATAGAGAGGAATTCAGACATAAATCGTTAATTAGTAAGTTAGCGAAAGGAATAATATGTGGATTTGGGTCTGAAGGATATATAATGGCAATAAAAGCTATGAGCAAATTTTTAGACAAATGAAAATTGACAAAAAACTTATTAAAGAACTCGTTGATAATCTAAAAGAATTTTCATTAACTGAACTTGAATATCAAGATGGTCAAACAAAAATAAAAGTTTCTAAAGCATCAAAGTCGATTGACTCTGTAAAAGGAAATGCTGTAGTTGCACAAAATAAATCTGTTTTAAAATCTTCTGACGACAGCGATGGAATAAGAATTAAATCACCGATAATTGGTACAGCATATTTAGCGCCTGAACCTGGAGCAAAAAAATTTGTTGAGGTGGGAAGTAAAATCAAAAAAGGTCAAACCGTGATGATTGTAGAGGCAATGAAAACAATGAATCATGTTCCCTCAACTACTGATGGTGAGGTTAAAAAAGTTTTAGTTGAAGATGGGCAACCTGTTGAATTTGGTCAAACTTTAATTCTTCTTAAATAAATAATGTTCAAAAAGGTTTTAATAGCTAATAGAGGGGAAATAGCTGTTAGAATAATTAGGGCATGCAAAGAATGGGGAATAGGCACTGTCGCTGTGCACTCAGATGTAGACTCGGACTCAATGCATGTCAGACTTGCTGATGAAAGTGTTTGTATCGGCTCACATCAGCCTCAAAATAGTTATTTAAACATATCATCAATAATGTCAGCTGTAGATCTAACTGGAGCAGAAGCAATTCATCCTGGATATGGATTTCTATCTGAAAATGCAAAATTTTCAGAAATAGTAAATAAACATGGAATAAAATTTATTGGACCTAATGCTGATATAATTTCAAAAATGGGAGACAAAATACAAGCAAAAAAGATAGCAAAAAAATGTGGTTTGCCAGTGATAGAAGGTTCTGAAGGAGGAGTAAAAACTGTATCAGAAGCAAGATCTTTATGTAAAGAAATTGGTTATCCAGTTTTAATCAAAGCTGCTGGAGGTGGAGGTGGAAAAGGAATGAAAATAGTTGATGACGAAAAAAAGTTAGAGAATTTATTTTTGACAGCAAAAACAGAGGCTAAGAAATTTTTCAATAATGATGAACTTTATATTGAAAAATATTTTAAACATCCAAGACATATAGAAGTTCAAATAATATCTGGTAAAAATAGAACGGTGCAACTAGGTGAGAGAGACTGTTCTGTTCAAAGAAGACATCAAAAATTAATTGAGGAAACGCCTAGCCCGGTGCTTACAGAAGAGCAAAGGAAAGATCTTTTAGAAAAAACCGTAAAAATGGTTGAACAAATAAACTATGAAGGTGCTGGGACTGTTGAATTTATTTTCGAAAATGGAAAATTTTACTTTTTAGAAATGAATACTAGAGTTCAAGTTGAGCATCCAGTAACAGAGGTACAGACTGGAATAGATATCGTCAAGGAACAAATTTGGATTGCTTATACTGGTGATACAGCTTTAAAACAAAAAGATATAGATCCTAGAGGGCACTCTATTGAATGTAGAATAAACGCAGAAAACCCAGCATTAGATTTTCAACCGAGTCCAGGTGTTATAAGTGTTTGTCACCAACCTTCTGGATTTAGAACTAGAGTAGACGGTTCAGTCTTTCAAGGTTGTAAAGTTACCCCATATTATGACAGTCTCATAGCAAAAGTTATATGCAAAGGGAGGAATAGAACTGAAGCTATTCAAAGAACTTTAAGGTCTTTAGATGAATTTGTATTAGAAGGTATAACAACAACAATAGACTTACATAAAAAAATTTTAAATCATAAAAAATTTATTAGTTCTGATTTTGATACTAATTGGTTGAGTAAAGAGAAATTCTATTAAGCATTATAACAATTTAATAGCTGTAAATCATATATTGCATGATCAAATGGAGTGAGATTAGGATCTGAGGAAAAAGTCCAACCATTAAAGATAAAGACCTGTTTATTCTCATTTTTTGAAAGATCTTTAACTTGCATATAAGCAACATCATCGATTTTATTATTAATCTTTACTTTTCCGCATTTGAGTATTCTAATTTCGAGTGGTCCAAAATTTTTTTTTTCATTTATATTTATAAAAATTTTTGATGATTTAGCTGTAATTTTATCGAGACCTATAAGAATTGCTTGTGATTGGTTATTTGTTTTTGAATTGTATTGTTTACTTTTAAGTTTTTTTTCTATACTTAAATTTTCCTCTTTAACTTCTGGTTCCTCGAAACTTGGTTTTATCTCATTTAAATTTATTAATGGAGTGCTAGTTATTTTTTCTTCGGCATAAATTGAAGAGTTTAATGAAATTAAAAATAAATAAATTAGATAAAAATTTTTATTTCCAGGATTCATATTTTGTTTTAACACTGTTTTTTTTTATTTTTACAGGTTTAAATCTTTCATTTGTGCCAGTTTTATTTTCTTTATGTTCTTTTTGCCATGTGTATTTTTTTTCTAAAGAATCTTTACCTGGAATCTTGTCTATTGTATGGTGCATCCACAAATACCAATCTGAAACTATTTTAGTCGCCTCAATTTCATTTGAATAAACTACCCATCTTTCGTCATTTTTATTTCTGTAGTACTTATTTCCGTATTTATCTTTTCCTACATATTTTCCAGTAAACAACGTTTTCAAAAAAGTTCCAAAAGTTTGTTTGGTCCACCAAGTAAAAAATATTTTCATTTTAAATTAAAATTATAAATCCACACACTTAATAAGTGTATTATAATAAAATAGACACTTATTAATTTAATATATATCTTCTAAGAATAGATTCCAATTGTATATGAAAAAATTTATTGTTGAGACATACTATACCTGCACTTTTAAGACTGTTCATGCCTTAGAAGACTTAAACGATAAAGAACTGGCTAAAATAGATGATCGGTCCGATGGTCAGGTAGAGGTTATTGACGTCAAATTAAATAATAGAAAAACTAAAAAAGTTGGAGAACACAAGGATAATAAAAGTATTAATATAGATAAGAATTATAATAAAGATGTTGCTAACAAAATTTTAAAAAATAAAAATATTTCTCAAAAGGAAAACTCCTTGATTTCCAAAGTAAAAAACAATTCTAGATTTAAGATGCCAGATAGAAGAAAAGGATATATTCAAAAAGCACAAATTGGAGATCACAAAGTTTACTTACATACTGGAGAATATGATGATGGAAAAATTGGAGAAATATTTATCGATACAAATAAAGAAGGTGAGCTAGTAAAAGCTATGATGAATAACTTTGCTATAGCGATCTCATTAGGATTACAATACGGTGTTCCGCTTGAAGAATACGTTGATGCTTTTATTGACACTAAATTTGAGCCTTCAGGAAATGTAATAGGCAATGATAGAATTATTAGCGCATCTTCTATTTTAGATTATGTTTTTAGGGAATTAGCGATTTCTTATCTCGGTAAAGAAGATCTAGCTCATACACCGTCAATCGCAATTAACAAAAGTATGAACAATGATAATAATGATGATAAATTTTTAAAAATCGTAAAAAATATTACATCAAAAGGTTTTGTTAGAAGCAACTATGAGGAAAAATTAGTTGATTTATCAGACGTAAGAATAAACCTTAAAACTAAAAATTAATTCTTCTTTAAATTAAGTTTTAATTTAAGTTCATTTAATTGTTCGTTACTTACATTACATGGAGCCTGCATCATTAAATCTTGGGCATTCTGGTTCATGGGAAAAAGAGTTACCTCTCTTATATTTTGTTTATTAGCTAATAACATTACTATCCTATCTACTCCAGGAGCTATGCCCCCGTGAGGAGGCGCCCCGTAACTTAAAGCATTAATCATCCCACTAAATTTTTCATCAACTTGATTTTTGCTATATCCTGCGATAGAAAATAATTTATACATTAGATCTGGTAAATGATTCCTTATTGCTCCAGAAGACAATTCCACTCCATTACAAACTATATCGTATTGATAAGCCTTAATTTCTAACGGGTTGCTAAAGTCTATTTTTTTTAAATCACCCTGGGGCATTGAGAAAGGGTTATGGCTAAATTTAATTTTATTTGTTTTTTCATCTAATTCAAACATTGGATAGTCTACTATCCAGCAGAATGCGAATGTTTCATCATTTATTAATTGTAAATCTCTAGCAATTTTTTCTCTAGCATTAGATAAAATTTTTTGAATTTCTTTAAGTTTTCCACAAGCTAGGAAAAAACTATCGCCAATTTTAGCGTTACAAATCTTAATAAGCTCTTTCAAAGACTCTTCACTAAAAAACTTTCCAATTGGTCCTTTTGCTTTAATCTTTTTATCCTCCTCTAAAGTGAAGTATGCTAAACCTGAAGCTCCCTGATCTTTTGCCCAATTATCGATATTATCGAAAAAACTTCTCGGCATATTTTTTGTGTTCTCAGTTTTAATCACCTTTACAACTGCTCCAGAGCTGACTAAATTTTTAAATATTTCAAATTTTACGTCATCCCTTTTAAAAATATTTGTAATATCATTAATAATTAAAGGGTTTCTTAAATCTGGTTTGTCTGTTCCGTACCTTTCCATAGAGTCAGAGTAAGAAATTCTTGGAAAATTTTCAGATAATATAGTATTTGAGGAAAATTTTTTGAACAAACTTACCATTAATTTTTCCACTACCTGAAAAACATCCTCTTGTTCTACAAACGACATTTCTAAATCAAGTTGATAAAACTCGCCTGGACTTCTATCAGCTCTCGCATCCTCATCTCTAAAGCAAGGAGCTATTTGAAAATATTTATCAAAACCAGAAACCATAATTAATTGTTTAAATTGTTGGGGAGCTTGAGGTAAAGCGTAAAATTTTCCTGGATTTAATCTGCTTGGAACCAAAAAATCTCTAGCTCCCTCAGGACTAGATGAAGTTAAAATAGGTGTTTGAAATTCAAGAAAACCTAATTTTAACATCTCAGTTCGAATATATGAAATAACCTTTGATCTTAAAATAATATTTTGATGCATTTCATCTCTTCTTAAATCTAAAAAACGATATTTCAATCTTATATCTTCAGGGTAATCTTGCTCACCAAAAACAGGAATCGGTAGTTCATTTGAATTTGATAAGCTTTCACAACTTTGAATACTGATTTCTATTTTTCCTGTTTTTAAATCAGTATTTTCTGTTCCTTTGCTTCTCTGAATTACTTTACCTGTAATCTTAAGCACCGACTCGGGTTTTACTTTATCTAAAAAGTTAAAATTCTTATTTTCATTTTCTATAACACACTGAGTAATGCCATAATGATCTCTTAAATCGATAAAAAGCAAATTTCCGTGATCTCTTTTTCTATGAAGCCAGCCTGAGAGTGTCACAGTTTTATTTATATCCTCTAAGCCCAATTCACCACAATTATGAGTTCTAAATTTATTCATTATTTTTCTCTAATACTTTTTTTATTAAATTAATATTAATAGATTTTCCAGATGATAATGATAATTCATCAACATCTTTTAGGAATGCAAACATTTTATCATAAGATCTCTCTACATTTTTAATTATAAAATTAGTTACTTTAGGGTCTAATTTTACTTGTTTATCAGAAAAGGATTTTGAAATTATTACTTTCAATAAATCGTCTGTGGGTAAATCTATTCCAATAAATAAGAAACTATCAATTCTAGATTTTAAGTCAGTCAATTGAAATTCAAATTCTTTTATTGAAATTAAACTATTTATCAAAATGTATTTATCCAATTGTTTTGAGTTATTTAATAGTGAATAAAGATATTTTTGTTCGATGTTATTTTTGTAATTATCGATTATTAAACAATCACAATTATCAAAATTTGGTGAAAAATTGTTATCTATTTTATCTGCGTCTAAAATGTTAATTTTTTTGATTTTTTTTTCTAAAATTTTTGATAAATGAGTTTTTCCTGATCCTGAAACACCATATACGTTAAGCCATCTACTTGGCCAATTCGGCCAATTCTCAATTAATTTGTATGCAGAAAAATTATTGCTGGATACATAAAAATCTTGTTCATAATATTTTGTTTTAAAGGGGAATTTAAAGATTAATTGACTCATGAAATAATTTTAAGTATCCATTGATCGCCAACAAGTTTAAGAATAATATTATTTTCTCTTAATTGCTGAATAATTTTATTAATTTTTCCAAGATATTTAATTTTTAAATCAACATATTCTTTATTGAGTTCTTGAACATACATGTTTTCGATAAGTTCTATCTTTTTAATTCCCTTATTAAGCTCAACTAAAGTATTGTTTTTATCAAGTGAAAATTTAGCATTTATAAATGAAGGTGTTTTAATATCAATTAAATTTT
>CACEAQ010000018.1 GCA_902557605.1 uncultured Pelagibacteraceae bacterium | reverse complement strand
AGAAGCTAAAAAAAATTATGTTGAGGAAATGAAAAAAAACTTCACTGATAATGAATCGGTGATGATTGCTCAATATCAAGGGTTAAATGTAAATGAGCTAGATGCTCTAAGAAAAGAACTTAGGGAAAAAGGAATATTATTTAAAATTACTAAAAATAGAATCACAAAAATAGCATTAAAAGAAACTCCGAAGAAAGATTTAGAAAAATATTTTGCAGGACCAACTGCTGCAGCAATTTCATCAGATCCAATTTCAACAGCAAAAATTTTGACCAAATTTTCTAAAAGTAATAAAAAGTTGAAAATTATAGCAGGTTTTATGGATGGCAAAGTTTTAGACGAAAAAGAGGTGTCTATAATAGCCACACTACCTTCATTAGAGGAAGCAAGGGCTAAAATTGTGGGTATTTTAGCATCTCCTGCTCAAAAATTAGTAAGTATTTTACTTGCACCAGGCTCAAAAATTGCTAATTTAGCGCGCGCAAAGAGTTTAAAAATTAATTCATAGGATTTACAATGGCAGATTTAAATAAAATTATCGATGAGCTTTCTACTCTAACAGTAGTAGAAGCAGCTGAACTTTCAAAGAAACTTGAAGAAAAATGGGGAGTAACAGCAGCAGCCCCAGTTGCAGCAGCACCAGCTGGTGGAGCGGCTGCGCCAGCGGGAGAGGAAAAGTCTGAGTTTTCACTTTTTTTGGCAGCAGCAGGTGATAAAAAAATTAACGTGATAAAAGAAGTAAGAGCTATAACTGGTTTAGGTTTAAAAGAAGCAAAAGATTTAGTTGAAGCAGCTCCAAAAGAAATTAAAGGTGGAGTTGCTAAAAAAGATGCTGAAGAATTTAAGAAAAAACTTGAAGCAGCTGGAGCTAAAGTAGAATTAAAGTAAACAAAATTTAAAGCAGAATTTTATTGTAAGCGAAACTTGCAATAAATTCTTAATATTTGATGCAATTATCTTTTACTCAAAAGAAAAATATAAGAAAAAATTTTGGCAAACTTAATGAGGGTTTATCAATACCCAATCTAATTGAGGTTCAAAAAAATTCATATAATGAGTTTTTAGAGTCAAAATCTTTAAACGAGCAGCTTGCTGAACTTTCAAAAGGTTTAAATAAAGTTTTTAAAAGTATTTTTCCTATAGAAGATGGAAATGATAAATCTACATTAGAATATATTTCGTACAAATTAGAAAAACCTAAATTTGATGTCATTGAGTGCAAACAAAGGAGCTTATCTTACTCTGCAGCATTAAAAGCTAATTTGAGATTAGTAGTTTATGACATAGACAGCGAAAAAAATACAAAACAAATTCTTTCAGCAAAAGAACAGGAAGTTTTTATTGGCGACCTTCCTTTAATGACCCCAAGCGCAACTTTTATTACTAACGGTGTTGAAAGAGTAGTCGTAAATCAAATGCACAGAAGTCCTGGAGTTTTTTTTGATCACGACAAAGGGAAAACTCATGCTAGTGGAAAATTATTATTTAATTGCAGAATAATACCCGGGAGAGGATCATGGCTAGATTTTGAATTTGATCCAAAAGATATTCTTTATTTTAGAATTGATAGAAAAAAGAAATTACCAATCACAACTATATTATTTGCTTTAAGCTTTAATAAAGATAAAATAATCGATACTTTTTATACAAAAGATAAATATACTTATAATGCCGAAACAAAAAGTTGGATTACAAATTTTCAGCCAGAGAACTATAAAAGACCAATAAAACTTTCATTTGACTTGATCGATGGCAGCAACGGAAAAAAAATATTGGCAAAAGGTGAGAAATTAAATTTAATAATAGCAAAAAAACTATCAGAAAAAGGCTTAAAAACAATTTCAATACCTAATACTCAAATAGTTGGCAATTATTTGGCTAAAGATATTAAAGATAAAAATAACCAAATCTTAGTTGGAGCGGGTTTTGATATTACTGAAGAACAACTTGATAAGATTATTTCTCAAGGAGAAAAAGAAATATACTTAGTGAATATTGATCCAATAAATAAAGGACCATATATTTTAGAAACTCTAAAGTCAGATAAAAATTTAAATAAGAATGATGCTTTAAATGAAATTTATAAAGTTTTAAGACCTGGAGAAGCACCTTCTGTAGAGATAGCAGAGGAGATTTTTAATAATCTTTACTTTAAAAAAGAGAGATACGACCTATCTGAAGTAGGTAGAGTAAAATTAAATTCAAAACTAAACTTAAATACTAGTTCTAAGAAAACAACTTTAGAGTCTAATGATATAGTTGCAATAATAAAATTTATGTTAGATCTAAGAGATGGAAAAGGAGATGTAGATGATATCGACCACTTGGGCAATAGAAGAGTAAGATCTGTCGGTGAGTTGGTAGAAAATGTTTTTAGAATTGGACTACTTAGAATGGAGAGGACTGTAAAAGAAAAAATGTCCACTTTTTTGGAAATCGAGTCAGCAATGCCACAAGACTTAGTCAACGCCAAGCCTATCACAACATCACTTAAAGATTTTTTTGCCACATCACAATTGTCTCAGTTTATGGATCAAACTAATCCTTTATCTGAGATTACTCATAAAAGAAGAGTTTCAGCATTAGGCCCTGGAGGGTTAACTAGAGAACGCGCAGGTTTTGAAGTAAGAGATGTTCATCCTACCCATTATGGAAGAATATGTCCAATAGAGACTCCGGAAGGACCTAACATTGGTTTAATAAATAGTTTAGCAACTTACTGTAGAGTAAATAAATTTGGTTACATAGAAAGCCCTTATAAAAAAGTTGTAAATGGAAAAGTGACTTCAGAAATAAAATATTTATCTGCTATAGAGGAGGAGAAATATACAATTGCACAAGCTAATTCAAAACTTAATACAGATGGTTCATTTTATGAGGAGCTAGTAGCTTGTAGAAAAAATCTTAATTTTGAATTATCCAATAGGGATAATATCGATTATATAGATGTTTCACCAAAACAACTAGTGTCGGTAGCAGCTGCTCTTATTCCATTTTTAGAAAATGACGATGCAAATAGAGCATTGATGGGATCAAATATGATGAGGCAAGCTGTGCCTCTTTTGAAACCGGAGGCGCCTTTGGTTGGCACAGGAATTGAGTCAGATGTTGCATTAGACTCTGGAGTTACAATAGTAGCAAAAAGAAATGGGATTGTAGACAAGATTGACGGAAAAAGAATAGTAGTTAAATCAAATGAGGTTACTGATCTATCTCAATCTGCTGTAGATATTTATAACTTATCTAAATTTCAGAGATCAAACCAAAATACATGCATTAACCAAAAACCTTTGGTTAAAGTTGGAGATAAGATAAAAAAAGGAGACATAATTGCAGATGGTCCAGCCACAAAGTTGGGTGAGTTAGCCTTAGGAAAAAACGTTACCGTAGCTTTTATGCCTTGGCAAGGATACAATTTTGAGGACTCAATTTTAATTTCTGAAAGATGTGTAACAGATGATGTATTTACCTCTGTTCATATAGAGGAATATGAGTCGATGGCTAGAGATACAAAACTTGGTGCTGAAGAAATTACAAGAGATATTCCAAATGTAAGTGAGGAAAGTTTAAGAAATTTAGATGAGTCTGGAATAGTTTATGTAGGTGCAGAAGTAAAACCCGGAGATATTTTAGTTGGAAAAGTAACTCCGAAAAGTGAGACATCCTCAAGTCCAGAGGAAAAATTATTAAGATCTATTTTTGGTGAAAAAGCTACTGATGTAAGAGACTCATCTCTTAAGCTGCCATCTGGAAGCACAGGAGTTGTAATCGATGTAAGAGTATTTAATCGTCATGGGATAGAAAAAGATGAGAGATCTATAGCCATAGAAAGAGCTGAAATAGAGTCTGTACAAGAAGATAAAAAAGTTGAGGAAGAAATCTTAAATAGGAATATAAAACTTAGAGCGATTGATCTTTTAAACGGAAAAAGTATCAACAAACAATTCAAAGAACTTAAATCTGGAACAACGCTCAATAAAAACGATTTTGAAACTTTATCATTGACAGACTTATGGAAGATTTCTTTACAAGATCAAGCAGTAACCAATAATCTTGAAAAATTAAAAAATCAATTTGATAATGCGTCAAAAGATATAAAGCTTAGATTTGAAGACAAAGTTACAAAAATACAACAGGGTGACGACTTACTTCCTACTGTGATGAAAGTTGTTAAAGTATTTGTAGCTGTAAAAAGAAGGTTGATGCCGGGAGATAAAATGGCAGGAAGACACGGTAATAAAGGTGTAGTTAGTAAAATAGTTCCAGTTGAGGACATGCCATATATGGAAAATGGCAAACCAGTCGATATAGTTTTAAATCCACTAGGAGTTCCAAGTAGAATGAATGTAGGTCAGATATTAGAAACTCATTTGGGTTGGTCATGTTCAGAACTTGGTGATCAAGTTAGGCAGTATTTAAAAAATTTTGAAAAAGAAATTAACAAGGTTAAAGAAAAGCTTAAAGTTATTTACGGAAATAAGTATTATGATGAAGTTATTTCAAAATTATCAAATAAGGAAATTGCAGAATTAACACAAAATATTTCCAATGGTGTTCCAATAGCTACACCAGTTTTCGATGGCGCAAGCACCAGTGATATCACTGAAATGTTAGATTTAGCAAATTTACCCAATTCAGGCCAGACTCATTTATGGAATGGTCAAACTGGAGAAAGATTTGATAGGCCTGTAACTGTTGGTATTATATACATGTTAAAACTAAATCACCTTGTCGAAGATAAGATTCATGCTAGATCTACAGGACCATACAGTTTAGTTACACAGCAGCCATTGGGAGGTAAAGCTCAACTAGGTGGACAAAGATTTGGGGAAATGGAAGTTTGGGCGCTAGAGGCTTACGGAGCTTCGTATACCTTACAAGAAATTTTAACTGTAAAATCTGATGACGTTGCAGGAAGAACCAAGGTATATGAAACAATTGTAAAAGGAAACAATAATTTTGAGTCTGGAGTTCCGGAGTCTTTTAACGTTCTAATAAAAGAGATAAGAGCACTTGGTCTTAACATTGAACTTAATTAAATAATGGAAAAAAATTTAACAAAAAACTTTGATAATCAAAATGTTTTAAATGAAAATAGTTTCGATAGCATAAAGATAACTTTAGCAAGTCCTGAAAAAATAAAATCATGGTCTTATGGTGAAATTAAAAAACCAGAAACTATTAATTACAGAACTTTCAGACCAGAAAAAGATGGATTATTTTGTTCAAGGATATTTGGCCCGGTTAAAGATTATGAATGTCTCTGCGGTAAATACAAAAGAATGAAGTTCAGAGGGATAATTTGTGAAAAATGTGGAGTTGAAGTAACTAAGTCTAATGTAAGAAGAGAAAGAATGGGCCACATTGATCTTGCTTGTCCCGTTGCACATATTTGGTTTCTAAAATCATTACCTAGTAGAATTTCTTTGGCAATTGATATGAAGTTAAAAGAAGTTGAAAAAGTTCTTTATTTTGAAAGTTTCATAGTAGTTGAACCAGGTTTAACTAATTTAAAGAAAGGACAGTTGATTTCAGAGGAGGCCCTTCTTAAAGCGCAAGAAGAATTCGGTGAAGATGCATTCACTGCAGGAATAGGAGCAGAAGCAGTAAGAGAAATTTTAGTAAATTTGGATCTTAAAAAAGAACAAAAAAAATTAAGAGAGGCTTTAAAAGATATTAAATCAAAAGTTACAGAGGAAAGAACAATTAAAAGACTTAAATTAATCGAGTCTTTTATTGCTTCAGGAAATAAACCTGAATGGATGATTTTAACCTCAGTGCCAGTTATACCACCAGAGCTAAGACCATTAGTTCCCCTCGATGGTGGTAGATTTGCTACTTCTGATTTAAATGATTTATATCGAAGAGTTATAAATAGAAATAATCGTTTAAAAAGGTTATTAGATTTAAAAGCCCCGGATATAATTGTAAGAAACGAAAAAAGAATGCTGCAAGAGTCAGTCGATGCACTGTTTGACAATGGCAGAAGAGGAAGAGTTATAACAGGAACAGGAAAAAGACCTTTAAAATCTCTTGCTGAAATGCTCAAAGGTAAACAAGGTAGGTTTAGACAAAATCTTTTAGGTAAAAGAGTAGATTATTCAGGTAGATCTGTAATTGTTGTTGGTCCAGAACTAAAATTACACCAGTGTGGATTGCCTAAGAAAATGGCTCTAGAGTTATTCAAGCCATTTCTTTATGCGAGACTAGATAAATTGGGATTAGCCACTACAATTAAACAAGCAAAGAGACTAGTTGAAAAAGAAAAAAGTGAAGTATGGGATTCCTTAGAACATATTATTAGAGAACATCCCATTTTACTTAACAGAGCTCCAACATTACACAGATTAGGTGTCCAAGCTTTTGAAGCAAAACTAATTGAGGGTAATGCTATTGAGCTTCATCCGCTCGTATGTGCTGCATTCAATGCAGATTTCGATGGAGATCAAATGGCAGTTCATATCCCTTTAAGTTTAGAAGCACAGCTTGAAGCGAGAGTGCTAATGATGTCTACAAATAATATTCTAAGTCCTTCCAATGGAAAACCAATAATTGTTCCAAGTCAAGATATTGTTTTGGGCATATATTATTTATCACAATCTAATGATAAATCTGAAACTAAACCCCAAGGTATTTTTTCAAGCCTTGAAGAAATTGAACAAGCGCTTGAAAATAAGTCTATTAGTCTTCATACTAAGATAATCTCCACATTTTCTACAATTGATAAAGAAGGTAAAGAGATAAAAGAAAAATACACGAGCACTGCTGGTAGATTTTTGTTAGCTAATGTATTACCCAAAAACCATAATATTAAATTCAGTCTAATAAATAAACTTTTAACAAAAAAAAACGTATCTGAAGTTATTGACACAATTTTCAGATATTGCGGTCAAAAAGAAACTGTAATTTTTTGCGATAGGATTAAAACCTTGGGATTTAAACACGCTTTCAAAGCAGGAATTTCATTTGGCAAGGATGATTTGCTTATACCAAAAAATAAAGAGGATTTAATAAATAAGACAAAAAAGCAAATTGAGGAGTATGAGAGTCAATACTCAGAGGGACTTATTACAAGAGGTGAAAAATATAATAAAGTTGTTGATGTGTGGTCAAAATGCACTGATACAGTAGCTAATGAGATGATGAAAGAAATATCTTCAGCTGAAAAAGTCTATGATGATGGACGAATTGAAACTAATTCTGTTTATATGATGGCCGACTCTGGCGCTAGAGGATCTCAAGCTCAAATGAAACAGTTAGCAGGTATGAGAGGATTGATAGCAAAACCATCTGGAGAAATTATTGAAACACCTATTATTTCTAACTTTAAAGAGGGATTATCAGTCTTAGAATATTTCAACTCTACACATGGTGCTAGAAAAGGTTTAGCAGATACCGCTTTAAAAACAGCTAATTCAGGTTATTTAACTAGAAGGCTATGTGATGTTGCACAAGATGTTCAAATTACTAAAAAAGAGTGCGATTGCAAAACAAAATCTTCAGTGACTATTTCTGAAATTATTGAAGGTGGAAATATTTTAGTGAGTTTATCTGAACGGGTTCTGGGTAGAGTTATAGCTGAAAATATTAAAAATCCAGTGACTGGTGAAGTTATTATTAAAAAGGAAAAATTAATAGATGAAAATGATTGTGAAAAAATTGATGCTGCTGGAGTTAAATCAGTAAATGTTTATTCAGTAATTACTTGTGGTTCTACTAGAGGTGTTTGTGCAATGAGTTATGGAAGAGATTTAGCCAGAGGTAAGCTTGTTAGTGTTGGTGAAGCAGTTGGAATGATTGCAGCCCAATCAATAGGTGAACCAGGCACTCAGTTGACAATGAGAACCTTCCACGTTGGAGGCACTGCTCAAATTAAAGAAGAATCACAAATTATTTCACAGACAAATGGTAAGCTCAAAATTATAAATAAGAATTTAATTGTCGACTCAAAGAAAAATATTATTGTTATGGGTAGAAACACCCAATTAAGTATCGAAGATGAAAATGGAAGACAACTTGCTATTTATAAAGTTAATTATGGATCTAAACTTTTTTTTAAAGATGGTGAATTAATTCAAAAAGGAAAAAAAATAGCTGAGTGGGATCCATACACACTTCCTGTTATTGCAGAAACTAGTGGGATTGCAAATTATATGGATTTAACGGAAGGGAGCTCGTTAACTGAAACTTTAGATGATGCAACCGGATTATCTTCTAAGTCTGTAACAGATTGGAAGTCTTCGTCTAAAAATTCAGAATTAAAACCAAGAATTACATTAAGAAATGAAAAAGGAGAAATTATAAAAAAGGCTGATGGTAATGAAGCAAGATATTATTTAGTTCCTGATACAATTTTATCTGTTAAGGATGGCCAAAAAATTTCTGCAGGAGACGTATTAGCAAGGTTGCCGAAGGAAACATCTAAAACAAAAGATATTACTGGAGGACTTCCTAGAGTTGCAGAATTATTTGAGGCCAGAAGACCAAAAGATAGTGCAATTATAGCAGAGAACGATGGTGTAATTGAATTTGGAAAAGAAGTAAGAGGTAAACAGAAAGTTTCAATTATATCTCAGAATGGCGAGACCTCTAATTATCTAATTCCCAAAGGGAAACATGTGAATTTTAATCAGGGAGAAAAGATTAAAAAAGGAGAATATTTACTAGATGGCAGCCCTGCTCCGCATGATATTTTAAGAATTTTAGGTGTAGAAAAATTAACTGAATATTTTGTAAGTGAAGTACAAGAAGTTTATAGACTTCAAGGTGTTGTGATTAACGATAAACATATAGAAACTATTGTAAGACAAATGTTAAAAAGAGTTGAAGTAAAAGATCCAGGAGAGTCTGAGCTTCTGACTGGGGAAGTCATAGATCTTTTGGAGATTAATAAGATCAATGACTCTCTTAGAAAAGACAAAAAGAAAACCGCATCTTTTGAAAGAGTTTTGTTAGGAATTACGAAAGCATCTCTACAAACAAATTCATTTATTTCAGCAGCTTCTTTTCAAGAAACAACAAGAGTTTTAACTGATGCGTCTATCAAAGGAAAAACTGATACTCTTGAGGGTTTAAAGGAAAATGTTATTGTGGGAAGATTGGTGCCAGCAGGAA
>CACEAQ010000017.1 GCA_902557605.1 uncultured Pelagibacteraceae bacterium | reverse complement strand
ATTGCTGAACCATAACCACCAGTTAATAAACAGCCTCCAACAACTGCGGCTGCAATAGCTTCTAATTCTTTTAAAGTTCCACGCATTGTATCTGCTGAACCAGCGTCTAAAACTTGGATAGTAGCAAAAATAGTTGCTGCTACTGCAGTACCTATAAATAAACTTATTTTTACTCTGCCGACTGGTACTCCAACATTGTTAGCACCATTTTTATCCCCTCCTGATGCAAATATCCAATTTCCATATCTTGTTTTCATTAGTATCCATGTTGTAATAATTGCTAATGCTATGAACCATATTACAGACGGAGGTATTCCTGTGGCGAGTGGAGTTCCATCAGTTCTTAATGCAATAAGATTCATTGAACCTAACCAAGTAAAAACCCATTTAAAAGTATCAGTAGCAAATATCCATGCTAATGGATCATCCTCAATTAAGACTCTTAGCCCTGGAACTTGAGTTCTACCAGTAATCAATCTTGTTATAGCTAAAGTTGCTCCTCTTAAAATAAAAAGCATCGCAAGAGTAACAATAAATGATGGTAGACCTGTTCTTACCACTAATATTCCGTTAAAATATCCAACAAGGACTGCCATTGAAAATGCAAAAATTATACTCATCCATAATGGCCATCCCCAATAAATTGCTGGAATAGCTATACAAATGCCTGCAAACCCTATCATAGATCCAATTGATAGATCAAATTCTCCACCTATCATTAACATTGCTGCTGCAATAGCTATTATTCCAAGATTTGCAGAAACATCTAAGAAATTTAAAACTCCGTAAGCACTAAACATCCCCGTATCTCCAGCAACGATACCAAAGAATATGAAAACTAGAATTGCTCCACCTAGAGCGCCAAGTTCGGGTCTATTTAATAATAATCTTAATTTGGAAACTTTTTTGAGTCTTTCATCCTGATTGAAATCAGTTTTTGTTTCAATACTTTTAGACTTTGTTGACATATAAAAAAAACTTAAAAAAAAAGGCCTAGTGAACAATCACTAGGCCTTTTAAATATTTTTCTTATCTATAGCCTTGAGCAGCCCATTTTATTACGTCCTTCGCATTGTTAGGAGTAACAAAACCAGGTCCTGTCATAACAACACCAGCTGGCATTGTTCCATATCTCATATATTGAGAAAAGATAGCTATAGGTAAATAACCTTGTAGATACTGTTGTTGGTCAATTAAGAACTCAACTTTTCCAGCAGCAGCAGCTTTTAGCATACCTGGCGACATATCAAATGTACCAAGTTTAACGCTTCCAACTTTACCAGCAGACTCTAATGCTTTTAGAGCAGCTTCTCCCGCAAGACCAGCTCCTAAAGTAAGAATAGTGTCATATCCTCCACCTAATTTAGCAGCTACAGCTTTTTGAATTTCAGTCGGGTCATTTGATGTACCTAATATGTCTACAGATCCACCAAAGCCTTTTTTGAAACCAGCACATCTTCTATCTAAAGCGACGTTACCTACTTCGTGGTTAACACATAGTGCTTTTTTACCACCAGCAGCTTTCATTTTTTGTCCACCACCTACGCCAGCTTCAAACTCTGTTTGACCTACGTGAGCACTAATACCTAGTTTCATGTAGTCGTCTGAACCTGAGTTCATAGAGATTACTGGGATACCTGCAGATATTGCAGCTTTAACAGATTTGCCTAAAGCGGCAGCATCTGGAAGAGTTATTACAATACCTTTTGGCTTTTGAGAAACAGCGTTGTCAATAAGTTTTGCCATCTCTACCATGTCAAATGTTGCTGGAGCAGTGTATTTGCAAGATACTTTCATATCTTTACAAGCTTTATCAACTCCATTTTTTGCAACAGACCAGAAAGGGTCATTTGCTTGTCCATGAGACACAACAATAATATCTACTGCTAGAGCAGCTACTGACATCATTGCCCAGCTCATCAGAGCAGCAATTGTTAAGTATACTTTTTTCATGATTATTTCCCTCATTTGTTTATTAAATTTGGGCAATTTAAACAAAAAATTTGTTAAAATACAAAAGGAAAAAAAATACATACAACTAGAGGTAGTTATAGTTACTTTAATTTTACTACCTTTTTTTGCTTTAGAGATTGATATGCAGCATTAGCAATTTTTAAAGCTAAATAACCATCTTTGAAAGTTGATCTAGGTTTTATTTTATTTTTATGAAGAGAGATCAATTCATTCAATTGTAAATTATAAGCTTCTTTGTATCGCTCAATAAAAAAATTTAAAAAGGGTTTTTGTGAATGGGATTGACTTGAATTAAATATCTCTGTAGCCGTGCTCTTTTGATTGCCTGATAAAAGCATTCCTTTTTTTCCAAATAATTCAACTCTTTGATCGTATCCAAAAGAACAATGTCTAGAATTTGTGATTACACATATAACACCTTTTTTTGATTTCATAGTAACAGTAGCTAATTCATGATCTTTGATTTTTTTGTAAAAATTCTCAAATGAGCTTACAAATGAACTTATTTCGGAAATTTCATCATTATTTAAATAATACCTACATAAATCAAAATCATGAATCATCATGTCTCTGAAAATACCTCCAGAAGATCTAAGATAAGTTTTTGAAGGAGGTGCTGGATCTCTACTTGTGATTATTATTTTTTCCAATCTTCCTATTTTACCTTTTTCTAAATCTTTTTTAATTGAGTGGTGGCTAGGATCAAATCTTCGATTAAACCCCATCTGTATCTTCGAATTATTTTTCTTAACTTTTTTGAAAGTTTTAACAATTTTATTAATATTTAAGTCTAAAGGTTTTTCACAAAAAATAGTTTTATTGTATTTAATGCCCTCTTCGATAAATCTGATATGAGTATTTGTGGGGCTTGAAATAAAAATAATATCTACTTTTTCATCTGAAAATATTTTTCTGTAATTTTTTTCAATTTTACAATTGTAAAGATTTTTAGCTTTTTTTCTAAGTTTATCAATCTTTTCGAATACATATAACAAATTAAGCGTTTTATTTAGATATATATTTTGAGCATGCATTTGCCCAATTCTACCAAAACCCAAAAGTGCTACATTGATCATAAATTCTTTTGTAAGTTAATTATTTATAATATAAAATATTATTACTTTCTTAAAACTATGTCGATAAGATTAGGAATAGCACCCATTGCATGGAGTAACGATGATATGCCTGAATTAGGTGGAAAAACTCCATTAGAACAATGTTTAAAAGAGGCAAGTAAAGCAGGTTTCACTGGAATTGAATCTGGCGGAAAATTTCCTATGAATTCGAAAGAACTTATTCCTAAACTTCAAAAAGAGAACCTTAAATTATGTTCAGGTTGGTATGGGGCTCAACTATTAAAAAGATCACCCAAAGAAGAATTTAAACTTATGCAAAAACAACTTAAATTATTCAAAGATTGTAAAGCACCTTGCATGGTTTTTGCTGAGGTTACAGACTCAGTTCAAGGAGATCCAATAACACCGTTATCAAAAAGGCCTAAATTAGATAAGGATGATTGGAATAGATTTATTTATTCAATAAATGAAATTAGTAAAATGATGATAGATGAAAATATGCCATTAGCTTATCATCATCACATGGGAACTATAATAGAAACTGAGGAAGATACTTTTAGACTTATAGAAAATACAAAGGATACAGTGAAATTATTAGTAGATACCGGTCATATGTTGTTTGCTCAAGGTGACTCTATTAAATTAGTTGAAAATTTTTACGAACGAATAATTCACATTCATTGCAAAGACATTAGAAAAGATATTTTAGAAAAATCACTGAGAAATGATGCAACATTTAGACAAGCATTTTTAGATGGGGCATTTACTGTGCCAGGTGATGGATGTATTGACTACGTTCCTTTCTTAAATACTTTGAAGAAAAAAAATTATTCAGGATGGCTTGTGGTAGAAGCAGAACAAGACCCTGCTAAAGCAAATCCATTTGAATATGCAAAAATTGGTTTCAATTATTTAAGTAAAACTGCAAAACAATGTGGTTTTGAAATTATTAATTAACGGTAAACAGAGACTAGTTCATTATTACCTGCAGCTACGCAAGGTGACTTTATACAAGTACCAACTACCCATTCTGAGCCTGCCTCTGACTCAAAGTTATTTGAAGAAACAAAAATTATACCTTTATCTGTAGATTGACCCGCTTTACCTTCTGCCTGAATTCTGGGATCTTGAGAGGTTTGTATTAACGGTTTTTTAATTGAATATGGATTTTTTAGATCAATATTATTTAACACATAATTTACAATTTTATCTGAACTCCAAACAGAATTGCATTTTTCACCCCAAGACGTTGAGCCCTCTTCATTTGAGCTGCAACTATTTACCTCATCATTAATGAAATCAACCACAGACTTATGATTTGATTTTATATCGTTTGCTTTTTGTAAAACTTCTGATCTTGTTGAAGCTGTCCATAATAACATTGCAACTACATATGTAATAGAACTTAATACTAAAACTTCCAATGGACCAAAATTTTTTAATTTCCTATTTATGTCTATCATAATTTTACAATCATAGATTTATCAATCTTATTTTTAAAAAAATCAATAATATTTTTAGTAGTTTCTAAGGACATTCTAGATTTACATTCATTCGTAAATGTTGCTGAATGTGGACTTAATAAAACTTTTTTATTTGATAGCAGAGGATTATTTTTATCTATAGGCTCATTTTCAAAAACATCTAATCCTGCTCCAAAAATTATATTCTCTCTCAATGCCTTATCTAAATCGCTTTCGTTGATAATTCCACCTCTTGCAGTATTTATTACAATTACTTCTCTTTTCATATTCTTAAGTTTTGAATAATCAATTAAATTTTTAGTTTTTTCATTTAAGGGAACATGTAAAGAAACATAATCACAAATTTTTAATCCATCATCGAGATTTTCAATTTTTATCCCTCCTAATTTCTCAATGGTCTCTTTTTTAACAAAAGGGTCAAATACTTTTACTTTCATTTCAAAACCTTTGCATCTTTTAATTAAACTTTGCCCTATCCTACCGAAACCAACTATTAAAATCTCTTTGTTAAAAAGTTCTAAAGTTGTAATAGTAGACGCGCTTTTTTTAAAATTTCCTATTCTAACTTCTTGGTCGTATTGATTAATGCCTTTAGATATAGATAGCATCATGTAAATTACATGCTCTGCTACAGCTACTGCATTCGCGGTAGCAGTTATTAATAAAGTTATTTTATTTTTTTTAATATAATTTAAATCGACATTATCATATCCAACACCATGTCTAGATATAACCTTTAAATTTTTACATTTAGATAGAATTTTTTCATTTAATTTTGAAACTCTAAGTGTACAAGCATCAAAATTAGGTAATACTTTTATTAAATTTTCTTCAGAAGCATCTTCGATTATTTCAAATTCAAATGCTGGATTATTTTTTAATAAATTTATTCCGTCTTGGTGAATTTTTTCTATAATTGCTACTTTATGCATTTTTTTTGGCGGTCCCAAGGGGAATCGAACCCCTCTTTGTTGGATGAAAACCAACTGTCCTAACCGATAGACGATGGGACCGTTTTTTTGATTGTCTTATTAACAGAAATATCATCGATAATAAACTCCACATTTGATTGCCCCTGCCACTCATTTAAGGATAATTTACCAGCAATATTAAATAATTTTTTATCTTTTTTAAGCAAATAAGCTCCAATTTCATTTTCGACACAGTTAAATGCTATAGATTTGACACTAGATCCATCCAATCCAACTAAAACTGATTTTATATGTTTATCCTTTATAATTTTATTATTTATAGATTTCATATTTTCTAAAACAAACTTTGGCTCTGGGTTTCCTGAACCGAAAGGTGCAAGTGAGTTAACCTTATTATAAAATTGAAGATTTAATGCAGTCGGGGCTATTATACTGTCTAAATATAAAGGTTTTATATTTATTTTGCTATTACTTAATCTTTCAAATTTTCTTAAGATAAATTTTTTAAATTTTTCAACATTTTCATTTTTAATTGTAAATCCTCCAGCCATTTTATGTCCCCCACCTTTAATTAAGATTTTTTCTTGAACAGCGGCAATAATTACTGAGCCAATATCAAAACCTACAATAGATCTAGCTGATGCTTTTCCTATGCCATTATCGTCTATTGATATAATTATTACTGGTTTATTGAATTTATCTTTAATTCTAGATGCAACTATTCCAATCACACCCTCATGCCAATTTTTTCCAAATATAACCATTACTGATTCATGTGTTTTATTTTCTAAATTCTTTAAAATTTTGTCCATTAGGTCTTTTTCTAAAATTTGCCTCTCTTTATTAAAATGATCTAACTCGGTTGCAATTTTGAAAACATCTTTAGGATTATTACTAATTAATAAATTTGCTCCATGAGAAGACTTTCCTACTCTACCTCCAGCATTAATTCTTGGGCCTAGTTGATACCCAATATGATAAACATTTGGTTTGGTTTGGATATCACAAATATCAAATAATGTTTTTAATCCAAGATTTTTTTTTGATTTTAAAATTTTTAATCCTTGTGAGACAATTGCTCTATTTAGACCAACTAAGGGAACAACGTCACAAACTGTTCCTAGAGCTACTAAATCTAAGTATTCAAGCAAATTTGGCTCTGTAATTTTTGTTTTGATAAACCAATCAGTTGATCTAAGTTCTTTATTTAAGGAAATTAAAAACATAAATGTAACTCCAGCAGCGCATAAGTATTTTAAATCAGATTTATCATCTAACCTATTTGGATTTACTATAGAGTGGGCTTTAGGCAAATTTATTTCTGATTGATGGTGATCAAGAACAATTACATCAATGTTGTTATTAGATGCGTAATTTATAGCATCGAATGATAGTGTTCCGCAATCAACAGTGAAAATCAATTTAGTACCATTATCTATTAATTTTTTAAAAGACTCAGCAGAAGGTCCATAGCCTTCTTTTTTTCTATCTGGTATATAAATTTCGTAAGGAACATTTATTGAATTAAAAAAATTTGCAAGTAATGCTGTTGCTGAAGCCCCATCAACATCATAATCACCAAAAATGCCAATTTTATGCTTTTGAGAAATCGCTCGTATTGTTCTTTTTGCTGATTTTTGCATATCCTTTAAAATCTCAGGATTAGGCAAGAAATTCTTTATAGACGGGTTTAAAAAAGTTTGAACGTCTTCTTTTTTAATATTTCTAATTGATAAAAGTTTTGATGTTAATTCATCTAATGAATAATTTTCTTTGTAAAATATAACATCTTGCTCGTTGTATTTTTTAAAAATCCAGTTTTTGTTACTTACTGAATTTGAAATCATTTATTGTATATATTTCTAATTATTTTATTAATCTTCTTACTTTTATGCAATGCAAAAGTTGTAACCTCAAATTCATTTCCGAGGTCCTTTACTCCCTTAGTTAAATCTCCATCTGTTACACCTGTCGCGCAAAATATAACATCTCCTTTTACCATATCTTCGATATTGTATTTCTTTTTAAAATCAGATATCCCAAGTTTTTTTGCTCTAATTTTTTCTTCTTCATTTAAAACTAAACGACCTTGGATTTGACCACCAAAACAAGATAGCGCTGATGCTGCTAAAACTCCTTCTGGGCCTCCACCTGTACTATAGTAAATATCATTTTTTGGTTTCTCTCCTATTACACTCAAAACACCAGCTATATCACCATCTGTTATAAAATTTATAGTTACTCCTAGCTTGTTCATTACATCAACGATTTCATCATGTCTTGGTCTTTTCATTACACATGCGTTAATTTCTGAAACTTTTTTCTTTTTTGCTTCAGCTAGCATTCGAATATTTTTTTCTACTCCATTATCAATATCTATTAAATTTTTAGGTAAATCTGATCCAATTGCTATTTTTTCCATGTAAGTGTCAGGAGCTGATAATAAATCACCTTTTTTTGCGACTGCTATAACAGAGAAAGCGTTTGGTTGATTGTTTGCTGTGAATTTTGTTCCCTCTAATGGATCCACTGCTATGTCAAATTTAGGTCCATTTAACGTTCCTAATCTTTCGCCAATGTACAACATGGGAGCCTCATCCATTTCCCCTTCCCCAATTACTATTGTTCCTTCCATATTAATTTTGTTTAACTCTCTTCTCATTGGATCAACGGCGCCTTTATCAGCGGCAATTTTATCATTTTTACCTATAAACTTTGAGGCACCAATTGCTGCTTTTTCGGTGGCTTTAATAAATAGATTTAAAAATTTTTGATCTATTGACATTTATTCGTCGTCTATTCTTATCAATTTAGATCTTTTTTTTACATAAGATCTTTTATTAATGGTCTTAATAATTTTATTAAGTGATTTATCTTTTGAGGGATGAGTTATAATTATAATCGATGATGAGCTCTTATTTTTATTCGGGTCTTGAACTAATCTTTTTATAGAAACTTTATTTCTTGAAAAAATTTGAGTGATATTTGACAAAACACCAGGTTTATCAGTTACATTAAACCTAAAGTAAGCAGAAAAAAAACGTTCTGATATGTCTTTAAAATCTAAGTTTTTTCTTTCTTTATTTGATATTGAAAAAGGAAATTTAATGTTTCCTCTCAAAATAGATGAGATATCAGAAATTAATGCAGATGTTGTTGCTGCAGGACCTGCTCCTTCGCCTTGTATTACACTTTGACCAACCGGATTTCCGTCTATGATAACAGCATTTAAAACCCCATCAATGCTTCCTACATAAGAACTGCTTCTTATTAATGTAGGATGAACTCTTTGATAGATATTTTTTCCTATAAGTTCAGCATAGCCTAGCAATTTAATTTTATAACCAAGTCTCTTAGCGTAATTTATATCATCCTTGTCTATATCTTTAATTCCTTCAACATGGATATTTTTATTCAAAAATGAATTAAAACATAGGGATGACAAGATTTTCAATTTTGATGCTACATCATCTCCACTTAGATCTGATGTAGGATTTGATTCTGCATATCCTAATTTTTGAGCATTTTTTAAAACTTCGTTAAAAGATTTATTTTCCTTATCCATGGAAGATAGTATATAATTTGAAGTACCATTAAATATTCCAAAAACTTTATTCATTTTGTTGGCTATCAACCCTTCCTTCAAGGATCTTATAATTGGTACTCCACCACAAACTGACGCCTCAAATTCTAAATTCACTTTATTTTTTTCAGCAATTTTAGATAATTGATCACCATATTTAGCGATCAAAGCCTTATTAGCTGTTACAACATGCTTTTTGTTTTTCAGTGCTTCAAAAACCAATTTTTTTGCTGGACCTTCGGCACCACCTATAAGTTCAACTATCAAATCAACGTTTTTGTTCTTTGTTGCGTCTAAATAATTATTTAACCAAAGTTTCTTATTAATCTTAAAATTTCTTTTTCGATTCTTATTTTTAGCTGAAATATATGTGATATTAGGTATGCAATTATTTTTTTTAGATATTATTTTTTTATTTTGGTTAAGATATTTATATAAATAACTTCCTATATTTCCCAAACCAATTATCGCTATATTCAATTTTTTCATTTATAATTTTATTCTCTTAATGTTATATCTGGGAAATTTTTTTTCTTTCCAAGTTTAATTAAATATTTAGATATTTCATCAATACTACATTTCTCAAGAATTGTACAAACATCAAATGTAGAATTATTTTTATTAACGATATCTCTGTTCTTTTTAGGTATTTTTTTATTTTTTGTAACTTTCAATTTTTCCTCTTTTGTATTTTGTTTCTTTTTTACAATTCTCTTTTTTGTTTTCTTTTTCTTAATATCTTTTTTTATTTTTTTGATCTCCTTTTCAGTAAGAGCTTTTATTTTCTTATTAGTTTTTTCTTTTTTCACTACACTGATTTTTCTATTTTTTTGATTATCTTTTAAATTCAATTCAACCAAGTCAAAGCTTTCTTTTTTATTATTATTTACAATCTTTACTTCTAAGGAAAGATTTTCTTCAAAATATTGTTCTGCTTCTTTTTTATTCACGCAAATATGATCTCCACATATCAAAACAGTTTTTGGTTTCGAACAAGATTGAAGAATTATAAAAATGAGTATAAAAAAAAATTTAACCATCTAAACCTAGTTTTTCCGAAAAATTAAATAAATAATTCATATTTTGCACAGCTTGACCTGAGGCTCCTTTAATTAGATTATCTAAAGCTGAAAAAATTACAATTCTGCCTTTTATTCTTGTATCGCAAACTGAAATTTCACAATTATTTGTATTTAAAACATTACCTGAACCAATTTGTGTATTTATATTCAAAATTTTAATAAATCTGTTTTTTT
>CACEAQ010000016.1 GCA_902557605.1 uncultured Pelagibacteraceae bacterium | reverse complement strand
GTGGATTTATACAAATTTTTATGCGTAAATTTATTTTCAAAATTTTTTCCAGCCCCTGAATACCCAGACTTAGAGTCAATTACTATATTGTCTAGTTTAATTAATTTTTTCATTATTAATGGTACTAAAGGTATTTGTATTGATGTTGGATAACATCCTGGATTAGAAATTATTCTAAAATTTCTAATCTTAGATTTATTGAATTCAGCAATTGAATATATTGATTTTTTTATTAAATCATTAGCCTTATGATTAAGTCCATAATTTTTTTTATAAATTTTTGGATTTTTAATTCTAAAATCAGCAGATAGATCTATATATTTTAATTTATCAAATTTATAATAAGTTTTTTTTATTATTTTTTGTGCTTCACCATTTGGTAAAGACAGAAATACTAAGTCTAATTTTTTCCAATCAATATCGCTTATAGAAGTTATTTTAGGTAATTTTTTTTTAATTCTTTTATCAAAATAAGCAATTTTTTTACCTAGGTTTTTTGTAGCACATAAGTTTTTAATATTCACTTTTGGGTGTTTTGACAAAAGATTTATTAAATCTAAACCTGTGTATCCAGTTGCACCAATTACAGCAATATTTATTTTTTTTAACATAATTAAATAGATATAACGAATTATATCATTGCCCTCCAAAAAATTAAATTTAAATGATTATCTCTTAGAAAACTGAAAGCTTCTTCTAGCTTTACGATGGCCGTATTTTTTTCTTTCTACGACCCTAGAGTCTCTCGTGGTTAATTTGTCTTTTTTAAGGTTTTTCTTTAAGTTCTCGTCATGTGCAATTAACGCTTTCGATATACCTAAAATTATTGCACCAGCTTGACCTGATAATCCACCTCCGCTAACAGAGCATTTAACATCATAATTAGATGAAACTTGAGATATTTCTAAAGGTCTGTTTACTATAATTTGATGAACAGGTCTTTTAAAATATTCATTCATCTTTAAACCATTAACATGAATATTTCCTGAACCTTTTTTAACCCAAACTTTTGCAATAGATTTTTTTCTTCTACCTGTAGCGTATTTACTTTCTCTAAAATCTAATTTTATTTTTTCAGTTTTTTGAGAAGTGTTATTTTGCATTATTTAGCCAAATTACTTTTGTTGAATTTTTCAAAATTTATAACTTTTGGTTTTTGAATATCATGTGGATGCTTATCTCCATTGTAAACTTTTAATTTAGTAAGTTGTTTTTTTGCCAATGGTCCGCCTGGTAACATTCTTTTAACGGCAAGCTTCAAGATTTGTTCAGATTTATTTTTTTCTTTTAAAGTCAGGGGCGATATTTCTTTTATTCCTCCTGGGTGACCTGTATGTTTGAAGTATTTTTTATTTTTGAATTTTTTACCTGTAAATTTTATTTTATCTATATTTGTTACTACTACAAAATCCCCGTTGTCAATATGAGGATTAAACGTAGATTTATTTTTTCCTCTAAGAACTTTTGAAATGAATGCAGCAAGTCTACCCACAACAGCATTCTCTGCGTTAATTATATACCAATCTTTTTTTATTTCTTTCTTTTTAATAAATGGTGTCATATCGATTGGCGATAAATACATAGAATGAGGATCAAAGTCAATTTATTTAGTATTAAAATAATATAGATAAATTGAGCTAAAAACTAGTAGCACACTTGTTATTTGATGTGAGGATGCTAAATAAATATTAAGTCCACTTACAAGTGTAATAACTCCAAGAGTAATTTGCAAAAAGAGAAAAAATATTACCAAAAATATTGGTTTGTATAACTTCCTTATTTTTTTTTTTAAAATAAAGTAAAGTAAAATCAAAATATAAAAGGTTATTAAATATGCTAAATTACGGTGATAAAATTGTACTAAAGATTGATTATTGAAATTAAAAAATTCAACTAACATTTTTTCTTGAATATCATCAGGAAAATAGTTTAATCCCATCAAAGGCCATGTTTGATAAATTTTGCCTGCATCTAAACCTGAAACAAAAGCACCAAGTATGATTTGGAAAAAAATTAATAAAAGTAAAATGTGAAAAAAAATATTTTTTTTTGAATATATAAAAAATTTTTTACTTGTATTATTAATTTTATTTAAAATGATCCAAAATAATGAAGAGATAATTACGATCGCAAGAGATAAATGAATGGATAGTCTATAGTGACTGACAGTAATTTTATTTACTAATCCACTCTTAACCATATACCAACCGACAATACCTTGAAGTACTATAAGACAAAAAATAAAATAACATGAAATAAGATATTCACTTTTTATTTTCTTGCTGAAATAAAAAAAAATTAAAGGTATAATAAAAAATATACCAATTAACCTTGCCAATATTCGATGAAAATATTCCCAATAAAAAATTATTTTAAACTCGATTAATGTCATATTTGGATTTACCAGTTGAAATTGTGGAATATTTTTATAAAGATTGAAGTAATTTTCCCAAGATAAACTATTCAAAGGCGGTAAAATTCCTTTAAAAAGTTCCCATTCTGTAATAGATAATCCAGAATTTGTTAATCTTGTTAATCCACCAACGACAATAATAGAAAAAACTAAAAATAAAGAACAGATTAGCCATTTAAGAAATATGTTATTAATCTTTTTTTCGTACATGTTCATAATTTTAATATATATATTTAAAATAAAACACTAAGGTTTTAATATGTCGCTATGATAAACAAAAATATTATTAAAATAAGAAAAAAACTTGATAAGTTAGATAACTCTCTTTTAAATATTATAAAAAAAAGGATAATTTTGGTAGATCAAGTATTAAAAAACAAAAAATATAAAAAAGATATTGTAGACAGACAAAGAATTAAGATTATTTTAAGAAACATTTCAAAAAAATCTAAAAAGAAAAAAATCGATGTAACTATTACAAAAAGAATATGGAAATCTATGATTTCGACATTTATAGATTATGAATTTCGTAAGTTTAAAAAAAAATAGTTATTTACTATGAGGTGGTAGTTTTTTTTCAACAAAAAATTCATGTTTTCTAGAATTAGGATTGTATTTTTTTAACTTTAACTTATTTTTAGCTTTTTCACCCTTTGTTGGTTTTTTTGCATAGTAGATAAATTTACTATCTGGATTACTTTCTGGAACAAGTCTGACTTTAATGTGTGTTTTTTTTGCCATATCTTTTTAGTTTATTTATTTTTTCTAAAATATTTTTAGTTTTAATCTTAATGTTTCTTTTATAATACTCAGTTTTTAAACTATAAGAATTATATACGTCAAGTTGATTTATTTTATTATCTAAAAGTTTTTTAACACCTTTGATAGTCATACCCTTATCTTTTAATAAAAATTTAATTAATTTAGCTGCTTCAACTTGTTTGTAAGTATAATATCTTCTTTTTTTAATGATTTTAGGTTTCAGTTGTTTAAATTCTTTTTCCCAGTACCTTAATGTGTGATTTAAAATATTTTTTTTGTTACTATCAATATTTAATATTTTAGACAATTCAGTTATAGATATTAATTTATACAATTTTATTAATTTTTTTAAGTAGATTCTTGGATGGTATAAAACTTATAGATTTCCTTGCGCAAATAAGAAATTTTTGTTTTGTTTTTGGATTTCTACCCATTCTTTCTTTTTTTGTAAGTAGTTTAAATGTCCCTAAATTCTTTAATACTAAATGATTCAATTTGATATTTGAATTAATAATTTGAATTAATTCATTTGTTAATTTTTTTGATAAATTTATAGAAAATCCAGTTTTCAAACTTAATTTTTTTGAAATATCTTTTTTTTTTAAGGAATCAGTTATCATTATTCAAATGATTTAAATTATTGGTTATTTGTTTAATCAAATTACCTTTTACAATTTTATAACATAGATCAATGGAATAATAAAATCCTAGAGCGTCTGTCGAGCCATGACTTTTAACAACTGGCCCATTTAAACCTAAAAATATTGCTCCATTATATTTTCTTGGATCAAGCTTATCTTTAAATTTTTTTAAAGAAAAATATGAAAAAATAATTGATATTTTTGAAAAAATACTTTCAGTCAGTGTTTTTTTCAAATTATCTGTAATAAATTTTGCTGTTCCCTCTGCAGTTTTTAAAGCTATATTTCCAGTAAACCCATCAGTCACTATTACATTTGACTCTCCTGACATAATATTTGTTCCCTCTATATATCCATTAAATATAAAATTATTTTCGTTGCTCAATGATTTTAGTTTTTTAAAAGTTTTTTTTAATGTTTCCGTACCTTTTATTTCTTCAGAACCAATATTTAACAACGAAACATATGGTTTGTTATCTGGATATAGTGATTTATATAAAGCAGATCCTAATTCTGCAAAATCTACCAAATTATTTTCATTGCATTCAATATTTGCACCTAAATCCAAAACTACATTGAGCCCTTTTTGGTTTGGCCATAAGCCAGCTAAAGCTGGTTTACTAACTTTGGGCATCATTTTTAAAATCATTCTTGATATTACTAATAAAACACCCGTATTTCCTGCTGACAAACTAATGTCTGAAGTTCCATCAATTTGTGATTTAATGCAATTCCACATACTTGTATCTTTAGAGTTTTTTATTGCTGTAAGAGGTGTCTCATCGTCAGATACCACGGATTTGGTATTAATAATTCTAAGAGATTTAGATGAGATATTTAGATCTTTAAGTTTTTTTTCTAAGATATCTTTATCTCCAAATAAATTTAAGAAAAAATCATCAGTATTAATATTTTTTTTTAAAAAAATATTAATACCATTTAAAATTTTATCTGGTGAATTTTCACCGCCCATTGCATCAATAGCAATAGTTATTTTTTTGCTCATTAAATTCTTTAAATATCTAAGATTTTTTTGCCGTTATAGTAACCTGATTTAAGATCAACATGATGAGATAACTTATATTCACCACTCTTTTTATCTTCAATTACATTTACAGGATTTATTTTATGATGAGATCTTCTCATCTTTTTTTTAGAGACTGATGTTTTTCGTTTAGGGACTGCCATAAATAAATTTAAAATTAACGCTTCCTTGTACCATATTATCTAAATCTAATCCAAAGCAAAAGTCATAAAAAGATGAAAAATATGTTTCAAAATCAACATATTTACTATTTTTTTCACCACCCAAAGATGCAAAATACTTGATTATTACTGCGTTGTTTAAAGTAAATTTAGTAGAATTTTCTTTTTCCATTTTAAGTAAAATATCATAAAGAATTTGATTTAGTTCCTTCATTTTTTTATTGACTGAAACATCTCCAAATCCCAATTCCCTTAAATTATTTTCTATATTAAAAAATAAATTATCATAAGACGATTGATCAAATTTTTTATTCTTTTTTTTAAAAATATTCATCATTATTGAAAAATGTAAAAACATTAGATAAATCCTAGTTTCAAATGTATCTGGAAGGTTAATTTCTTTATAAAAAAAAATATTTCTAGATAAATTAAGTAATGTATTATAAAGATAATTATGTTCGTTTTTTTTAAAAATCACAATTTCAAGATATTTATATTTTTATTTTTTATTTTAATTGGTTGTCAATTTCAAGAGCCAAATAAAAATCATGGTATCATTTTTTTAGAAAATAGATCACAAAAGCTAGTAATTAATAAGACTAATAAAAATGATGTAATAAAAACTATAGGTCACCCCCACTCAAAGTCAATTAGCAATGTAAACGAATGGATTTATATTGAACGAGTTTTGACTAAAGGAGAATATTATAAGCTTGGCCGAAATATTCTTAAAGCAAATAATATTCTTATTTTAGAATTTAACAAATATGGAATCTTATCAAATAAAACGCTCTTAAATAAAAATGATATTAAAAAAATTGAATTTTCAAAAAATACAACAAAAAATGAGTTAGGCGAAAAAAGTTTTGTTGAAAAATTTCTTCAAAGTATAAAAGCTAAAATGTATTCTAATAGGGATAAATAAATTTAATGTGCAATAATAGCTAACAATAACAAAGCTACTATATTAGTAATTTTAATCATTGGGTTGACTGCTGGTCCTGCAGTATCTTTATAAGGATCGCCAACTGTGTCGCCAGTAACGGCAGACTTGTGTGCCTCTGATCCTTTACCACCAAAATTACCGTCTTCTATATATTTTTTAGCATTATCCCATGCTCCACCCCCAGCTGTCATAGAGACAGCCACAAACAAACCAGTAATAATAACCCCCAATAGCATAGCTCCTAAAGAGGATAGAGCTGCTTCAAGTCCTCCAATTTGAAATATAATGAAGTAAAGAATAATTGGTGATAAGACAGGTAATAAAGATGGGATTATCATTTCTTTAATCGCTGCTTTTGTTAACAGATCAACTAACCTTCCATAGTCAGGTTTTCTTTTGCCTTTCATAATTCCAGGAATTTTTTTAAATTGTCTTCTTACTTCGATTACTACTGCTCCACCAGCTCTACCGACGGCTTGCATACCCATTGAACCAAATAAATAAGGTAACATACCACCAATTAATAAACCTGCTACTACGAATGGATTTGATAAATCAAAAGTCACATTTACACCTTCTAATGCTGAGCCACTAACTTTAGAAAAATACTTTATATCTTCAGTATAAGCTGCAAACAAAACAAGAGCGCCTAATCCAGCTGAACCAATAGCATAACCTTTAGTTACAGCTTTAGTGGTATTTCCAACTGCATCTAAAGCATCTGTAGTCTTTCTTACATTTTTTGGTAATTTAGACATTTCCGCAATACCACCGGCATTATCAGTAACCGGACCATATGCGTCTAAAGCAACAACCATTCCGGTCAAAGCTAACATGGCTGTAACTGCTATAGCTATACCATACAAACCAGCTAAACCATTAGTATACAAAATTCCTGCAACTATAATTATTGCAGGAATAGCAGTGGCCTCCATAGATATGGCTAAGCCTTGGATCACATTCGTCCCATGACCGGTTGTTGATGACTTTGCAACTGTTTTAACTGGTCTATAATTTGTCCCTGTATAATACTCTGTAACCCAAATTAGTAATCCTGTAATAATAAAACCAACTACACCACAGATGTAAAGATCTAATCCTGAGAATGTGGCGCCAGCATTATTATTATATTTAGAACTTAGACCAATTATAGAGTCTGTTATTGGGTACATAATTATCAAGGATGTTATAGCGGTAACAATAAACCCTTTATATAAAGCTCCCATAATACTTTTGTTTTTTCCTAATTTTACGAACCATGTTCCTATTATTGAAGTAATTATACAAGCGCCCCCAATAGCTAAAGGATAAATCATTAAATTGTAATCTTGAGGAGAAAATATTGAAGCCAAAACCATTGTTGCAACAATTGTAACAGCATATGTTTCGAACAAATCAGCAGCCATACCAGCACAATCACCGACATTATCACCAACATTGTCAGCTATAACTGCAGGATTTCTTGGATCATCTTCTGGGATTCCTGCTTCTACTTTACCAACTAAATCTGCTCCAACATCAGCTCCTTTTGTAAAAATTCCACCTCCTAAACGAGCGAAAATAGAAATTAATGAAGCACCAAAACCAAGGGCAACTAAAGCGTTAATAATTTCCCTATTATCAACATTAAGATTTATTAAAATTATGTAATAAATAGTAATTGCCAACAAAGCTAAACCTGCAACTAATAAACCCGTAATTGCCCCAGATTTAAAAGCTATTGACAAACCTGATTGGAGACTTTTTCTTGAAGCTTCGGCTGTTCTCACATTTGCTTTTACAGAAATAAGCATCCCCACATAGCCTGCTAAACCAGAGAGAGAAGCACCAATTAAATAACCCAACCCAACTAAATAACTGAAAAAATAAGTTACTATACCTAAAACAATTATGCCTACAACGGCAATTGTTTTATATTGTCTATTAAGATATGCTTTAGCTCCAATCTGAATAGCTTCAGCAATTTCTTGCATACGAGAGTTTCCTGCACTGGATGAAATAATTTGACCAGACAATAGATAGCTGTAAGCAACTGCAAGTACACCGGTGAAAGAGATTAAATAAAGAAGTTCTAAATAATTTGTCATTTTAATTATGGGATAAATGCCAAAAAAGTATTAAAAACGCAAGCTAAAGATAGCAATTTTACAATTATTTTATTCATCTTTTCTCAAAACTTTAGCTATTTTATCTAAAATTGCGTTCAAATAACCAATTTGGACTTTTTCTAAAAAAAATTCCGATGCTAGCAAATATTCACTTATTACAACCTTTTTCGGGTTATCGTGCTTAAACATTAATTCAAAAACTGCAGCAAAAAGCATTATTTTAAGCAATTTATCAGTTTTTTTTAAATCAATATCATTAATTAGATATTTTTTAATAGTTTCTTCAATTAATTCTGATCTTTCTAATGTTCCCTCTACAACCTCTTTAATAAATTTTTTGTATTGACTCTTTGAATACAGTATTTCTGTATTTGGATTCATTAATGAATTGTATATTTTTTGAATTATTTCAATTCTTGATGATGGATTATTAGATTTTTTTTGGCCCATTATTTAAAATAGACAAAACCGCTCTCGCAGCTTCAAATCCCTTATTTGGTTTTGTTGATTTAATTAGTCCACATCTTTCTTTTGCTTGCTTAAGATTTAAAGCAGTAATAATTCCATTTCCGATAGGTTTCTTAAACATAATTGATAATTTCATTATTGAGTCAAATGTAGATCTGCATATCAAATCAAAATGGGGGGTTTTGCCTTTGATAATACAACCTAAAGCTATAAAAGCATCAAATTTATTAATATTTCTACTTATAGCTACAGGTATTTCAAATACACCAGTTACATTAATTATATTGAGGTTTATTTTTTCTTTTTTTAAAACCTTTTTTGTATCAACTACAAGTTTTGTTGATAAATTACTGTAGTAATTTGCATTTATAATTAATATTTTTTTCATTTAATTATTATTTGTTTTTTAATTTTAAGTCCGAAACCCTCTAGCCCAATTATTTTTTTTTTAGAACGTGAAAGTAATATCATATTTCTTACTTTAAAATCTTTAATAATTTGGGCTCCTAATCCGTAATATCTTAAAGTAATATTTGTTTCATTGTTTTTTATATTATTCATTTTATTGTTTATAATAATTAACATAAATTTCTTATATTTAGACAAAATCTTTATATTTCTTTTAATTTCCTCATTTCTAAATAAATTATTTCTACTTATTTTTTTGGAGAGAACTCTTATTGGAACTGAATTATTTTTGTCAAATTTTCCTCTTGCCACAACATAACTTTCAAAGTTATTAAGTTTATTCTTATAAATACTTAAATGATTATAAAATTTTTTTTTTTTATAAATATTTTTTGAAAATATTTTATAAACAAGCTTCTCGTTTTTTAGTCTATAGGCAATTAAATCAGCTATTGATGCAATTTTAATCCTATGTTTTTTTGAAAATTTTATTAAATCGTCGAGCCTGGCCATTCTACCATCTTCATTCATTACTTCGCAAATTACAGAACTTGGATTTAAATTTGATAATTTTGCAATATCTATAGATGCTTCGGTATGTCCTGCCCTCTCTAATACGCCTCCATTTCTTGCCACTAAAGGGAAAACGTGTCCTGGGGAAACAATATCTTTTTTACTTGAATTTTGATTTATCGCAACCTTGATTGTTTTAGCTCTATCAAAAGCAGAAATTCCTGTTGATATTCCTTTTTTAGCTTCTATCGATACTGTAAAAGCTGTTTGCATTCTTGATTTGTTTATTTGTGACATTAGAGGAAGTTTTAGCTTATCGATCTGCCTCTTTGACAATGCTAAACATATTAGACCTCTTCCATGTTTTGCCATGAAATTAATTATTTTTGAATTACATTTTGATCCAGGAATTACCAAATCGCCTTCATTTTCTCTATTTTTGTCATCAACTAAAATGAACATCTTTCCCTTTTTTGCATCTTTAATAATTGAAGTAATATCAGCAAATTCTTTAGACATATTAATTAATATATTTATACATATATTTACCAAATATATCTAATTCGACATTCACAAGATCATTTTTTTTTAATCTTTTCAAATTAGTTAACTGCAAAGTATGTGGTATTATATCTAGGTTGAAATAATTTTTAAAAACTTTAGATATAGTTAAAGAAACACCATTAATAGATATTGAAGCTTTCTCTACTAAATATTTTGAAAAATTTTTATTTTGAATTTTAAGATTTATTGACCATGTTTTATCTATAAATCTTATTGACTGCACGATTGCAGTTGTATCAACGTGTCCCTGGGTAAAGTGACCAGATATTTTTTGACCGTAGATCAAAGATTTTTCTAAATTTACGATTTTTCCTATTTTGAGATTTTTAAAACTAGACCTTTTAATAGTTTCAGATGACAAATAAAAAAAAATTAAATTTTTATTTATTTTAGTTAGAGTTAGACAAACTCCATCACAGCTTATTGAAGAACCAACATCTTTTGTTTTGAATTTTAGATTAGATCTTATACCAATCAATTTACTATTTCTTGCATTTTTTATAATTTCAACAATTCCAGTGTGAAAAATTATTCCATTGAACATTATTTTATCCTTATCTTAAAAAGCTGGTTATTTTCAAGATTAACATTGACACTCTTATTGTTATTAA
>CACEAQ010000015.1 GCA_902557605.1 uncultured Pelagibacteraceae bacterium | reverse complement strand
GGTAATAAAATTTTAATCGATGATGGAAAGTATCTATTCTCTGTAATTGGAATTAAAGGAAATTCTGTAATAACAAAATGTCGAAGTCAAAATTGTATAATTAAAAGCAATAAAAGTTTTCATGTTCCAAATTTAGATATAACTTTCAATAAACTTACTGTAAAAGATAAGAAGGATATTAAAACTGCAATTAAACTTGGATGTAATTGGATTGCTCTTTCTTATTTACAAAATGAAAAGCTAATTCTTGAGACAAGAAAATTGATTAAAAAAGATATGGGCATAATTTCTAAAATAGAAAATAAACATGCCTTAAAGAATATTAAAAAGATTATTCAATATACTGACTCAATAATGATAGCACGAGGAGATTTGGCAATTGATATTGGTCATAGCGAAGTACCAAAAGTTCAATTAAGTCTAATAAAAAAATGTTCTCAATTTTCTAAATCCGTAATTGTCGCTACACAGATGTTGGAAAGTATGATTGAAAATAACACTGCAACTAGAGCAGAAATAAACGATATTGCGACAGCGATATTCCAAGGTGCAGATACTGTAATGTTGTCTGCCGAAGCTGCAGTTGGCAAATTTCCAACTCAAGCTGTTTCAACCATGACACAAACAATACTATCTACAGAAAAATATAAGAGAGAACATATTGAAGATTTTAAAAATTCTATCATTACAAACAAAGATCCGGTTAAATCTATTCTCCTCTCTGTCAAAGATATGGCTTATAACCCGGACGTTAAAGCTATAATTGTTTTTTCTAATTCTGGAAAATCTGCAAAACTAGTTTCTGCTATGCGCCCAGCAGCAAAAATAGTAACTATTTCTCCAAATATAAACGTAAGTAGACAAGTGTCATTACTTTGGGGTGTTCAGTCCATAAATAGTAGAGATGCAAATGGATGGAAAGATATGATGTCTATTTCTAAAGAAATTATAAAAAAACTAAGATTTATTAAAAAGAATGATTTTGTAGTTATAACTGCTGGTTTACCTTTTGGAAAAGCAGGTATGACTAACATGGTGAGACTTTATAAAGTTGGGTCCTAATGGAAGACAATTTTAGTATTGATGAAATTCTTTCAGCAGTAGATGATCTTCAAAATTTAAAAAGGAATAAAACTAAAAAAGTTTCTAGCGTTTCAAATGCTAAAACTAATAATTCTGATATTCCAAAAAATACCTTAAAATTAATTGAGGAAGCTGAAAAATCAAATAACTAAATTAAACCAGCTATTTGTATTGAAGTATCACACATTCTGTTAGAGAAACCCCATTCATTATCGTACCATGAAAGCACTCGACTAAATTTTCCTTTTATTACTTGAGTTTGGGTTACATCAAAAATCGAACTATGAGGATTATGATTAAAATCTTTTGATACAAGAGGTTTTTGGTTTACATCTAAAATTCCTTTTAATTCACCTCTCGCTGCTTTTGTCATGGCTTCATTAATACTTTCAGATGTTGCTTCTTTATCAGTAACTAATGTTAGATCAATTAATGAAACATTTGGTGTCGGAACTCTTATAGCTGTTCCATCTAACTTTCCTTTTAAACTCGGTAGAACTAAACTCATTGCTTTGGCGGCTCCTGTTGAAGTAGGTATCATTGCTCCTTCTGTGGAACGAGCTCTTCTTAAATCTTTATGTAATGTATCTAGCAATTTTTGATCACCTGTATAACTATGGATTGTAGTCATATAACCATAACTAATTCCAAAAGTTTTGTCTAAAACCATTGCAACTGGCGCTAAGCAGTTTGTCGTGCACGAGCCATTGGATATAATATTATGCTCTTTTTTTAACTCTTTGCTATTAACACCTTGAACAATTGTAAAATCTACTTCTTTTCCAGGAGCAGAAATTATTACTTTTTTTGCTCCACCTTTAATATGTTTTTCTGCTGATGATTTGTCTAAAAATATACCAGTGCATTCTAAAACCACATCAGCACCTACTTTTCCCCAAGGGATATTAGCTGGATCCTTTTCAGCAAAAACTTTTATTTCTTGATTGGCGATTTTAAACCCATTTTTTGAGGTTTGAATATCTTCATTAATGATACCATGAGTACTATCGTATTTAATTAAGTGCGCATTAGTTTCTATTGATCCTAAATCATTAATTGCAACAACTTGAATTTTATTTTTATAATTTTCTAAAATAGCTCTTAAAATTAATCTACCTATTCTACCAAAACCATTAATGCCAACTTTAACCATTTGATCTCCTTTAATGAATAATATTTAGACGTATCTAAATACAACAACTGCATAACCAATGCAAATTATTGTTGCAATCCACAACACACTTCCAACTAGAGCCAACCAAAATAAATGAATGAATGCACTGCCTAGTAATGAAATAAACAATCTATCCCCTCTGGTTGTGTCTAATCCTAAAATTCCCTTTCTTGGACTGCCTCCTGGTGATTTTTTTTCCCAAATAACCATTGCAGTTAAACATAAAGCAATAAATATAAAGAAAGAGGCTGTCTGCCATGTCCAGGCCATCCAAGTGATAAATTCGAAGTCGAAAAAGCTTTTTTCTTTTTCTTTCGCCATGTCACCCCATGTTGCAGCATTTAAAACGTTAAAAATCATCATACTCTTCCTAATGCAAATCCTTTAGCTATATAGTTTCTTACAAAATAAATTACGATAGCACCAGGAATAATTGTCAAACTTCCAGCAGCGGCAAGTAGTCCTAATTCATATCCTGATGTACTTGCAGTTCTTGTCATTGTTGCAGCGATCGGTTTTGCTGCCACCGCAGTTAATGTCTTTGCTAATAATAATTCAACCCAAGAAAACATAAAACAGAAAAACATTGTAATACCTATGCCCGCAGTAATTGTTGGAATAAAAATCTTGAAGAAAAATCTCCAAAACGAATAACCGTCAACATAAGCTGTTTCATCAAGTTCTTTTGGAACAGAAGACATAAATCCTTCTAAAATCCAAACTGCTAAAGGAATATTAAACAAACAATGTGATAAAGCTACAGCCACATGAGTATCAAACAAGTTTACTGATGAATAAAATTGAAAAAATGGCAAAGCAAATACTGCTGGTGGGGCCATTCTGTTAGTTAATAGCCAGAAAAATAAATGCTTATCTCCTAAAAATTTATATCTAGAAAAAGCGTAAGCTGCTGGTAGTGCAGCTGCCACTGAAATCACAGTGTTCATCACTACGTAATAAATAGAATTAAGATACCCAGTATACCAAGTTCTGTCGGTAAAAATTTTTTTATAATTATCTAATGTAAATTCTTGAGGCCATAATGTGTAAGTGTTTATAATCTCAGTTGTCGTTTTAAATGACATGTTAAGCAACCAATAAATTGGAAGCATCAAGAAAATAATATAAATTGTAGGAACTACCCACTTAGCTTTCTTCACGATTTTTCCTCATTTCTCATCATTAATGTGTAAAATACCCAACAAACTAAAAGTACTATAAAGAAGTATATCAACGACATTGCTGCAGCTGGTCCTAAATCAAACTGCCCTAATGCCATTTTAACTAAGTCTATAGATAAAAATGCAGTAGCATTACCTGGACCGCCTCCAGTTAAAACAAATGGCTCTGTGTAAATCATGAAACTGTCCATGAATCTTAAAAGTATTGCAATCGTTAATACTTTTTTCATTTTAGGTAATTCAATTTTCGTAAAAATTGCCCAACGACTAGCCCCATCAATTTCTGCTGCTTGATAGTAAGCAGGTTGAATAGATCTTAATCCTGCATAAGACAATAAAACTACTAACGATGTCCAATGCCATACATCCATTAGTATAGTTGTGAACCAAGCATCACCAATTTGTTGAGTAAAGTTATAATCAAATCCTAAAGCATTAAGTGAATGACCTAAGAAACCAATATCTGGTAACGCAAAAATATTCCACATAGCTCCTACAACGTTCCATGGAATTAAAAGTGGCATGGACATTAAAACTAAACAAACAGGTACTCCTATTCCCTCTTTAGGCATAGTAAGTGCAATAGCTATTCCTAGTGGAATTTGAATAAATAAAATTATAAACGTAAATAAAAATTGTCTGCCAAGTGATGCATGAAATCTTTCGGATAACATGATTTGTTTAAACCATCTTGTACCTTCCCACATGAAAACATTATTCCCGAAAGTTTCCTGGAAAGCATAGTTTACTACTGTCATTAATGGAATAATGGCATTGAAAGCTACCAGCACAAATACTGGTATTACAAAAAACCATGCTTTTTGATTTACTGTTTTGTTCATTCAATTATCCAACTATCTCCATATGTATAAGTATATTCTTTTTTAAATTTTAAAAATGCAGAACCTGACGGAATATCTTCATTAGATTTTGCAATAATTTTAATTTTTCCGGTTTCACTCTCGGTATCTATAATTTTGTGCCTTCCGGTATTACTTACTGATAAAACTTTGACTGGAATTCCCTCATTACTAAAAGATATAAATTCAGGTCTCACACCAACTTCTGTCTTATTAAAATTATTTTTTTTAATTTGTTGATGAGTTTCTATTTTTTTTCCATTAAGGATCACATCATTTCCTTTAATTTGACAAGGTAAAATATTCATGCCTGGTGAGCCAATAAAATATCCAACAAATGTATGCTTTGGTTTTTCAAATAAATCTACTGGTGTTCCTGTTTGAACAATTTGACCTTCATGCATTACAACTACTTGATCAGCAAATGTTAAAGCCTCTGTTTGATCATGTGTTACATATATCATTGTTCTATTAATCTTTTGATGAAGTTCTTTAAGTTTAGATCTTAAAATCCATTTCAAATGTGGATCGATTACTGTTAATGGTTCATCAAACATTATAGCATTTACATCTGATCTTACCAATCCACGCCCTAATGAAATTTTTTGTTTACCATCTGCAGTTAGACCAGAGGCTCTATTGTTCAATGTTGAAGATAGTTCCAACATTTCAGCAATCTCGTAAACTTTTACTTTGATTTCTTCCTCTGGAATTTTTCTATTTCTTAAAGGAAAGGCTAAATTATCATACACCGTCATCGTGTCATAAATAACCGGGAATTGAAAAATCTGTGCGATATTTCTCTCTACAGGATTTAACCCAGAAATAACTTTATCATCAAATAATATATCACCTTTAGTTGGTGTAATTAGTCCAGAGATAATATTCAACAATGTTGTCTTTCCACAACCTGACGGGCCTAATAAAGCATAAGCACCCCCATCATTCCAATCAATGTCTACTCCTCTGATTGCCCAGTCAGCATCTGAAGACTGAGTTTTTAAATAACTATGGTTTAAACCTTTTAATGTAACTTTAGCCATTGGATACTAACCTTTCATTTTGATCAAAATAAACAAACTCATCTGTATTCATGTATAAATTCATCTCATCGCCAACTTTTTTTTGAAAGACTCCGTTAGACAAAGAAACCCAATTCAAATTTCCGTTTGTAAAGTGAATTAAGCTCTCAGAACCACTAATTTCAGAGATTAAAACTTTACCTTTTATCTCAAGTGTATTTTTGCCATCTTTATAAGTGGTAATATTGTGGGGTCTAATACCTACTTTATATTCACCATCTTTGATATTTAATTTAGTCTTCCATTGAATGTCATTTTGTAAAAATGAACACTGGTCTCCTGATTTTTTTATTTTAGCTATATTCATTGGTGGATCACTAAAGACCTGAGCTGAAACTAGAGAGTTAGGTTTATTATAAGTATCTAAAGTTTTTCCATATTGAATAATCTTACCTTCCTGCAACGTTGCTGTATTACCCCCTAAGAGTAAAGCTTCTGAGGGTTCTGTGGTTGCGTAAACTACAATACAGTCTCTATTTTCAAATAATTTCGGTAATTCTTCTCTCAATTCTTCCCTTAATTTAAAATCTAAATTAGCAAGTGGTTCATCTAAAAGAATTAAGTCTGAGTCTTTTACAAGTGCTCTTGCTAAAGCAGTTCTTTGTTGTTGTCCTCCGGAAAGCTCATTTGGTTTTTTATTCAACATTCCAGTGAGTTTTAGTAATTCTGCAACTTTTCCAACTCTTTGTTTTGTTTCATCTGAACTTACTCCAGTAATTTTTAATGGAGATGCAATATTGTCATAAACTGTGAAGTTGGGGTAATTAATAAACTGCTGATAAACCATTGAGACATTTCTTTTTTGAACTTTAATACCTGTCACATTCTCGTTATTAAACCAAATCTCGCCTGATGTTGGTTTATCTAGGCCTGCCATAATCTGCATTAAAGTGGTCTTTCCGGCTAAAGTAGATCCTAAAAGAATATTAATTGTGTTTTTTTCTAATTTTAAATTTGTTGAATAAATATGAGTGTCTAATCCTATTTTTTTTTCTACGTTTTTTAATTCTAGGCTCATATTTTTTTGAATTCCGTTTTAAAAAAAGGGGGCAGTTAAGCCCCCCTTTAAATTTAGATTAAACCTAAATTATTTCCAAGCTCTTTCGAATGGAACTGTTTTACCTTTAGGTTTCTCGTCACGTTTAGCTTTTGGTGATCCCGGTTGTTTCAACCAGTAAGCAGCACCTTTCGGTTTTGCTAATCTTGGACCACATCCACCGTATGTATTGTTTGCTTTGTCAGCAGCTTCCATACGAGACATAACTAAGTTCATCTCTTCTGCAAGACGATCCATAGCTTGTTGTGGAGTAAACGCACCTGAGTTTACATCTCCAATTTGTTGCCACCAGATTTGTGCAAGTTTCGGATAGTCCGGAACATTGATACCTGTTGGTGACCACAATACTCTGTTTTTAGATCTGTAGAATTCTACAAGTCCACCAAGTTTTGGAGCTCTTTTAGTAAAGTGTTTGTGGTTAATTGTGCTATCTCTAATGATAGTTAAACCAACATCACTTTTCTTAAGATCAACAGTTTTTGATACTACGAACTGAGCGTATAACCATGCAGCTTTTCTTCTGTCAACTGGAGTAGACTTAAATAAAGTCCATGATCCAGCATCTTGATAACCAAGCTTCATACCTTCGTCCCAGTAAGGACCTTTTGGTGATGGTCCCATTCTCCATAAAGGATTGCCGTTATCATCAACTGTTTTGTTTCCAGTACTCTTTGGAGCAACCATTGATGCCGTGAATGCTGTATACCAGAAAATTTGCTGTGCAACGTTTCCTGATGATAAAGCTGGCAGAGACTGATAGAAGTCCATTGCCGCAGCACCTGGAGGTGCATAAGCTCTTAACCACTCATCCCATTTTCTGATTGCATATACGGCAGCAGGACCATTAGCAGCCCCACCTCTTGCTACGTCAGCACCAACTGGGTTACAAGAACCTTTTTCCATTCTTATTCCCCACTCGTCAACTGGTACACCATTTGGTTTACCAACTGAACCTGCGCCAGCCATTGATAACCACGCGTCAGTCATTCTCCATCCTAAGTCTGGAGCTCTCTTACCGTAGTCCATGTGACCGTATACTCTAACACCGTCAATATTCTTTACGTCTTTTGTAAAGTATTCAGCGATATCTTCGTAAGCAGACCAGTTTACTGGTACACCTAGATCGTATCCATATTTAGCTTTGAAACCTTTTTTGATTTCAGGTCTATCAAACCAATCTTTTCTAAACCAGTAAAGGTTAGCAAATTGTTGGTCAGGTAATTGATATAAATCACCATCTGGACCTGTAGTAAATGATTTACCGATGAAATCATCGATATCCAATGTTGGTAAAGTTACATCTTTACCTTCACCTTTCATCCACTTTGTTAAGTTTACTGCTAACTGAAGTCTTGAGTGCGTACCAATCAAATCAGAGTCATTGATGTATGCATCATATAAGTTTCTTCCAGTTTGCATTTGAGTTTGTACAGCTTGTACTACTTCTCCTTCTCCAAGTAACTGGTGATTAACTTTAATTCCAGTTATCTCTTCAAAAGCTTTTGTTAAAACTTTTGACTCATATTCGTGAGTTGGAATTGTTTCTGATAATACATTTATTTCCATTCCTTTGAATGGCTTTGCAGCATCGTGAAACCAATTAAGTTCTTTCTCTCTTTCTTTTGCAGAAATTGTTGAAAGACTAAACTCACCATTAGACCATTTCTTAATTGCAGCTCCATGTCCGTCAGCTACAGCGTTAGAAATAGTTATAAGAGAAATTGAAACAGCAACAGCTAAAATATTCTTTAATGTTTTAAACATAGATTATTTCCCTCATTGTTGTTGTTTTTAATTATAATATTGAACCAAAAAACAACTGCAATGTACAGTGAGTAAAAATTAAATAATTACAACTCTGAAGTGTATTAATTTATTAAAGCACGCTTGACTGCTTTTTCCCAACCATTAATTAGATTTTTTCTTGAAGAAATTTTCATTTTTGAGAAAAACTTTTTATCCAATTGCCAGTTTTTAGAAATATCTTTTAAAGATTTGTAAACTCCAATATTAAGACCAGCCATAAAAGCTGCACCTAATGCAGTCGTTTCTTGTACTTTTGGTCTTAAAACTTTTACGTTTACAATGTCAGATAAAAATTGTGAAAACCAATTATTCATAACCATTCCACCATCTACTTTTACAATTTTTGGTCTTAAACCGTCGTGTTTCATGGCTTCAAAAAGATCATGAGTTTGGTAAGCCACTGCTTCAATTGTAGCTCTTACTATTTCTTTTGGGCTTGTGTCTCTTGTTATGCCACTTAACACTCCTCTTGCATTAGCGTTCCAATAAGGTGCGCCCAATCCAGTGAAAGCTGGAACTAAATAAATATCATTGTTATCTTTAAGTGATTTAACTATTTTTTCTGTTTCAGGAGCTTTCTTAAAAAATTTCATTCTATCTCTTAACCATTGAACACCTGCTCCAGCTATAAAAATAGACCCCTCCATCGCATAAGTTGTTTTTCCATTAATTCTGTAAGCAATAGTCGTTAATAATCTATTTTTTGAGTAAATCTTTTTAGAACCAGTATTTAATAATACAAAAGCTCCAGTTCCATAAGTGCTCTTTAAAGAACCTGGTTCAAAACAACATTGACCAATAGTTGCTGACTGTTGATCACCTACTACTCCATTAATTGGAATTGATTTACCAGTTACAGATGGATGGGTTTGACCATAATCATCAGCACAATTTTTTACTTCGGGAAGAATATGTTTTTTGATTTTTAGCAAATTTAATATTGCATCATCCCATTTATTTGAGGAAATATTATATATCATTGTCCTGCTAGCATTTGTTGCATCTGTTGCATGAACTTTTCCCTTTGTTAGTCTCCAAATTAAAAAGCTATCAATAGTTCCAAATAACAACTGTTTCTTATTCATTAATTGCCGTGCTTTTGGTACATTATCTAGGATCCATTTAATTTTTGTTCCTGAAAAATATGAGTCAATCAAAAGTCCGGTTTTATTAAAAACCATTGTATCCTTATTTTGCTTTCTCAACTTTTTACAAAAATCTTCAGTTCTTCTATCTTGCCAAACAATAGCTTTATAAACAGTTTTTCCTGTTTTTTTATCCCATAAGACAGTAGTCTCTCTTTGGTTAGTAATCCCAATGCTTAAAATTTTACCTTTTAAGCGTCTAGCTTTTTGTATTACATCTTTTAAAGTTTTTATTGTTGTTTTCCAAATTTCATCTGGATTATGTTCAACCCATCCACTTTTTGGGAAGTATTGTGTAAATTCTTTTTGTGAAGAAAAAATCGGTTTCCCTTTTAAATCAAATAAAATTGATCTATTGGATGTTGTTCCTGCATCAATTGAAATTAAAAACTTTTTCATCTAAAAGCCTCCCAATTTAATTCAAGTTTTTTGTCTTCAACAATAGCATTAATCATGCTCAGCATTAAAGGTAATTGTTTCTCATTAAAGTCTTCATTTACTTTCTTTGCGATTTCTTTAGCTAAATCTGCTCCTTCAACAGTAACTTTTTCCATTTTTGTTTTTTTTGCTTCAGAAAATGTTAGCCCCTCCCCGATATAGGCTCCCATTTTTGCATTTCTTCCTCCACCTGAACTTACGTACAAATCACCTAGCCCTGCTAATCCTTTTACAGTCTCCTTTTTTCCTTTCAGATGTTCTACAAAAATCTCCATTTCAAAAATTGATTGTTTAATAAGTGCTGAAGCTGTATTTAAATAGTTCTTTTCTCTAACCTCATCAGAAATATTTTTACTGCATAAACCTTTAGCTGCACCTACAGCCATAGAAAAAATATTTTTTATCGCAGCTGATACCTCCACACCGTTTAAATCATCAGAAAAAGATGTGTGATAATAATTAGTGTTTAACATGTTAGCTATTTTTTTTGCAGTATTTATATCTTTATTAGCTATAATAACGCTGCTGTGAACTTTGTTTGCTAACCCAGCTGCTAAACAAGGTCCGCCTACTGCTGAGATGTTAGTTTTTATAATTCCCTTATTAACCAACAATCTTTCTAGTTTATCAACTAATAGTTCATAATTATTTTTGTAAATACTCAAACCTTTGGTTAACATTAATATATTTGGTAAATTTTTTCCTTTAAAAATCCTACTTAATTGATCTGCCACCCACTCAATCCCTTTTGAACTTATCCCTAAAACTATTAAATCCACATTTGAATTTAAAAGATCATCAAATTTTTCAAATTTAAAAATTTTTATTTGATCAGGAATTTTAGTATTTAACCCTGGATGTATATTTTTATTTTTTTTTAATTGATCTATAAAATCGTTTTCTAAGTGAGTTCCGACTATGTTAACATCATGATTATTATCAAGACAAGGTAAGGCAAAAGCTGTTCCCATAGCACCTGCACCAATAATTACTATTTTTGACATTTAATCCTTAAAAAATATTTTTTTTATAATTAAAAAAATAGATACTAGCTCAATTTTTCCAATAATCATAAAAATGATTAAACTTATTTTTGATGATGTTAACAAATTAGCAAAATTTAAATCTTGTAAACTATACATTTCTGAATTTACCGTATTTGTTAAAGTGAGTATCGACAATTT
>CACEAQ010000014.1 GCA_902557605.1 uncultured Pelagibacteraceae bacterium | reverse complement strand
GGTGCAGGCCAATTGAGTCTCCAAACCATCCATCTTCTGAAATATTAACTATTAAATTTATGTTTTCATTTGATGATTGCACGAATTGAGTAAAAATTATTTCATAACAGATTAATGGTAAAATATTGAGATTTTCAAGTTTTATTTGTCCTTTTTTATTTCCACTAATAAAAGATCCATGACCCTCAGTTATTTTTTTTAATCCGATTTTATTCAATAAATTTTCGAAAGGCAAAAACTCACCGAATGGCACAAGTTTTTGTTTATTATATTCTTTAATTATTTCTAAATTATTATTTACGATAACCAATGTATTATAAAATCCATTTCTTCCAGAGTTTATTCTATTAATTCCAAATAAGATATAATGTTTATCACTAAAGTTTTTTACAAAAATATGTTTAAATTTTTGTATATCCTCAAAACTGTTTCCGCTAAATACCCCTTCAGGCCAAACAAACAATGTTTTTATATTTTTATTTGGTTCACTATACTTAATTAATTTATTCAATCTAATTTCATTTTCTTTAATACTTACACCATATTTTAATTCAAAATTAGGAGAAATTACTTTTGTATAAAATTTTTCTTTAACTGATTTTAGGTTTTCATTGTTTTGATTAATGCTATGGCTTCCGTAAATATAAAAAATGAAACCAGAAATAAATATTAAAAATAATAAGAATATTTTTTGTACATAATTTATCTTAAAAAAAAAAAGAGCAGGTAACAAAAATAAAGTTATTAAGATTAAATTTGAAGCAAATAAACCTAATTTATTTAAAATTTGAATTATTTCAGTTGCCCATGAAAAACTATAAATCCACAAATTCCAAGGAAACCCTGAGAGAATTTTAGCTTTTAAATAGTCGGAAATAGCAAGACCTGCTGAAAAAAGGAAAATAGAAGACAAGTTAAAGTTTAAAAATGAACCTAAAATAACAAAGGTGATAGAATAAAATAAACTTAAAAATAAAGGAATAAAAATTAACCCAATGGGAATTAAAACTTTGAAGCTTTCATCAAAAGTCAATGAATTAGTTATCCAGTAAATATTACTTAAATAAAAACTAAAACCAAAAGTCGTTCCAAATATAAATAAGTTTTTTTTAAAAGGTTTTATTCTATAAACGCTTTTAGATTTTTTTTTTATAAAAACAATCAAATAAAATAATATTGGTAATATTATAAAATTTATAAATGTGTAATTGAATGGTTGAAAAGAAAAAACAGTCAAAGAACCTAGAACTAGCGGTAAGATATATAATGTTATTAAACGATTGTTTAAATATTGTTCAATCATAAATTAAAGGTATGTAAGAAATTTTTTTTCAATTTTATTCATCTTATAAAAATCTTTATCTTTTTTATGATCATATCCGAAAAGATGCGTTAATCCATGTATCCAAAGTTTATTAAATTCTGATTTAAAAATTATTTTATTTTTCTTTTTAATCTTGTCTAAGTTAATGATTATATCCCCTAAATATAGCTCTTTTTCATTTCTTAATCTTTTATTTAATTCTTTCTTATTGTAAAACGGAAAAGATAGAATATCTGTAGACTTATTTTTTTTTCTAAATTTATGGTTTAATTTTTTTATTTCTTTATCTCCAGATAAAAGAATTGTACAAAAAATAGTTTTTTTTTTATAATTTTTAAAATTTTTGTTAAAATTTTTTATTTTTGTTTGAATAAACCGATCTGGATCTTTTATGTATTTGCTCCATTGCTTATTATTAGAAATAATATTAATCTTGATCATCAGTGCTTTTTTTTTGGTAAGCCCTAATAATTTTTGAAACTAATGGATGTCTTACAACATCGTTGTGATCAAACTCAATAATACTTATTTCTTTTAAAAATTTTAAAATATTCTTAGATTTTACTAAACCTGACTGTGATTTATTAATTAGGTCAATTTGAGAAGGGTCGCCGTTAACAACAAGTTTTGAATTTTCCCCTATTCTAGTTAAAAACATCTTTATTTGTGTTTCTGTTGCATTTTGAGCCTCATCTAATATTGCAAAACAATTTTTTAAGGTTCTCCCCCTCATAAAAGCCAATGGGGCAATTTCTATTTCTCCTGATTCAATTTTTTTGTCAATTTTATCCATTCCAAAAAGTTCATATAAAGCGTCGTAAAGTGGTCTTAAATAGGGGTCCACTTTTTCTTTCATATCACCAGGTAAAAAACCAAGTTTTTCTCCAGCTTCAACCGCGGGTCTTGATAGAATAACCCGATCAATTTTTTTTTCCATTAATAATGTTACTGCGACAGATACTGCTAAAAAACTTTTTCCAGTTCCAGCAGGACCTAACGAAATTACAATATCATTTTCTTTTAATGCTTTAATATATTCTGATTGTTTTTCAGATCTTGCAATTACCGACTTTCTAGGTGTTTTAATTAATTGTTTAAATGATTTTACATTTGATTCTTCCATCTGTGCTTTATTATTTTTTACTGACAATAAAATATCCTCTTTTTCAATGATTTGAGTTAAAAAAAACTTATTAACTAAAAATTTAATAGCTTCAATGAATAAGTTAGTATTTTCTTTTTTCCCTTTACAAGTAATTGAATTGCCTCTGAAAAATGTATTAGTTTTTGTAATTTTTGTTAAATGTTTTAAATTTTGATCGAATTCTCCGACTATTGACATTAACATTTCGTTATTATTAATCTGTATATTAATTGTCTCATTATCAATTTTTTTAATACATAAATTTTGATCTAATTTACTAATCTCTGACATACTTAAGCTGCGAAAACTTTTTCTTTGTCTACTTTAGAAATCTCACCAAATAAAGTGCTGTGATTTCCATTTAAAATTTTAACTTCTTTTATTTTTCCTTTTAAATTTTCATTAGTTTTTACGATAACTGAATTTGAGTACTCATCTCTCCCAAAATAATGGTTGCTATTTTTTTCTGATTTATTTTCAAATAAAACTAATGATTTTTTATTAAAAAGTTTTTTCCTATACTTTATTTTAATTTCTTTAACCTTTTTTTGAAAAATTGCCAGTCTTTTCTGTGCTAAATCATAATTGACTTGTGTTAGTAAGGAAGCTGGCGTTCCAGGCCTAGGACTAAATACAAAAGAATAGCAGTTTATAAAATTCACTTCTTCTAACAAACTTAAGGAATCTTCAAAATCTTTTTCGGTTTCTCCGGGATAACCAATTATAAAGTCACTAGAAAACCTTATTAACGGATTTGCCTCTTTAATTTTATTAATTAGTTCAAGATAGTATTCAATTGTATGCTTTCTATTCATTGCTTTAAGAATTTTATTTGATCCACTTTGAACCGGAAGATGTATCATTGGCATTAATTTGTGTGATGTTTTATGAATTTCAATCAAATCCTTTGAAAAATCATTTGGATGTGATGTGGTATATCTAATTCTTTTTAAATCGTTAATCTTTGAGAGTTCGTCGATTAAATGGGAAAGTTTTTTTTCTTGATGATTATAAGCATTTACATTTTGACCAAGTAAAGTTATTTCCTTTACACCATTACTTACCAAGTCTTTACATTCTTTTTTCAATTCATCAATCGACCTGGAAAACTCTGCACCTCTAGTATATGGTACAACACAAAATTTACAGAATTTATCACAACCTTCTTGAATTGTAAGAAAAGTTGAAATGTCGCTATTTGAAGTTTTAATTTGATTAAGAGTGTCAAATTTATCTATGACATCAAATTCCGTTGAATTAATTTTTTTATTTTGGTTTTCAATTTTCTGTAACGTATTGTTAATCAAGTGAAAAGACTGTGGTCCAATAACTGCATCTATATATTTTTCTTTTTTTAATAAGACTTCGCCCTCTGCCTGTGCTACACAGCCTGTAACAACAACTATTGGTTTTGGTCTATTTTTAAATTCTTTTTTTAATCTACCAACGTCGTGATAAACTTTGTCTGTGGCTTTTTCTCTTATATGACAAGTATTTAATACATAACAATTTGCATCAGAAAGTTTTTTTGCTTTAGTATAATTAATTTTTTTTACAATGTCGTAAATACGGTTACTATCGTATTCATTCATCTGACATCCAAATGTTTTTATGAAAATTTTTTTTTTCAATTTATTTTTTTATTTTTGAACCATATAGTTCAAGCTTATGATCGACAAGATTATAACCTAACTTCTTAGCAATTTTAACTTGCAGTTCTTCAATATCTTTATCAACAAATTCTACTATCTCTCCGCTATTAATATCTATTAAATGATTATGATCATCATTAATTTCGTATCGTGCTTTGCCAGCTTTAAAGTCATGTTTTACTAATATACCAGATTCTTCAAATAGTTTTACAGTTCTATAAACTGTAGCAATACTTATTCTATCATCTAAAGCAGCAACTCGTTTGTGTAACTCATCAACATCAGGATGATCTCTAGATCCGTAAACCTCTTTTGACTCAGAAAGAATTTTTGCTATTATTTTTCTCTGGTCAGTGAGTCTAACGCCTTTTTGCTTACATTTTTCCTCTATAATACTCATAGCTTAATTTAACTTAAATATATGGGCTTAATCAATTTTTTTTCTATTAAATTTTTACTTAATAATTTTTCAACATTTTGCTTATCAAATGCCCTCAAATCTGTATTTTTGTAACCAAAAATCTTTATTTGTTTCGAAATTCCTAAACCTTTTACAACCGCAAGAGAGGTTCTTATTCCTGAAAAACTCCCAGGTCCTTGGTTAACAATAACTGTGAAATCATCTAATTTGACGTTATGCTTTTTGAATAATTGCAATATTTCTGCAACTAATTTTTCATTATTATTTTTTTGCTTTAGTTTATATATAAAAAAATCTTTATTTATTCTTAATCCTAATTTATCATCACTGCCAATGCAGCTAATTATTAAAAAATTTTTAATCATTTATATTGTTATTATAGCTTTTGGAATGGTCCAATCAAAGGCTATTGCGAATAAAAATTTAAAATTTGAAGATTTCGGGCTCATATCAATAATGTATCATAGATTTAATGAAAATAAGTACCCTTCTACAAATATTCAATTGGAAGTTTTCAAGCAACAACTAAAAATTATTGAAAATTCAGGAATAGAATTTATACATCCAAAAAATTTTGAAAATAGTGTTAAAACGGAAAAAACAAAAAGAAAAATCCTTTTTACGGTAGATGATGGATTGTTATCATTTTATGAAAATGCATGGCCTATTTTAAAAGAAAAAAATATACCATTTATTTTATTTGTAAATACTAGAGAAGTTGGATCGTTTAACTATATGAATTGGAGTCAAATTTTGGAATTACATCAATCTAAAAACGTAGAAATAGGCAATCATAGCCACTCTCATGAATACTTAGTTGATGAAAAACCTGAAACTATTAGAGAGGATATTGTTAAATCAATGGATATATTTAAAGAAAAACTTGGAAGAAATTCAGAATTTTTTTCGTATCCATTTGGAGAGTATAGTCTTGAATTTAAAAAAATTATTCAAGATTTAGGATTTAAATATGCTTTTGGACAACATTCGGGTGTAATTGATGAAACTAAAGATTTTTGGGAACTCCCAAGATACCCAATTAATGAAAAATATGGTGAAATTGCTAGATTTAATACGCTTATGAAAACTCTCCCCTTAAAATACAAAAGTATTGAACCTATGGATAAATATCTTTTACAATCTAAAAATCCTCCAAAAATCATAATTAAATTTTACGAGAATATTCCTAATCTTAGAAATATTTCATGTTTCTCAAATGAGGGAAACAGGTGGAGAAACTCCTCCATTTCTTTTCAAGAAAAAAATATATTAGAAATAAAAATATCTGAGAAATTTGTAGGTGAGCGTGGAAGAATAAATTGCTCACTTAAAGAAGAAAAAGGTTTTTGGAGATGGCTTGGATTACAATATGTTGTAAGTGAAAAGTAGCTACGAATTAAGTTCTACTTGCTTTACAGAATTTACCAATCGCACAAGTTCAAAATCATATAATCTATTTTGAGTAATTATTTGATTAAGAATTTTTGTGTATTCTGATCCAGTTTGAGCATAATTTTTAAGAGTATCTGTTAAAGAAAGTCCAGTAATATCTTTATTTTTTTCTCTGAGTTGCTTTCTTTTTTCTCTAAATTTTGAGTAACTTTTATGCGTATTTAAATTATTTTTATAAGCTTTAACTGAAGCTCTTAAAATAGGAAATTTTAAAATTTTGTGACTTTTGTTATCATCTCTTTTTAAAGGAGCTATACCCTGACCATCCCAAGTCCATTGACCAAAAATGGCGTTACCTTCTAAAGCAAATCTTGAAGTGCCCCAACCACTCTCTTTCGCGGCCTGTGCTAATGCTATAGAAACAGGTATCTTATCCATTCTAAACATTAATTCTTCCAAGTTTCCTCTTTTAACCTTGTATTCTAAGAGTTTTTGTCTTAACCACTGTTTTTCTAAATCTGACGTAAATTTTTTTTCGATAAGTAAACGTAACTTCTCTCTGTCATCAAGTATTTTTTCATTTTCAGCTACTATTAATGGCAAAACAATTTTGATAAATGTTTCTTTCTTAAGTTGCACACTCCTTAAATTGTCTAAATCTCGAGGAAACTGAGTAAAATAAATTGGTTTAACTAATTTATCACTTCTTACCTTTCTAAGATCATAATCTACGTCTTTAAAGAGCTGAATTACTGTCTCTGTTTTTAAATTTAGATCAGGTAATATTACCTCAGCAACATTATTTCTTTTTACTTTAAGTTCAGGCTTTTTCGTTTCTATCTTGGTCTTTAACTCAGGTTTTTTTTCCTCTAGTTTAGGTTTTTTTTCCTCTAGTTTAGGTTTTTTTTCAACCTTTTTTAATTTTTTCTCAATTTTAGCCTCATCTTTATTCAAGCCGGGTGATTGAAAATCATTATATTTACTTATTCCCGCTACTATAACTGTAGTAATACCTACAACTGTAAAAAAACCAATTATGACATTTCTTGCACTTTTTTGATCAATTTGTTGATTATAAATTGCGTTAAATACGTCGGTAAAAAGATTGCTTAAGAACTTCCCAACTGTAATTCCTAATTTTGGAATTATATTGAGAAAATTCAAACCAACAATACCAATATTTCTCCAAAGATTGTTGATTCCATGATTTACTTTTCTTGAAGTGTCATGTTTATAATTTTCTATTTTTCTAAAAAATCTATTTTTATCTCTAATTTTTTCATCTTTATAATCAATTATATTTGATTTCAGTTTTGATATTGGCTTAGTGACGTTTTCTTTAAAAAAGGTTGTGTTGTAATCTTTTGGAATAATAATCTTATTTTTTTTTAAGATTAATTCAATTTGACCTGTAGTAAGATCTTTTCTTCTTTTGACGTAATCTTGAATTTCTTTAACATTATAAATGTACGCAAGTTCTAGTAATTTATCTCTATAGGTTAATTTTTTTTTCATAATTTAAATCGCTTCAACTGAGTTTACTTCTTTTACGTAATGCTTTAAAAGATTCTGCACTCCCTGTTTTAGTGTCATTAATGAACTTGGGCAGCCAGAACAACTTCCTTGCAATTCAACTTTTACAACCCCGTTATCAAAAGATTTAAATTTTATATCTCCTCCATCTCTAGCAACGGCTGGTCTAATTTTAGTATCAAGCACTTCTATAATTTTTTGAACGGTCTCATCTTTATGTTCTTCTGAAGTGCCTGTTTTTTGGTTATCTGTTAAAATTGGTTCATTATTTTTTTCAAAGTAATCGTTTAAATGTGAGATCACCATTGGTTTTAATACGTTCCAGGATACATTATCTGATTTTTTTACTGACAGAAAATTTTTTGACATTAAAACCAATTCAACTCCTTTAAAATTTAACAATTCTTTTATAAATGAGTTGGTTAGATTTTTTGATTGTCCCTTTTGAAATTCCTCGTTACCAATTGTAGAAATTTCTTTCTCTGAAATAAACTTTAAAGAATTTGGGTTTGGTGTGGATTCAGTTTGTATCATGTAGAATTTATATTATATCAATCCTACTTTTTCACGTATATTTTTTAGGTTTTCCTCAGCAATAATATTGGCTTTTTCCCTACCTTTTTTTAAAATTTGGCCAAGATAGACTTTATCTCCTAAAAGTTTTTTTATTTCTTTGCCAATAGGTGTAACTTCATTTATCAGCACTTCAGACAATTTTGTTTTCAAAAAAGAATACTCTTTTCCTGACATTTCATTTAGAACCTTGTCTAGACTATTTTTAGTAATTTCAGAGTAAATATTTATTAGATTTAGCGCCTCAGGTTTTTTTTCTAGACTTTTCAAATTGTCAGGTATCTGTTCAGAATCAGACTTTGCTTTTTTAATTTTTTTAATAATTTCATCAGCACTATCTTTTAAATTTATTCTAGAATAATCTGAGTCTTCTGACTTACTCATTTTTTTAGTGCCATCTCTCAGACTCATTATTCTAGAAACATTTTTCGGTATTAGAGGTTCAGGCATAGGAAAAAAATTCTTACAATTAAAGTCATTATTAAATTTTTGAGCAATATCTCTAGACAGTTCTAGATGTTGTTTTTGATCTGCGCCTACTGGCACATGAGTAGCTTTATAGAGGAGGATGTCAGCTGCCATAAGGTTTGGATAAATGTATAAACCCACGCTAGCTTTTTCTTTTTCTGAACCTGCTTTATCTTTAAATTGCGTCATTCTATTTAACCAGCCAATTCTAGAAACACAATTTAGAATCCATGCTAACTCTGCATGTCCAGAAACAGATGATTGATTAAATAAAATACTTTTATTAGGATCAAGACCTGTTGCTAAAAAACTTGCCACTGTCTCTAAAACATTTTCTTGTAATTGATGAGGTTTTTGAAAAACAGTTATAGCATGTAAGTCTACAACACAATAAATGCATTTCATCTCTTTTTGAAGTGCTACAAAGTTTTTAATTGCTCCGAGATAATTTCCTAAATGTAAATTCCCAGTTGGTTGAACTCCAGAAAAAACTAATTTTTTTTTAATCATTAATATGCTTTATAATTTTCTTTCTTCAATAAACCAAACAAATAACAAGATAACAAATAAACAACTCCTACGAAACATACAATAATTACTAAATATATTGATTTATAAATGTAATTATAATCAAGATAACTAGAAAACTTTTCCAAAGCAAACATAAGTGCTAAGGACATAATTGTTGAAGAAAAAACTATCTTCAAAAGATTATAAAATAATTTATTTTGTGTGAGTAGGAAGTTATTTTTCTTAAGAAAATAAACAAAAATTATTACACCTAACCAAGTCGAAATAGAAGTAGCGATTGGAATAATTAAAAAGCCTAATTGATTAAAAAAACTAAGACTAATTAATACATTTAAGAAAACAATAAGTGAAGATATATAAAAAGGTGTTTTTGTATTATCTCGTGCGAAAAAAAAATTTGCCAGAATTTTAACTAAAGCAAATGCTACAACTCCATAACCAAAAAACATTAATGCATAAGATGTAATCTCAACATCTTCTTGAGTGAAAGAACCATATCCAAATAATCCATTAACTATTTCCTCCGACGCGATTATTAAACTCAAACTAGCTGGTATGGAAAGTAATAAAGATAGTTGTATTGATTTATTTTGTATATTTGAGACCTGTGTATAATTTTTTTTTTTCCATGCTTTTGAGAGTATTGGTAATGATACTGTGCCTACTGCTATACCTGCTATAGCTAAATTAATTTGATAAACTCTATCTGCATAATATAAATAAGAAACAGCTCCTGATTGAAAAGATGCAATTATAGTTCCAACTAAAATATTAATTTGGGTTACTCCAGATGATAATATACTAGGAAGTAATTTACTAAAGAAGAGTTTTACTTTACTTGTAATTTTCAAATTAAATCTAAGACTTGGTTTGTAATATTCAAAAGCAAAATAAATTAAGAATAATAATTGAAGTATCCCTGCGGCAGTAACTCCATAAGAAAGTTGTTTTGCTGTTTGTAGATCGTAAATATAAGATATTAGAATAGTTATTATCAATATAATATTTAAAATAATTGGCGCAGCTGCTGCAGCCGCAAATTTATTATTTGAATTTAATATGCCAGAAAAAAAAGATGATAGACTTACAAAAAGTAAGAAAGGAAATGTTATTCTTGTAAACTGTACCGCTAAGTTAAATTTGGTATCATCCGTGATAAAACCTGGTGCAATCAAATAAACTAAAAGTGGAGTGAAAATTTCGGCTAATGTAACAATAAAAATTAAAACCAACAAAAGTAAGCTTAATACATCATCAGCAAATATTTTGCCTGTTTTTTTGTTTTTCAAATATGCAGAGGTATAACTTGGGATAAAGGCTGCATTAAAAGTTCCTTCAGCAAAAAGTCTTCTAAAAGTATTTGGAAGTCTAAAAGCGACAAAAAAGGCGTCAGCAAGAATTGAAGTCCCTAAAAAAATGGCTATCAAAATATCTCTCACATAACCCAAAATCCTACTAATTAGTGTAAAAAAACTAAATATTGAAGTTGAGGACAGTAAGTTCATATATAATCTAAATTAAGCCATAAATTTATAGTGAATTAATTTTCTTTATATTACATACTCATAAAAATAAATGCCAAAGAAAACCGAAATTGATCATTATTCAGATAAAGAAGCACTTGATTTTCATATAAAAGGAAAGTCGGGCAAAATTGAGATTAGTTCTAGCAAACCTCTAACTACCAAGAGAGATCTTTCACTCGCTTATTCACCTGGTGTAGCAGCGCCTGTTAAAGAAATCGCAAAAAATCCAGATTTAGCATACGATTATACAAGTAAGGGAAATTTAGTTGCTGTAATTAGTAATGGATCTGCAATTTTAGGTTTAGGTAATTTAGGAGCTCTAGCATCAAAACCAGTTATGGAGGGCAAGTCTGTTTTATTTAAAAGATTTGCTGATATAGACTCAATAGATATTGAAATAAACAATAATAATACTGATTCCATTATAGAGACAATAAAAAATATAGGTGGAACTTTTGGAGGTATTAATCTTGAGGATATTGCTGCTCCAGACTGTTTTGTCATTGAACAAAAATTAAAAGAACTTTTGGATATACCTATCTTCCACGATGATCAGCATGGAACTGCAATTATTACAACTGCCGCATTAATAAATGCTTTAGATATTTCAAGAAAGAAAATTGGAGAAGTAAAAATTGTAGTAAACGGTGCTGGTGCATCTGCTCAAGCTTGTGCAAATTTATTTAAAAGCTCTGGAGTGAAGGCCGAGAATATAGTTATGTGCGATAGTAAAGGAGTAATATATAAAGGTAGAGAAAATATTGATCAATTTAAATCAGCACATGCGATAGAAACAAAGTTTAGAACTCTTGAAGAAGCTATAAAAAATGCTGATGTTTTTTTAGGTTTGTCTGCAAAAGACGTGGTCACAAAAGATATGGTTAAGTCAATGGCTAAGCATCCGATTATATTTGCTTGTGCAAATCCTGATCCAGAAATTAAACCAGAATTAATAAAAGAGGTCAGATCAGACGCAATTATAGCTACAGGAAGATCAGATTATCCTAATCAGGTAAATAATCTAATTGGATTTCCTTATATTTTTAGAGGAGCTTTGGATGTTAGAGCTAAAGAAATTAATGAAGAAATGAAAGTAGCTGCTGCTAAGGCAATAGCTTTGCTGGCAAGAGAAAATGTTCCTGATGAGGTTGTTTCAGCTTACGGTGGTGACAGACCAAGATATGGTAAAGAATATATAATTCCTTCGACGTTTGACCCAAGATTAATAAGCGTTATACCTGCAGCTGTAGCTGATGCTGCTATGAAAAGTGGAACTGCTAGAAAAAAAATTGATGACTTAGAGGTTTACAAAGATCAGCTTACAAATCGTCTTGATCCCACAATGTCTCTTATGCAGGGTATAAATGCAAAAGTAAGAAAAAATCCAAAACGTGTGATATTTGCTGAGGGAGAGGATGAAAATATGCTTAAAGCTGCGATTGAATTTGGTAGAAACAAATTAGGTACTCCCATATTAATAGGAGCAGAGAAACGTATTAGAGAGCAGCTCAAAAATATAGGATTAGATGAAAACTACAAAATACAAATAGTTAATTCAACAGATAAAGAGAAAAGAAATAGATATGTTAAACATTTATATAAAAAACTACAAAGAGAGGGTCAATTGGAAAGAGATGTTGACCGTTTGGTCCGAAATGATCGTATAGCATGGGGGGCATCAATGATTGCTTGTAAAGATGCTGATGCAATGGTTACAGGAAATATAAGACATTATGCTGCTTCAATTGAAAAGCTTAAAAAAGTCACAGATCCAAGACCAGGTGAAGAAATATTTGGTATGACAATGATTACATTAAAAGGGAAAACCATTCTCGTTGCTGATACAAATGTTCAAGATTTTCCCTCTCCAGAAAGACTGGTAAAGGTGTCTAAATCTTGTGTTCGTGTTGCTAGACTTTTTGGTTTTGACCCCAAAGTTGCTTTTTTATCTCATTCAACATTCGGAAAGCCTATTTCAAAAAATACAAAACATGTAAGGGAAGCAATAGAATTGTTAAAAAAAGAAAAAGTGGATTTCGACTTTGACGGAGAAATGCAGCCAGATGTAGCTTTAAATCCAATATATCAAGACATATATCCTTTTTCAAAAATTGTTGGTAACGCGAACATATTAATAATGCCTGCTTTACATAGTGCAGCTATCTCGACAAAACTAATGAAAGTGTTTGGTGGAGGTAAGTTAATTGGTCCTC
>CACEAQ010000013.1 GCA_902557605.1 uncultured Pelagibacteraceae bacterium | reverse complement strand
AAGTAAAAGTTTTATTCTTACTTTCCAATAGCCAAAATTAGGAATTGAGATAATAACTGATTTTCCTATCCTTAAAAGATTTTTTAAAACTTTCTCTGGCTCATAAAATGCTTGTAGAGTTTGACTCAACACAACATAGTCAAATGATTTATCAGGAAATTGATGCAATTCAGTTTCTGCATTACCCTGAATAACTGGCAAACCTTTATAAATACATTCTTTAACATTATCTTGATTGAGCTCTAGTCCACGTACCTCTATACTTTTTTCTATTCTGAGAAGATGCATTAAAGATCCGTCTCCACATCCTATGTCAAGAACCCTCGTATTATTAGGTAATAAATCTGCAATTACTTTAAATTCTTTTTTCATTTTTAAATTTTTCGTACATAGAGTCTATAAAACCTTTAAGTGTTTTTAAAAATTCAGGCTCATCAAGTAAAAAAGAGTCATGTCCTTTGTCTGTAACTATCTCAGAGTAAGAAACATCTGCACCTGACGCATTTAATGCTATTACTATATCTTTGTTATCTTTTGTTGTGTAAAGCCAATCAGAGGAAAATGATATGATTAAAAATTTTGTTTTTTGATTTTTAAATGCTTCTACTAAACCTCCTTTAAATTGTTTCGAAAGATCAAAATAATCCATCGCTCTTGTTATATATAGTATTGAATTAGCATCAAATCTTTCAACAAACGCATAGCCTTGATGTCTTAAATAACTTTCTACTTGAAAATCTGCATTAAAACTAAATTCATAATCTGCCTTCTCTTGTAATTTTCTACCAAATTTTTCCTGCATACCTTTTTCAGATAAATAACTTATATGCCCAACCATTCTTGCAACTGCTAAGCCATTTTTTGGTTGAGAATTTTTCAAAACATACTTTCCATTATCCCATACAGGATCTGCCATAATTGCTTGACGAGCTAATTCATTTAGAGCAATATTTTGAGCGCTATGGCTCGAGCTACAGGCTATCGGCACCGCTGAAAAAGCTTTATCCGGAAATGTTGCACAAAATTGTAATAGTTGCATTCCACCCATTGAACCTCCAGTCGCGCATAAAAGTTTTTTTATTCCTAGATGTTCAAGTAAGGACTCCTGAGTTTTTACCATATCTTTAATCGTTATAACTGGAAAATCTAATCCGTAAGGTTTTTTTGTTACTGGGTTAGTATCTTTAGGACCAAATGAACCCATACATCCTCCGATCACATTTGCACAAATAACAAAATATTTATTTGTATCGATTGCTCTCCCAGGACCTACTGCAGTAACCCACCAACCTTCTTTATTAGTAATAGGATTAGTTCCAGTCACGAACTGATCTCCAGTTAATGCATGAAACACAAGGATAGCGTTATCCTTGTTTTCATTTAGTTCACCATAAGTTTCGTAAGCGAGTGGAAAATTGTTTATAGTTTTTCCGCAGTCTAGTTTAAGCGGTTTAGTAACTTCTAATTTCTTTATATTCTCAAGTTTTATATTCATCCAAAAAAAAAGCCCAGCTAAACTGGGCATCCCCTTTTTAGCTACATTTATTATGCGCTTGCAATATGGTTAAATCAGCGCGAGTAATGTTTACTAAATCATCACAAACTTGTCAATTTTATATACGATAAACACCTATAGAAAAACTTAAACAATTTAGATAATACATTAATTATGATGAGATTTCCTAAACCAAATAACATTGTTGCAGAGAAATATGTTGCCGGAATGAGCTTATTCAAGAGTAAATTAGCAAAAATTAAATTATCAGCTAATGAGTCTGCTCTAGGCCCAAGCCCTAAAGCAAAAAAGCAATATTTAGAGGTTTCAAAAAACTTTGCAAGATACCCTGATTCTGATGGGACTTTTTTAAGAAAGACGCTAGCTAATAAATTCAAAATAGATAAAAATAGAATAATTTTAGGGTCAGGTTCTGATCAGATTTTCGAACTAATTTGTAAATCATTTTTAAAAAAAGGTGATGAAGTTATAGTTCCTAAATTTAGTTTTATAATTTACAGAATTTACAGCAGGATGAATGGTGCAAAAGTTATTTACGCAAAGGAAAATAATTTCACTATTTCAATTAAAGATATACTAAAAAAGGTTACAAGGAAAACCAAAATAGTTTTCATAGCTAACCCAAATAACCCAACTGGAACATATATTTCAAAAAAAGAGTTACTCTTTTTAAGAAAAAAATTGAGAAGTAATATTCTATTAGTCGTGGACGATGCATATTTTGAATATGTAAAACAAAAAGATTATTTTTCAGGTTTAAAAACTTTTACAAATTTTAAAAATGTAGTTATGACAAGAACCTTTTCAAAAATATATGGTTTAGCAGGGCTAAGAGTAGGTTGGGGATATGGGTCAAAAGAAATTATTTCTGCATTAAATAAGATAAAACCACCTTTCAATGTAAGTAGACCAGCTTTGTTCGCGGCTTCTGCTGCGGTAAAAGATAGTTCATGGTTAAATAAAGAAATTAAACACGTAAATAAATGGAGTAAAAAAATGTATTCTGAGTTTAAAAAAATGAGAATAGAGACAAATAAAAGTTTTACTAATTTCTTATTGGTAAAATTCGATAAAGTTAAAATAAATTCTACTAAAGTTTTTAGATTACTCGCAAAATCAGGAATACTTGTTCGTAAAATGGATGTTTATGGAATTAAGAATTCGTTACGTATTACTATTGGAACAACATCAGAGAATATTACATTAATAAAAAAAATGAGAAAAATTTTAAATGTTCGGTAAAATAAGCATAATTGGTTGTGGATTAATTGGCTCCTCGATTCTGAGAGCAACACAGGAAAAAAAATTAGCTTCAAAAATTAGTATTTACGATAAGTCAAATAAAGTCATAGAATACTTAAAAAAAAATTTTACAGCTGATATTTGTTCTAATGTGTCTCAGGCCACAAAAGATGCAGATCTGACAATAATTTGCACACCATTAAGTAGTTACAAAGAAATTTTGCTTTCAATAAAATCGACTTTAAAGGAAGGTTCTATTCTTACTGATACTGGGTCAGCTAAAAAAGAAGTTAATAAAATTGTAAACAATTTAGGTTTAAAAAATATTAGTTGGATAGCTTCACATCCTATTGCTGGAACTGAGTATAGCGGTCCTTCTGCAGGATTTTCAAGCTTATTTAAAAATAGATGGTGCATTCTCTCAACTGACAATCAGGTTGCTAAAGATAAAATAGAAAACTTAGAAAAATTTTGGTCTAAACTAGGAAGTAAAGTTAAAATCATGTCATTTGAAGATCATGACTACGTTCTGTCTTTAACAAGCCATCTACCACACGCGGTAGCATATAGTATTGTAAGAACCGCAATAAACAATGAAGAAAAATTTAAAAATGATGTGATTCAATATAGTGCAGGGGGATTAAGAGATTTTACAAGGATTGCTGCTTCAGACCCTTTAATGTGGAAAGATATTTTCTTTGATAATAGTGAGAATATTTTAAAAGTTTTAGATAATTATTCCAAAAATCTTGATGAAATTAAAAGCGCTATCAAAAATAAAGATAGTAAAAAGCTTTTAGAAATATTTTCATCAACTAAAAAAGTAAGAAAAGAAATTATTGAAGCTGGGCAGGATACAGAGAAACCAGACTTTGGAAGAAAATAATTAATAATATTTTTTTATTTCAGAATAAATTTTGTTTTCAATTTCTTTTATAAATTCATCATTGTCTTTACCAGGCATAATAGGGTCTAGAAATGAAATATGAATATCACCTGAAAATTTCATAAAACTATTTTTCGGCCAAACCTGTCCTGTATTCAATGCGACTGGAATACATGGTAAATTCAATGCTTTATATATCCGACCAACTCCTTTTTTAAAAGGAGGCTGTTCGTCTAATTTTACTCTTGTCCCTTGAGGAAATATTAAAAGTGGTCTTTTATTTTCTTCTAATCTTTCTTTTATTTTATCAAAAAAATTTAAATTTTCTTTAGTGGTAGTCTCTCTAATGATTGCTATAGAACCAATTTTTCTTAAATACCAGCCAAACAAAGGTATATTTAAAAGTTCTTTTTTTAAAATAAAAATTGGACCATCCAGCGGTATTTGTAATGCAAAAGTTTCAAACATTGATTGATGGGCGGATGCAACAAAAAATTGATCAACTTTTTTTAAATTTTCTTCACCATGAAAAATTACTTTAGTATTCATTACAAGTTTTAAAATTAAAACAATATATTTTGCTGATAACTTTCCAAAAAAAATGGTAAATTTTTCTGGAAGAACTAATGTTGGTATTGCTAATATGAAAATTAGAATAAGTCCCAAATATAGGAAGATATTAAAAATTAAGGATTTAATAAATTGCATTAAGAATTAATCAATTTTTGTAAATTTTGTTTTTTTCTAATGTATTTAAATTTATTTTTATTGATTAAAATTTCAGCAATTAAAGGTCTTGTATTATAATTTGATGATAATGAAGAGCCATATGCACCAACATTTGTAATTGCTACAAAGTCATTCTCAATTAATTTTTGATATTTTCTATAAACTCCAAATTTACAAGTGCTTTCACATATTGGCCCTACAAATTCAATTGCGCTTTTCATTTTGGATGAATTTTTAGTTATAGGAATAATTTTATGGAATGCATCGTATAAAGCTGGTCGCATAAAATCGTTCATTCCAGCGTCTAAAATTATAAAGTTTTTATTATCCCCCTTCTTTATAAATTGAACTTTACTGATAAGTAAGCCGGTATTTCCAATAATGGATCTACCAGGTTCAAAAATAATTTTACAGTTTAGTTTTGTTGCAAAATTATTTACTAATTTTGAGTAATTATTTAAATTTATTGGTTTTTCATTATCACTATAATTAATTCCAAAACCTCCACCTAAATCGACATACTTTAAATTTAATTTTAGTTCCTTAATTAATTTATTCATTACATTAAGAGTCTTTTTAAAGGGCCCATCATTTAAAATTTGGCTCCCTATATGAACACTTAATGCCTCAAGTTTTATATTTTTAAATTTATTTATCTCTCTTAGAAAAGACTTAAAATTTTTTATTGATAAACCAAATTTATTATCTGCTTTACCAGTAGATATATTTTTATGTGTTTTTGCATCGACATTAGGATTTAATCTAAAGCCAATGGAAATTTTTTTTCTTAAATTTTTTGCTAATTTGTTAACTAATTTTGCTTCACTCTCAGACTCGCAGTTGATCAATAAAATTTTTTTATTAATTGCTATTTTTAACTCATCCTCAGACTTACCAACTCCTGAAAAAACGATTTTTTTTGGTTTAATGCCTGCTTTAAGAGCCTTTAATAGTTCTCCGCCAGACACTACATCAGCTCCAGCACCAAGTTTACCTAAAATTCTTAAAATATTTGTATTGCTATTAGATTTTGCAGCAAAACAAATTAAAGGATTAGTTTTTTTAAATGTTTTTACAAAATTTAAATAATTAGAAACTATTTGATTTTCAGAATAAATATAAAAAGGAGTTTTATTTTTCTTTAAAAAATTTTGGATGGATACTCTCTCCAAAAATAAATTTTTACCTACATATCTTAAATTTTGCATAAGATTATAAAATTATTTGTATATGATTAAATTTTCCTTGATACTTTGGCTCTGATTTCTTTCCACATCCTGATAAAGTTAAAATTATTATACAAATTAATACTAATATTTTCATTCTACCTCCTTTTTATATTTTTTTATCATTGATTTAACATTAGCAGTAGAAGTTCCTCCATAGGATTTTTTTGAGTTCATAGAATTATTTACATCAAATATTTTTAGTACATTTTTATCTAAATTTTTATAAATTTTCATTATTTCTTGTAAAGATAACTCTGATAATAATTTATTTTTCTTTTCGGCGTAATTCACTAATTTTGCTGCAACTGCATAGGACTCTCTAAAAGTTAGTTTCTTTTCTTTTACCAAATAATCAGCAAAATCAGTAGCTGTGGTAAAACCTTCATTAGCCATTTTTAGCATATTTTTTTTATTCGGCTTCATTGAACTCACTAACTCAAGACTTAAAACCAATGAGTCATTTAAAGTATCAAATCCATCAAAGACAAGTTTTTTATCATCCTGAAGATCTTTAAAATAAGACATTGGAAGTCCCTTCATTATAGTAAGCATCGAATTTAAATTGCCATAGTTCAAACCAACTCTACCTCTGATTAATTCTGCTGGGTCGGGATTTTTCTTTTGTGGCATTATCGATGAGCCAGTCAATATACTGTCATCAAATGAAATTAAATTAAATGCATTTGAATTAAAAATTATAAAATCTTCAGCTAATCTAGATAAATGCATTGCACATAAAGCAGAGGCATATAAAAAATCTACTGCAAAGTCTCTGTCTGCAACAGAGTCTATCGAATTATCAGTTGGTTTCTTAAAACCAAGTTGTCTTGAAGTATAATTTCTATCTATTTTATAAGAAGTTCCCGCTAGTGCGGCTGAACCTAATGGGCACTCATCTAAAAGTTTTATATTATTTTCGAATTTTTTTTTATCTCTTTTTAACATTTCAAAGTAAGACAGAAGATAATGTGCAAATGAAATAGGTTGGGCATTCTTAAGATGTGTTAAGCCAGGCATAACAGTATCAATATTTTTCTCTGCTTTTTTGATTAAAATTTTCATTAAAGAGTTAATGTTAGCTATAGTTTCTTTTGATGATTTTTTAATCCATAATTTAAAATCTGTAACAACTTGATCATTTCTTGATCTAGCTGTGTGCAAAAAGCCTGCTGAAGGACCAATCAATTCAAATAATTTTTTTTCTATATTCAAATGTATATCCTCAAATTTTTCTTGAAATTTAAACTTTCCTTTATCAATCTGTGATTTAATTTTTTTAAGACCATTGATAATTTTAGATCCTTCTTTTTTACCAATAATCTTTTGTTTAACGAGCATTTTGGTATGAACAATAGACGCAGCTATATCTTGCTCATAAAGTCTTTTATCTGCATTTATAGATGAGCCTATTTTTTGAAAAGAAAGTGATGTCTTTCCCTTTAGTCTATTCGCCCAAACAGTTTTATTTTTCATTTTACTATGTTATCTACAATTTAAATTAATATGAAAATTAGTAAATCTTTTAAAATCTATATTCACATAATAGTTTTATCTTTTGTAAGCCAAAATCTTATTGGAGCAGAAGATTTTTCAAAAAATGTTATTATTTATGAAAAACCTCAAATTATCAGCGAACTCAAATTCAAAGACTCAAATCTTCAAGACGTTGATTTAATCAACAAAAGAGGCAAGATCATGATAATTAATTTTTGGGCTACATGGTGTGCACCGTGTCGAAAAGAAATGCCTTCTTTAGAAAAACTAGGCACTAAGTTACCAGAAATTGATATTTTTGCAGTGAATATGGAAAAACCAAATAATATAAAAGTAGATAAATTTTTTAAAGATATAGGAGTAAAAGATCTAAAAATTTACTACGATCCTGAATTGAGATTAGTCAAAGGGTTCAAACTAAGAGGCTTACCTACAAGCATATTAATTAATAAAGAAGGTAAAGAATTCGGAAAAGTGATCGGTGAAATCGATTTTGCTAGCGAAGAATTTATTAAACTTTTAAGAAAATATATTTAGTCTTTAAAAAAATAGGCAAGCAAAACTAAAACAATAATTGCAATAAATTGTAACAATACTCTTAACTGCATAAGTTTATTTGAATATTTTTTACTAGTACTTCCACCTTTAAATAAAGTATAAATACCCATTATTAAAACTATTGCAACTGCACCTAATAAAGTGAAACCTATGAAGTTAAATAAAAATTCTGACATTGGTATTTTATCTATATGACCTTTTCATTAAATACAATTATTTTAGAGCCACTTTCTAAAGAAAAACCAAAGAATGCAGTAATTCTTTGTCATGGTTATGGTGGAGATGGAAAAGATATTTCAATTTTAGCCAGTTATTGGAGAGCACACCTGCCAGACACTATTATAATTTGCCCAGATGCACCCGAAAAATGCGCAGCAAGTCCAACAGGTTTTCAATGGTTCGACTTAATGGATCAAACTCCTGAACAGATTTTATCAAAATCTCTTGTAGCCGAGAATAAACTTAATAAATTAATAGATGAGGTTAAGGAAAAATATAATTTAAAAGCTAATGAAATTATCATTGGAGGTTTCAGCCAGGGTTGTATGATAACTTTACAAACAGGGATAAAAAGAAAAGATACTATAAATTCTATTGTTGGATATTCTGGAAGAATAATAAGTACAGAGCATCTCTATAAAAATATAATTTCTAGACCAAATATTATCTTGATGCATGGAGATCTTGATCAAGTTGTTCCCATAGAATCATTACTTGAAGCTAAAGACTTTTTTGGAAAAAATAATTACGAAATTGAAACAAAAATATTTAAAAATTGTGAACATCGTATATCTACTGAAGGGTCAAGTTTGGGTCTACAATTCATTAAAAAACATTTTGAATTATAACTATTTTACTTGTTACATAATTATAACTTGATAAAATTTTTCTTATCAGTTAGCTTTAAGTATGATTATTTCTTCTGCAGATAAAGTTCCATTAGAAAAGTGTCCAGCATTAGTTCTTAATGCTGATTTTAGACCTTTAAGTTATTATCCGCTTTCTATTTGGTGCTGGCAAGACGCAGTTAAATCAGTTTTTTTAGATAGAGTAAGTATCGTTTCAAATTATAAACGAAAAATTAGAAGTCCATCTTTCGAAATGAATTTACCAAGCGTAATAGCTTTAAAAAATTTTATTCAACCATCAAAAAATCCAAACTTCACAAGATTTAATGTTTTTTTGAGAGATAAGTTTACTTGCCAATATTGTGGAGATAAAAAAGATTTAACATTTGACCACCTTCTTCCAAAGTCCAAAGGTGGTCTAACAGATTGGAATAACGTAGTTACAGCTTGTTCAAGTTGCAATGTAAAAAAAGGAGGTAAGCTTTATAGAGATTGTGATTTGAAATTAGCCAACAAACCTTACGCTCCTACTGTTGAAGACCTACACAGAAATGGTAGAAACTTCCCACCTAATTTTTTACACGAAAGCTGGATGGATTATTTATATTGGGATATCGAATTAGAACCGTAATTAAATTTTTTCAGAAATTGTAATAGCTATTCTTGATGAAGTTTTGATAACTTTATCTAGTACACCAAATAAACCTTTTTTCGTTGCTCCATTATCATAAGCTATATCTTTGTGATCAAGCTCATCTTGTCTAAACTTCATTATTTTCTTTTTTAATTCCTCTTCATCTTTTCCAAGTTTATATGTTTGGTCTTTATAATGTCCATCGATTACTTCTTCAACTGATGCAGTACATAACATAGCTGCTTTCTCGCCAAGCATAGCAGTTCCAAAACCTAAAGTAACTCCCATTAAATCCCAGAGAGGCAAAAGTTTTGTCGGTCGAATGTTTCTCTTTTTAATTTCTTCATCAAAGTATTCATAATGCTCTCTTTCATGCTCTTTCATTTCTTCAATTTTTCTTTTTAAAGAAGCGTTTTGTTTGAAAGTTTTAAGAGCAAGTAATTGACCTTCGTAGATTTTAATTGCTCCACGTTCTCCAGCGTGATCAACTCTAATAATTTCTTCTAAAGTTTTTTTGTTAGTTTTTTCCATAATTTTTAATTACTCTGATCATAGTACCACTTAATATTACTGAAATAACGGTATTTATTGTAGCAAGAGAAAGTCCAAAAAAACTAAAAGTTACGTCTTTACAGCTAATTGGAGTTTTATTTTGAAATTGTTTTAACAAATCTTCTTTAGACATATTTCCATTTAATGAACCCAAATCGCACACCAAAGACTCACTAAAAAGTCCTTGTTCAATCCCTACATGGTAAACAGAAACAATTGAACCAAAAATAAAAAATAATAGTACAATACCAGCAATTACTTTTTCAAATTTATTAAGTATAAAAATTAACGAAATAAGTATTAAAGACGCTAAATAAGGAATTCTTTCAATTAAACATAAATTACAAGGTTCATGGCCTAATATGTATTGAATGAAATAAGCTATAGCCAAAGATAAAAAACTAAAAGCTAAAATACTGTTTAAAATAAACTTATTATTGCTCATCATTAAGTAAAAATTATATAAAGGACGAGTGCTAAAACTACAATAAAGATTCCAGTCAAAGTAAACCATAGCGCACCTCTTTTTTCGATGAATTCACCGAATTTTTTCCCAAAAAGAAATGTTAAATAAGAAACCAAGAAAAATCTCAACCCTCTAGTAAATAAACATATTAAAAAAAATACTGGAAGATTATAGGCGATCACTCCACTCGTAATCGTAAAAACTTTAAAAGGAAGAGGGGTAAAACCCGCTAAAAACATTATTCCAAGCCACGCTAAAAATCCACCTTTTGTTGACATCTTATCTTGCATCTCAAAAACTTTTTCTTCGTAACCATAAAATTCAATAATAACCATCGATGCATCTAAAAAGAAGACCCCTAACATATATCCAAATAATCCGCCCAAAACCGATCCCGTCGTAGCGATAAGAAATATTTTAAGATAATCCTCTCTCTTTGCCACTACCATTGGAACAATCATTAGGTCAGGAGGAACTGGAAAAAAGAAACTTTCGATAAATGCTACAAAACCTAATAAGGGCTTTGAAAATTTATGTCTAGCAAGCTCAACGCATCTATCGTATAATTTTTTTAAAATCATGAATTTAAAATGCACAATCCTCAGGTATCTGGCAAGTTTAATATTATCTACAGTTGTTATTTATTCAATTGTTATAGTTGCAGGAATGTTTGGTGCAGATTACGGTTTTTCACCGGAAGGAACGTTTATTATTTGGATTTTAATGGCTATTTTAATTAATCAAAGTATAACTTGGAAAAAGTAAATGTCTAAGCCAATGGATCTAAAAACCGTTAAAATTTTTGAACCTTTAAAAAAAAAACCGTCTTTTGAAAACAAAATTTTTAATACATTAAATTCTGACCAAGTTTACGAAGTCTTATCTAAAAATTCTAACGAAACAGTTACTTTGTGGTTTAAGTTACAACAATCATGGTGCAATAATGCTTATAGTGCCTTTAAAGATTACGATAGTTATTTAATTTTAGTTTATTTGGTAAATCAAGTTTTTCAAAAATATTCAGATCGTTTTCAATATCTTTCATTTCAAGAATTTTATGAAAAAACCGAACTAAATATTGATAAGATTAACCTTATAGAGATTTCAAAAGAGCTTAATATTCCTAAAGAAACAATAAGAAGAAAAGTTAATTTTTTGCAAGATCAAAATATAATTTTTAGAAAAGGGAAAACTATTTTTTTTAATAACTCAATAAATCGTATTCAAAAACCATCTAATTCAAAAATAATGATGGCGAATTTCCTGGAAAAAACCAGCTCCATTCTTGGTAAAGAAGACTGGTTTGGAAGAGGATACTCAAAAGAAGAAATCGAGAAATTTATAGATACATACTTTACTATATGTTGGCAGCATTGGCTAAGGCTTCAGATTCCTTTCTTAGTAAGACACAGAACTTTTTTTGGTGATTTAGAAACGTGGAATGTTTGGGGCGCTATTGGTATTTCACAATTCACTGATTATTCAAAACAAGTAAAAAGTAGAGTTGTTGAGGAACCAAGAACTTACGCTGACTTATATCTGCATCTTTTAAGGCATACTCCCAAAAATGGAATAAATGCATCTTCTATTTCCGAAATTTCAACGATCCCTAGAGCCACTGTGATTAGAAAATTAAAATACCTTTTAAAACAAAAATTAGTTACAAAAAACAAAAAGCTAGAATATATGCTTTTACCGTCTCCTAAAAATATCAAATCCTTTGAAGAAAACTACATGCATAACCAAAAGCACAAAGCTGGTTTCGTAACTACAATTTTCGACCTCATGAAAAACTCTTACTTTAAAGTAGAATAGGAGCTTATGAAATTATGGAAATCGTAACTACTATAGCACCAGTATGTCTTGCCATAATTATGTTCGGTTTAGGTCTTGGCTTAACGATTGGGGATTTTACAAGGATCTTAAAAAATCCAAGAGACTTCTTAGTAGGTTTTTTATGTCAGGTTATTTTGCTTCCAATAATTGCTTTTATTTTAATTAATATTATTTCACTGCCACCAGAAATAGCTTTAGGAGTAATGGTAATTGCTGCAGCACCAGGAGGAGTAACATCAAATATTCTTACTAAATTTGCAGACGGAGACGTTGCTTTATCAGTAAGTTTAACAGCGATTGTCAGTTTATTAAGTATTTTAATCGTTCCATTAATAGTCTTTAATTCGGCTGAATTTTTAGGGATAGAGACTGCGAAAGATATATCAATGCTTAACATAGCATTGAAAATGTTCTTTGTAGTAACTGTTCCTGTTATTTTTGGAATGATTGTTAGAAGTTTAATGACTAATTTTATTATTTCCAAAACTCTAATTATTCAAAGATTATCAGTAATTTTATTTTTAATAGTATTTATTGCAATTTGGGTAGAGGAATGGGACAGAATTGTTTCTTATATAACTAGAGCAGGGTTAATAGCTTTCATTTTAAACATGACAATGATTTTTGTTGGATATTATGTTGCAAAATTTTGGACATCAGGAATTAAGCAAAGAAAATGTATTTCATTGGAATGTGGCTTACAAAACGGAACTTTAGCAGTGTTTGTAACAACACAATTATTTGATGATATTGTATTCATGGTACCAACAGCAGCTTACGCTTTAATAATGTTTTGCACCTCAATTATTTTTGTTCTCATAGTAAGAAAAATCAATTAGATTATCTAAAAAAGGGCGAATGGTGGAACTGGTAGACGCGCCGGACTCAAAATCCGGTGGTAGCAATACCTTGAGAGTTCGAGTCTCTCTTCGCCCACCAAGTTATGGATATAAGTAAATTAAATAGTCTAGTTGAACTATACTTTAAAAAGACAGAGGAAGTTGATGGTAAAAGACCATTTTTAAAATGGCTAAAACCAGATAAACGAACCTATAATTGGGAAGATGTAACTGAAAGAATTTATAAACTTACCACAAAAATTAAATCGTTAATACAACAAGGTGATAGATGTTTAATACTTTCTGAGAATAGACCTTATTGGTTAATGACCGATATTGCTATCATGAATGCAGGTGGAATTTCAGTTCCTATTTTTACAACTTATTCAGCAAACGATTATGAATATATTTTAAATGATTGTAAGCCCTCATTGATATTTGTATCAAACCAAGACCAATTTAATAAAATTAAAAAATTTATAAATAGTGATGTTAAGAAAATAATATCTTTTGAAAAAATAGATACTGATAGTTTGTCAATTCAAGAAATACTAAATGAAGAAATTAATGAAAAAATAGTCAATAAGGATTTAAAACGAAATATGCCTGCTTGTATAATATATACATCGGGTACATCAGGAAATCCTAAAGGAGTTGTTTTAAGTCATGGTGGTATTCTGTCAAACTGTGAAGGTGCAGTTGAATTATTAGAAGTTTTAACTAAAAAAAAAGATACAGTTTTTTTGACCTGGTTACCTTTATCACATTCTTATGAACATACGGTTCAATTTATACAAATTATAGTTGGAGCAAAAGTTTTCTATGCTGAAAGTTTAGAAAAACTGATTTCTAATATGGGAATTGCAAAACCTACAATCATGACAGCTGTACCTAGATTCTACCAAAATCTTTATACAAAAATAAATATGAATTTTGAGAAGCAATCTGGATTAAAAAGAAAACTTATTAACCAGACTTTAAATTTAGGAAAAAAAATACTCAAAAAAGAGGAATTAAAATTAAGCGAAAAAATCATTAATTTTTTGTGTGAAAAATTAGTTAGAAAAAAAATAAGAAATCAGTTTGGAGGAAATCTTCAAGCCTTCGTATCTGGAGGAGGGTCATTAGATCAAAATATTGGAGAATTTTTAAATGCTGTTGGTCTACCCACACTTCAAGGATATGGGTTAACCGAGGCTTCCCCCGTTGTAAGTTGTAATTTGCCAGATCTAGTCAAGGTAGAATCAGTAGGACCTCCGTTTAGGACTAACAAAGTAAGAATAGCAGAGGATGGAGAAATCCTTATCAAAGGCGAAAACGTTATGTTGGGATATTGGAATTTAAAAGAAGAGACCAAAAAGGTAATCAAAGATGGATGGCTACATACTGGGGACATAGGAGAACTAGATAAAAATAATTATTTAAAAATTACCGATAGAAAAAAAGATATTATCGTAAATCTTGGCGGAGATAACATCTCTCCAAGTAAAGTTGAAAATATCTTATGTTTA
>CACEAQ010000012.1 GCA_902557605.1 uncultured Pelagibacteraceae bacterium | reverse complement strand
AATAACTTTGAAATCTTCAGAGCTAAATTTTTAATACTTAATTTTTCAGAAGTTCCGATATTGTAAATCTGCAAATGCTTACCTTTTCTTAAAATAAGATCAAAAGCTTGAATAAAATCCTCAATAAATATAAAAGATCTTATTTCTTTACCAGACCCTTGTATTCTAAAATTTTGTCTGCCAAATGATTTTTTTTTAAATTGTTTAATAAATTCAGGAATTACATGTTCATTTCCCATGTCGGGTCCATAAACATTGTGTGGTCTAAAAATTATCAATTTTTTAAAAAATTTTCTACCGTGATGTATTCCCATTAGCTCAGTTAATATTTTTCCTCCACCGTAAGAATATCTTGGATTATATATATCTGGAACCTTCAAACTTTCATCTTCACCTGTAGGTATTTTTTGCGGGGTTTGATAAACTTCTGAACTAGAGGCTAGATAAAGTTCTTTAATTTTTTTTTTTTTACATGCATCTATTACATTTACAATTCCCTTAACGGCAATATCTAAAATTTCAGTAGGTTTTGAGTAAAAAAATTTTGTTCCATTTATATAAGCTAGATGAATTACTGCATCTACGTTATTAAGTGATTTATAAAGTTTATTATAATCCCTTATGTCTCCATTAATAAATCTTAAAGAATTAGAGTTTTTTTTAATTCTTTTTTTCTTTCCTCTTGATAAATCATCATAAATAGTGACTTTAAATTTTTTTTTGATTAGATGATTTGTTATTGCAGAGCCAATAAATCCTAACCCACCTGTAATTAAAAAGTGTTTATTTTTTTTTGACATTTTTTAATCCCCAAATGAACCATTTCAGATACTCTTTTACCCATGGACCTAATTTAAAAGTTGAAGACCCGCCAAACAGCCTATCAACAGATTTTAGTGGAAATTCTGTAATTTTGTAACCTTTTAAATAAGTTTTTATTGATAGTTCAAATGCAAAGGCCCAACCTATAGGTTTTGACTGAAGTTGTATTGACTCCCAAACTTTTTTTTTAAAAAGTTTTATTCCAGTTGTGCAATCAGTTAATGGAACATTTGAAAGCAAATTAAAAAGCTTATTTGCAGTTCTCGATAATATCGATCCAATTAACGATCCTCCAAGCCTTTTTCCACCTTTTGAATATCTTGTGCCACTAACAAAATCAAAATCATTTTTAATAGCTAAATCTAGCATCTCATTAATAGATATTATTGGAAATATTTCATCAACTGCAGTTATAAGAATATAATCATATTTTGATGCTTTAATTCCAGTATCAACTGCATTCATCACTCCTGCCCCTTTTGTATTTTGTAACTTTCTGACATTCCTAAATTCTTTTTCAAGAGCTTCAGCTACTGGCAAAGAATTATCTTTTATGTCATCATAAATAATCAAAATCTCATTATCAAATTTTAAATATGAATTTAGTAATCTTACCATTACTGATAGGCTTTCTTTTTCATTAAATACTGGTAAAATTATACTCAATCTTTTTTCCATCTTATGTTTTATAGAAATTGTTAATTAATTTACAAACTTTCAATATATCTTTTTTGCTGGTATCAAGCGATGAAGGAAGCCAAATTAGTTTTTTAAAAAAAAATTTTGAATTCTTAAATTTTGAAAATGACTGCTTATATGGTTTACAATAGTTTAATGGATGCCAAAAATACCTACATGTAACCCCTTGAGTCTTTAAATACTTAAAAAGGGCATTTCTTTTTTTGCAATAAGCATCGGTCCATAAGGGTACTTCCCCTTTTTTTATTCTAAATCCTATTAACCGAAAATTATCATTTTGATTTAAATTTTTTTCATAAATAAGATAATTTTCTCTAAGAATTTTAATTCTTTTTTTTAAGTTTGATAGTTGAGATAAACCCAATGCACCTTGTAAGTTTGTAAATTTGAAATTAAAACCTATAGTTGAGTATTTATCTTCCCCGCCTGTCGTCATTCCAACTCTGCCTTGATCTTTAAGTCTTTTAAGACTGTCAAAAATTTTCTTATCTTTAGTGACAATTATACCACCCTGGCCTGTTGTAATAATCTTATTAGGTGCAAAACTAAAACATCCTGCGTCACCGAAAGTACCTAAAAATCTACTACCACTTTTAGAAGTTAATGCTTCTGCAGCATCCTCTATTACTTTAATTTTTTTTGATTTAGCAAATTGTATTAATTCTAATATGTTCCCGCCCCTACCTGAAATATGAACAGGGATAATTGCTTTGGTTTTTCTTGTAATTTTTTTTTTTAAATCATCAATATTAATCAATAAATCATTTTTATTAACATCAACTAAAACAACTTTTGCTCCAGTTAATTTTACTGCGTTGGCTGTTGCAGGGAAAGTAATATTTGGAACTAGAACTTCATCCTCAGGCAAAACATTAATTGCTTTAAGTGCTAAAAAAATTGCCGACGTTCCACTTGTGGAAGTTATTACATATTTTGTTTTAAGTAATGTAGATATTTTTTTTTCAAAATTTCTAGTAAATTCTCCCTCATTAGGGAAATTTTTGTTCAATACATCTTTAATCAAATTAATTGATTTATTGATATTGATAACCGGACGAGCAAAAGGTATCTTTAATTTTTTTTTCATAGTGGTGATTTGAGAAATTTTTCCTTTTTAATTTGATCTTCTTTGCATAAATAATATTTATTTTTACCAATATAGATAGCAGGTGGTAAAAATGGTTCATGCATTACTGCTCTTAAAAAATTATAAATTTGTTTAGTGTTCCAGTTCCAATTTAAGATGCCAGAGTTTGGTAGGTTTTTATTTATATATGAGGGTATTTTTCCTTTGTAACTATAAGACTTTATTTTTTTATCTTTAATCCATCGGTTTGCAATAACCTTAAAAATTAAAAACCCCGTTTTAGTAAATTTTTCATAAAGATCTTTTGCTGTATCAGAGTGATCTATTTTAAATTTTTTTTTAAGTATTAATTTTCCTGAATCAATTTTATTTGATAAAAAATGAGCAGTAGCTCCTGTATTTTTTTCCCCATTAAAAATAGCATGAACGAGAGAGTATCTTCCTCTATACTTCGGAAGTAGTGAAGGATGTATATTCACAATCCCCTTTTGAGAAAATTTTAAAATATTTTTAGGCAGGATTTGTGTTGAACCAATACAGAATATAATATCGGGTTTTGTTATTTTTCTTTTTTTAATCAATTTTGATAAATTTTTTATAGAGGTAATTTTTATTTTTTTTTCTCTAGCAAATTTTTTTATTGATTTATTAAATACGTTATCTTTTCCTAAGTCATCTTTATTTGGAATGACTATTTTGGGGTAAATTTTTTTTTTAATCATGAATTCTAAACTTTTAACACCTAAATTTTTACCCCCAATAAATATGTAGTTTTTAATATGCTTATTTTTCATCTTAAATTTTTTTACTTCTTAATCCCCAAACATCAATTATTATTTTATCTTTAGGGATGTGCAATTTTTTATAAGCTTTATGTGGCGCACATATTATTATTATATTCGATTTTTTTATTAAATCCTTTTTTTTTAAATTTCCACTCATTTTATAAAATTCATCTGAATAAAAAGTTTTAATTTTTTTTCTTTTTAAATATTTTAATAACTTAATAGATAACGAGTCTCTTATATCGTCACTCTCACCTTTAAAAGAAAGTCCCAGTAAACCAATAGTTTTTCCTTTTAAATCAATTTTTTTTGATAAATTTTTTATAATGAACTCTGGCATTTCTTGGTTTATCTTCATGGCAGCATGACCCAGAGAAAAATTGTTATTAAAAAATGATGAGAGTTGCATTGTGTCTTTAAGTAAACAAGGTCCGGCTGTGAAACCAGACAAAGGAATATGAGCATTTCGGTGATATCCATCTTTCATAATATCTCTGATCTTAAAAAAATTTAAATTGTTATTTTTACAAATCATAAAGAATTGATTTGAAATCGCAAAGTGGACATATCTGTAAGCATTTGAAAATAATTTCACAAGTTCTGCCTCAATAATCGAAACTTTGATTATCTTTTTGCAAATCTTTTTAAATAAATTTGCTGACTCATTTATAGCTTTATTATTTTTTCCAGCGATAAGCTGTGAAATTTTAGGTAATTCAATTAATGATTTTCCTTGCACAATTCTTTCTGGGCAATAGCTTAGATTCTCATTTTTGTTTTTAATTATTTTATAAACTTTTTCAGATATTCCTGGATAAACTGAACTTCTAATTATAATTATTTGATCTCTATTTATATATTTTTTTAAAAGATGAAAAAAATTGAGAAAATCTTTAATCTTTGGCTTTAGTTTATTATCGATAGGGGTGCCCAAACAGATAATGATAAACTTACTAGTCTTTATATGCTCCAATTGTTTCGTTGCAAAAATTCTTTTCAATTTTAACATTTTAGCAAGTAATTTTTTACTCCCTTCTTCTAAGTACGGATTTACTCCAGAGTTTATCAGATTATTGTTTTTTTGATTTTTATCTATTAACTTCACTTTAAAACCACTGGAGCTAAAAACTAAACCAAGAGGAAATCCAACATGACCTGATCCACCAATGATAGAAATTTCACTTTTGTTAATCATAAATGTCCATTATAAGGATTAAATAATTATCTATATGAATAAAAGATCAAAAACAATTAATAGTTGTCAAATTTCAAAGAAAAAAGATTTACAAAAGATTTTATCACTAGGTTTTTTACCACCAGTTAATAATTATCATCCTATAATTCGTCCGGTTGAAGAAGAGTTCTTCTTTCCTGCAGAATTAATGTATTCTAAAAGTTCAAAATTGATGCAATTAGGCACAATTGTGGATAGGGAAATAATATTTCCAAAAAGTTATCCCTACACTAGCAGTACCACGAAAATTTTAAAAGATAATTTTAAAGAACTTTATAAAGAAATAAAAAATGTTATTGATTTAAAAAGAGATAATCTGATTATTGACATTGGGTCGAATGATGGAAATTTATTAGAAAACTTTAAAAAAGATCATCGAGTTTTGGGAATTACTCCAGAGTCAATAGGGAAAATAGCGATCAAAAAAGGTATTAAAACTTTAATTAGATATTTTGATAAATCTACTGCCAAAATAATATTAAAGAAATTTGGTAGAGCTAAAATTATTACTGCAACCAATGTGTTTGCACATATTGATGACATTAACAGTTTGATGAAAAATATTACAAAGATTCTAGATAAAAATGGAATATTTATTATAGAAGTACATTACCTTGTTTCATTAATAAAGACTTTGCAATATGACACTATTTATCATGAACATATGAGATATTACTCATTGACTAGTTTAAATTATTTATTCAAAAAATTTAATTTTAGGCTTTTTAAAGCAAAAGAAATTCCTACTCATGGTGGTTCAATAAGAGTTTATGTTACTAAAAATAAAACTTTTAAGATAGATAGTTCTGTAACAAAAATACTTAAATTTGAAAAAAAATATTTAAAAATGAAAAATTTCGAATTATTCAAAAATAGAGTAGTTAAATCTAAGATAAGTCTTTATGCTCTTATTAATAAACTTAATCTACAAAACAAAAAAGTTTTTGGTGTTGGGTCCCCTTCAAGAGGAGCTACTTTAGTAAATTATGTAGGTCTAAATGAAGATTTATTAAAATGTATTTTAGAAATTAAAGGTTCTCACAAAATTGGAAAATATATGCCAGGTACAAAAATACCAATATTTGAGGAAAATTATATTTATAAGAATAAGCCAGACTATCTACTATTATTATCTTGGCACATTTCTGAGTCATTAATCAAAATATTTAAAAAAAAAGGTTACAGAGGAAAATTTATTATACCGCTACCTAAACCTAAAATTGTCAAATAGGATTTAAATAATAATATAAATCTAAAGGATTTATGTAGTTTCTATATACAAAGCTAGAAAAAAAATAAGCTATAAAATAGAGCAAACAAATAAATTGTGTTTTATCATTTTTTAATAATTTAATATAGTTTTCCTCATAATCTAATAATGAGAGGAAAATTATAATAATTAATGGTTCAAAATACTCTTGTAATATGAATTTAGGAAGGCAAAAAATTAAAAGAGATGAAATTAGTATTAAATTTTTCTTTGAAATTGTAGCATACTTATAAATTAACAATAGGCCTAAAGAACAAAGAAATAGAAATGGAATTAATGAATCTTTAAAAATTAATTGATTTAATCTTAGAAATGCTCCTCCTCCTAATTTTTCATTATTAAGATAATCGAAAATATTGATAAAACTTAAAAAAATTAAAACAGCAAAAATCAATAAAAAAATTAAGTAATCTTTTTTCTTAACTAATTCGTTACGACTCAAATAATATTGAGATAATTTAAAGGGTATTAAGTAAAATAAAAAAATCGAAGAGAAAATTACTATATTTTTAAGTATAAACTTTGGATTATGATAATCTGTTAAGCTAGTTTGAGCTATATTTGGGCCATACAAGCTTGGATCAACACTTCCTAATTTAAATATACCTCCCCATAAAAATATCAGGTAAAATCCCGGTAGAGCTAATATTAGATAGAACAGTGAAGCATATTTTAAAATTTCAGCTCTTTTATAAAACATTAAATAAATTATAAAAAAAATTGGAAAAAAAATTAAGTAAGGCCTGGTATAAAGTGCAAAACTAGAAAAAAAACAAACTAAGAAAATCGTTAAAGCAGAAATTTTTTTATTATATTCAATTTTATTATAATATTTAATTGCTAAAATTAAAAATAACCATCCTAAATTTTCGGTTAATCCCCAAAAAGCAGATGACCTAAAAAATGGGAGAATTAAAAAAATTGATGAGTAAGTCACTGCATCTAAACCATTTAGTCTAAATTTCTCCTTAAGAATTTGCGAAAAAAAAAGAACATTTAAAAGAGAAATGAATGCAATAGATCCTTGAAAAATGATTTGATTTGAACTGAATGGATTTAGATAAGCATTTAGTATATGAAATAAAGGAGTACTTCCTTCACCAAACTGACCATAATTTTGAAGGGTTAAGAAAAAGTTTTTTTTAAATGATAGAATGGCTGGCCATGTAAAAGCAAGAAAATCTCTTTCAGCTCCACCTGCTAGATTTTCTCTAAAAAGAAAACCTACAACATAAGTAAAAATAATAAAAAATAACAAAAAAAGTTTGAATAAAGTAACTTTGTAAATCATAATTTCCAGCCTAGAAATTTCTTAATTTTTATCTTATAGAAAAAAAACTTAAATTTTTTCAATGAGTAATTAAGTTTACTAAATTTTTTAAAGTTTAATTTTGACCAGTCATCTAGCTCTTTAGTAAATATATTAATTTTCTTAGAATAGTTTTCATCATGATTCCTATAAAATGCTAAAGGTTCTTTTAAGTAAAAAAATTTTTCTTCCAAACTTAAATTAATGAAAAAGTCAAAGTCACCGATTATATTATATCTCTTATTGAACTTTTTTTTAGAAAATATTTTTTTATTAATCATAACTGTCAGAATAGCTAAGTTATAGTTATCAAGTAATTTTTGCGTCACGTTACCATTGGGCATAATTTTTTTTATGTATAAATTATTTTTTTTTGTTTTTTGATTGAAAATATATAAATTCGAATAAATAAAGTTTATATTCTTATGTATTGATAAATATTTAACTTGTTTTTTTAACTTTGATCTTATCCACCAATCGTCGGTATCTATAAATGTAATATATTTTCCTTTTGTTTTAGATATTGCTTTATTACGAGCCTCGTAAAGATTTAATATTTTATTAGACTTGTAATATTTAATTCTTTTATCTTTAAATTTTCTTAAAATTGACTCACTTTTATCATTTGACTGATTATTAAAAAAAATCAATTCCCAATTTTTATATGTTTGAGAAATTACGCTATTAATACTCTTTTTTAAAAATTTTTCTCCATTTCTACAATTCATAATAACGCTAATGAGAGGTAATGGAATTTTATTTTTTTTTTTCAAGGTATAAATAACACACTAAATTGAAATTTTTCTTAAAGATGAATTAGCAAACATTGCAATATAAGAAAAAAATAGAGTAGAGATTAATGTGTTATGGAAAAAAGGAATAGCCATCGTATAACAATTTATTAATCCACTTATATTTTTTTCATAAAGCGTGGAGTTTAACCATACGCCAAAATTAGAGATCATAAAGAACAATAAAGAACCGCAAAAACTTAGTAACGCTACATTTAAAATATTCATTTTTTTGGTAAGCATATTAAAAGTAAAAATTATTAAAATTAATGAAAAGTAAACAAAAAACATATTTGAATGAATTCCAATAATTATATCTGAAATTAACATCGAAAATACAACAACTAATAATGAGAGGCGAATGTTTCTTAAAAAAAATCCACTCATAACTGCCATAGAAATTATAGGAGTAAAATTAGGAGGATGTGGAATTAATCTAGAAAATGCTAAAATTAATATTAAAGCTATGGGAAAAATTTCTTTTTTCATAATTTAATTATTGATATTTACGCCTAAATGACAACTCAATTCTTCTGCCTTCCTGATTATAAGTATCAGGACGTTCATAATTTTCATCTGTTAAGTTGAGTATATTAACTGACCATACTTTTCCAGAAAAATTTTTTGATAAAATTAGATTTATTATATCAGAACTATCAACTTTTGCACGCGCAGATCCACCTTTCCAATCTTCAGTCTTTCCTATATGCCTGTAATCTATTTTTGTATTAAATGATCCAAAGAAATTTGTGTTATAGTCTTTAGAAATATTTATTCCGAACTGTTTTTCTGGTCTTCTAAGTTGGGGTCTACCACTTCCTTCTCTACTTTTTGAGAAAGTATTAAATAGAGTAATTCTTTCGTTATCGTTTTTAAAAATAATACTATTTTCTATACCTTCCTGCTTAATATCAATTAATTCATTGTATCCATAAGTTGAAGTTCCTCTGTTTAGAACATCAGAAATTGAACCTTTGTATGCTGTCGTTTCAAAAGATAGGGTATCAGAAAAGTTATATTGTAATGATACATCCCGTGTTAAACTTTTTTCAGGTTTTGTTGTGTTCATTGATTTAAAACTACCACTAGGATTATTGCCATGAAGTACGTAAAGATCTGGATGTCTTAACCCAGTTGACTCTGATAAGCTTGCATTAAATTTATTGATTGTCTTTGAAATATTTAGCCTGTAAGTCAAATTTTCTTGACTATATTTGTGACTATCTGCTCTTAAATGTGAAGAAAAAATTAAATTTTCGTCAAATTTATAACCTAGGTTTGTATATATACCAAAATTATCGGCATGTCCTTTGGCTGAGGAACCCCAGTTCCCATGTATTATAAAATCACCTTTGTTATAATTGTAGTCACTTCCAAATCCAAAAGACAAATCTCTTTTAAGATTTAATTTCCTCTCAGCTTTAAAAGTAAAAGACTGTGAATAATACTTATTTTTTACTGCAGTATCATAGTATCTGTCGTGAACATGAAAATGTGAAGTAAAAGTATCTTCAATATTATTTTCCTTCTTCTCCAAATTTGCTTGAAATGCATACATTATATTATCGGCATTTGCATTCCCATCATCCCAGCTATCGTAACCGCTATCAGTTTTTCGAGTGTAACCTGTCAACTTAAGTTTGGTATTATCATCTAAAAACTTCATAGAGTTGTAATTCAAAGAAATATTTTTAGTTCCATCTAGATCTGTCGCAGTGTTTTGGGTGCTTAATTCCTCTATTTGTGTAGAGCCTGCTTGAAAATTATGATGCCATCCATTTTTGGCCAAATAAGTATAATTTCCACTAATCGAATTTGTTCTGCTGTTAGAACCACTTATTAAAATAGAGTTTTCGTAATTTATATCAGTAACAAAATTTATCGCTCCTCCAATAGCAGCAGGGCCAAAAATGGCACCACTTGCGCCCTTATAAATCTCTATCTGTTGCAAACTATGTAAAAAGTCATAACCAAAATCAAACTGCGCCTTTGGAGCACTTTGATCGTTTATAGGAATTCCATTTAATAAAGTTAAGACATGATTAGAATTAGTGCCTCTCATAAAAATTGAAGTTCCTTGACCTTTAGGTCCATTACTATAAACGTCTACTCCTATTATTTGTTCTAAAATGCTCCGTACATCTTGATAACCAGACTCAATAATTTGTTTTTTATTAATAATAATCTTATCTAAATTTATCTCATTTATTTTTGAAGTATTGGGAGGTGAATATATTGTTAAACAAGGTTTGCCTGAGGAATTTTTCCATTCACATTTTTCCAAATCTTTACTATAAACTTTCAAGGTAAAGGAAAGAGTGGCTATAATTAGTATAAAAAATTTCATAACAGCAAAAGCATTCATTGCCGTTGTCAATTTTTCATTGCAGAATTAGACTTTTCCTGGCCATCATTCAACAGCGGACTATATCGAGTGGCGCTCCGACTTTACGGTTGCAGGTACAGCAAATGAATTTCACACTTATTTCCCACTATGCATTTCGATACATCTCTTTTATACATAAATATTTAAATTTATCAATGTTATTGTTATAATGGTGGGCGTGATAAGAATTGAACTTATGACCTCTACGATGTCAACGTAGCGTTCTACCACTGAACTACACGCCCGTAAGATAATTACCTAATATAGAAAATTTTTATTTTTTTTATAAAATAAAATAGTTTTTTTTAGACCTTTTATCAAACTAAATTTTGGTTTCCATTTATATAGGTTCTTTACCTTTTTAATACTTGGGTAGAGCTTAGAGCTTTCATCTTTTCTCATTTGAATTTTACCGTACTGAGGTATGCCTTTTTTGATAATCTTATTAATATTTTCTATAACTTTTTTTACAGCGATTGGAGATCCACAGCCTACATTTAAAATTCTATGATTAATTTTTTTTTTTGTAAGTAATATTTTTTCAATCAAATTTACTAAATCTTCTACATAAAGAAAATCTCTTATTTGACTTCCATCCGTGCATTTAAATTTACGATTATCTAAACAAGATTTAATTACTTGGGGTATTAATCTATCAAATTTTTGATTTGGACCGTATACTTGATAAAGTCTTAAGATTAAAAATGGAAAATTACTATGTTTCGAGAGTTCCATTAAATAGTTTGTTGATTTAAGCTTAGCTTTTCCGTAATAAGAAACAGGTTTACATTTAAAATTCTCATTTTGTGGTGAAGGCAAATTCCCGTACTCTAAACTACTTCCAATTTGTAAAAAAAGTGAAATATTTTTTTTTTTGAAAAATTGAATTAGATTTTTACACCCTTTAAAGTGTGTTTCAAACGTTTCTTTTTTCTTTTTATGATTAATATTACCGCTTAAATTAATAATGAAATCATATGATTTTTTAATTTTTTTTTTTATATTATTAATATTCGTAATATCACAATTTAAATACTCAAGATTTTTATTTTTCAAATTGAACTTGATTGACTTGTTTCTTGAAACAACTGTGACTAAGAAATCTTTATTTATTAATCTTTGTGCTAAGTTTTTTCCTATAAAACCACTGCCGCCGAAAATTATTATTTTTTTTTTCAAATTTAAATTTTTTTTTTAAGATTTTTTTCAATAATTTCTTTATCTCGTATGGTGTCCATACAGTACCAATATCCAAAATGTTTATAAGCTGCTAACTTTTTGATAGATCCTAGTTTTGCCAATGTTTGTCTTTCTAAAATTGTTTTATCATTTTTTATATACTTAAATATTTTAGGTTGAAATACAAAGAAACCACCATTGATCCATCCTTCATCAAGTCTAGATTTTTCTTTAAAATAAATGACTTTTGAACCTTGTATTTTTATCGCTCCAAATCTTGCTGGTGGCCTAACTGCTGTTAATGTGCAAATTGATTTACTTTTTTTGTGAAAGCTAATTAATTTTTTTAAATTGACGTTTGAAACTCCATCTCCGTAAGTCAACAAAAATGAATCATTTTTTAAATATTTTTGTAGTCTTTTTAATCTACCTCCTGTCATTGTGTTGTTGCCAGTATCGATAACATTGATATTCAAACCAAATTTTTTTCTTTTAAAGAAATTTCTTAAAACAGATTGTTTGTACCCTGCAGCAATGTAAAAATTTTTAAATCCAAATCTGGCATAATGTTTTATTATGTGAACTATAATAGGACTTTTGTTAATTTTGACCATTGGTTTTGGAATTTTTTTTGTTAATTCTGATAATCTTGATCCAAGACCGCCTGCTAAAATCACAACTTTCATTTTTTTAATAAATTTTCAAAAAAATCTAATTGGTTTATAGTTAGATCTTTATTTCTTTTTTTAGAATAAAAATCTTTATACCAAAGAGTTACTAAATCAATTGTTTTTTTTGTATTAAGCCTACAACTCCAATTTAAATATTTTTTTGCTTTCTTCGAGTTTAATTGAAGTAATTTTGACTCTTTAAAATTTCTTTTATTTTTAATAATTTTTTTAAATTTTACTTTTTTCCAACTATTTCCCATTTTTTTTACTAATTTTAAAACCGTTAATTTATTTTTAATCGAAGGACCAAAATTAAAAGCTTCTCCATGGACTTTCTTAGCATTTATTTTCAAATTTATTGCCAATAAAATATAACCGTATAAAACATCCATTACATGTTGCCAAGGTCTTGTTGATTTTGGATTTCTTAAAATCACACTTTTGTTTTTTGACCAAGATCTAACACAGTCTGGAATTAATCTATCTTCAGACCAATCACCGCCTCCAATCACATTTCCAGCCCTAGCTATTGATATTCTGACTTTATTTTTTTTTGAAAAAAAGAAAGACCTTATATATGAATTAAGCAAGATTTCGGTAGCACCTTTTGATGCGCTATATGGATCATCACCGCCAATTAAATCATTTTCAACATACCCTCTATTTAATTCCAAATTTTTATACGATTTATCACTTGTAATGATTACAACTTGAGTTTTCTTTTTAATTTTTCTCAAACATTCAAGTAAATTTAATGTTGAAATGGTATTGCTTTGCCAAGTTTCGAAAGGATTTTTATATGATTTTTTAACAATTGCTTGAGCTGCGAGATGAAAAATATAATCGGGTTTTATATTGCTAACAGTTTTATGTAATTTTTCTTTATTCTTTAGGTCAAAAAAAAATTCCTTTTCCATTTTTCTTTTTAAGTTAAGACAAACATAATGAGATGGATTTGTAGGGATATTTTTTGAAATACCAAAAACTTTACCTTGATTTTTTATTATCCATTGAGCAAGCCAAGAACCCTTAAAACCTGTATGACCTGTTATGAGAACATTTTTTTCTTTAAAAAATTTTTTAATCCTCATAGTATTCATAGTTAAATCGTGAACTTAAAATATTTAAATAAGTATGGATTTATAAATGCTCTAAAACTTCCAAAGAATTGATTTGTTTTCTCAGCTAAAAAAACTTTTTTAATGTCGTTAGTCATTAAATTATAAACTATTGTCACTCTTCTAGATTTTCCATCACCGCCGTATGAGTGCCATGTATTTTTTTCTTCTCTTGAGAAAAATACAGCTTTATTCACTTTCCATTCTATTTCTCTCTTTCCGTCACCTTTTTTTGTATCAAAAAAATTTGTGCCAGAGTTTTGTTCAGGCTTAATATATATTACTCCACTTAATAATTTATTTGGTATGTCATCGTGTATTGGAAATTGGAAATCTTTACCAGTTTCAACGAGATGAAATTCTGTAAACTCATATAAATCTTTTTTTTTAGGTGAAAGCTCCTCTAAAATATTAAGCGCAATTGGATGGTATTTTTTATGCAAGGACTTTATAGTGTCTTCATCAAATAATTCCGACTTAATTTCCCCGGATTTTGAAATTTTATTATGATAAACAGCAATTCCATTATCATCAATTTTTTTATGAAGTTTTAACGAACATATGTGATCAATATCAGATTTATCAAAAAAGTTATTTACTATCTTTATTTTCATGATTATTTAAATATTTTTTCAGTCTCTTTATTAATGTTTTCAAAAAACATTTCTTTTTTAAATTTTATATTTGAATTATATTTTTTTTTGTTTTTTACAAGGTTATTTAAACTTGAACAAAAGTCATTAAAATTATTCGCAAATGTAACATTTTTTCGAGGAATTTTGCAATTTACGACGTTAAGTTTATCCCAAGGGTCAAAAACTGGCACAACAACAAAACATCCTTTTAATATTGCCTCATAGAGAGCACTTGTTGGGCCTGTAGAAATTATAATGAGAGATTTCGTTAAAAGAGAATTAACATTTTTTTTATAAATTGTAATATTTTTATTATTTAAACCACGAATTAAGTTTTTTATTTTTTTATAAGGTAAAATTGGGTGAAATTTTATTAAAATTTTTATTTTCTTATTTTCATTAATAAATTTCACAGACCAGCTAAGAAGTTCTATATCTATATCTTTTATACCTGTAAGCACTAAAGATATTGTATTTTTTAAATATTTTCTTTTTTCAGAAGTATTGTTTTTATAATTCAGTGCAGGCGCTAATAAAACTTTTGTTTTAGAAAAAAATTCCATCTTTGAGTTTTTAAAAGCCTTGCCTGATATTGCAATTTGTTTTGGTAATATTCTTGCTTTCTCCTCATACTCACATGGTATCGAATTCATAAATTGAGAAAAATTTGGATAACTTTGGTAACCAATAATTTTTATATCTGGAAAATAATTTCTAGATCCTAGATTCCACCCTCTTCCAGCTGCTTGGTTCTCAAATAAATTTATTGTCTTTTTAATATCTATATTATTTTTTTTGAGACTTTCAAAAAATTTAAAATTTAAAATACCGACTAAAGCAGAATAGTAATTT
>CACEAQ010000011.1 GCA_902557605.1 uncultured Pelagibacteraceae bacterium | reverse complement strand
CAAACTTTCTTTCTCACACTTATCAACAGCAGGAGGAGCATTTTTGGAGTACTTAGAAGGAAAAGACTTGCCTGGTATTAGTGTTTTAAAATAAATAATTGCTATGACATTAAATGAAATTGCAAAAAAAATGTGCGCTAAAGGCAAAGGTATCCTTGCGGCAGACGAGAGCACTGGGACAATAGCTAAAAGATTTAAAAGTATTAATGTAGAGAACAAAGAAAAAAACAGACTGAGTTTTAGACAAACTCTTTTTGACTCAAGTGCTATGAAAGATTTTATTGGCGGAGTTATATTATTTGATGAAACAATTAGACAGAAAACTACTTTAGGTCCTACAATTCCGGAATTAATTTCTAAACGTGGAGCTGTCCCAGGTATAAAAGTCGACAAAGGTGCTAAATCTCTTGCTGGATCAAGTAATGAGACTGTGACGGAAGGTTTAGATGGATTGCGTGAGCGTTTAAAGGAATATTATGAATTAGGTGCAAGATTTACTAAATGGAGAGCTGTTTATAAAATCTCAGATAAATTTCCATCCGTTCAATCAATTAAATCTAATGCTCATGCATTAGCAAGATACGCTGCTTTAGTTCAAGAAGCTAAAATGGTACCAATAGTTGAGCCAGAGGTATTAATGGATGGTCCTCATAATATTGATAAATGCTATCAAGTTACAACTGATGTTCTTAATGAGTGTTACAATGAACTTGAAATTCACAAAGTTGATTTAAAAGGAACTATTCTTAAACCTAATATGGTTATACCCGGATCAGAATGTAAAGATAAATCTAGTACAGAGGAAATTGCAAAGAAAACTTTGGATTGTTTGAAAAAAAATGTGCCAGCTGAAGTACCTGGCATAGCTTTCTTATCTGGTGGACAATCAGAAATAGAGTCTAGTAAAAACTTAAACGAGATCAACAAAATTAATGATAGTAATTTTTTAATTACTTTCTCATATGGAAGAGGATTACAAGCAAGCGCATTAAAAGCGTTTGGAAAAAATCAAGAAAATATAGAGAATATCCAAAAAGCTTTCAACCATAGAGCTAGAATGAATGGTCTTTCATCTAAAGGAGAGTGGTCAGAAGATTTAGAAAAAGAATTTGCGGCCTAGTATTTTTGAAAAGATTTATTTACTTAATTTCACCGAATAAAGTTGATCAAAGTTTTTATGTTAGTTTAGATAGGGTATTATCCTTTAAAAACGTAAAGTTTTTTCAAATAAGGTTAAAAAATGTAAGTCAAAAAAAACTTCTTAACATCTCCAAAAAGATAAAAAAAATTACAACCAAGCATAAAGTTAAACTAATCGTTAATGATTATTTTATTTTAACGTCTAAAATTAAAGCTAACGGGTGTCATATGGGTCAACATGATGGATCTTTTAAAATTGCAAGAAAAATACTTAAAGGAAAGATATTGGGGATTACATGTCACAATTCAAAAACCCTTGCAAACAATGCAGTTGCGAACAAAGCAGATTATATAGCCTTTGGATCATTTTTTAAATCGAGGCTTAAACCAAATTCTAAAAAAGCAAATTTAAATATTTTGAAATGGGCAAAAAAAAATATAAAAAAACCAGTTGTTGTTATTGGCGGTATTAATAATATCAATTACAAAAAATTGTTAAATAATGGTGCAAAATATATTGCATTATCAAGTTTTATTTGGGATAACCCAAAATTAAAACCTGAACAAGCAATTAAAAAATTTAAATGAAAATAACTGCAAATGAAATAAAACCTGGAATGATAATAGAGCATAAGAACGACTATTGGAATGTTCTTAAAACCCAACATGTTAAACCTGGCAAAGGTGGGGCCTTCAATCAAGTGGAATTAAAAAGTATTGTGAAAGGAACAAAATTAAATGAGAGGTTTAGATCAAGTGAAACTGTTGAAAAAGCTGAAGTTGATGAAAAAAAATTTAATTTTTTATATATAGACGGAGAAAATTGTTATTTTATGGATAATAAAACATTTGAGCAAGTTGAAATACCAAAATTAATTACTGGTGAACATTATAAACTTCTAAAAGAGAATTTAGAAGTGACCATTTCTTTTATGGAAGAAAAACCTATATCAATTGAGTTGCCAAATAATATAGAATGTAAAATTGAAAGCACTGATGCGGCAATCAAAAACCAAACTGCTTCATCATCATATAAACCTGCGTTACTTGATTGTGGAATTAAAATAAATGTTCCTCCATTCATTGAGAGTGGAGAAAAAATAATTATTGATACTCGAACATTAGAATATGTAAAAAGAGTTAATTGATGAGATTAAACTCTCCACAAATTAACCTGATTGTAAAAGCTTGTTTAAAAGCTTCTAGATCTCTTATAAGAGATTTTGGAGAGATAGAAAATTTACAAGTATCAACAAAAGGACCTGGTGATTTTGTAACATCTGCTGATAGAAGAACTGAAAAGATATTAATCGATGAATTGCAGAAAGCACATCCAGAATATGGAATTATTACTGAAGAAACAGGAATTATAAATGACTCTAATATAAAAAATAGATGGGTCATTGATCCAATTGATGGAACAATGAATTTTTTGAACGGAGTTCCCCAATTTGCAATTTCTATTGGCTATGAGGAAGACGGAGATGTAAAATGTGGGGTCGTATTTAATCCAATTTTGAATGAGATGTTCTGCGCAGAAAAAGGTAATGGGGCATACCTTAACAACTCCAGAATTAGAGTGTCTAATAAAAAAGATATTAAGAATGCATTGATAGTGACAGGTGGTCCAAAAGGTGCAAGTAAAATTAAAGATAAAATTTTTTCTGAGTATATAAATGTTTCAAAAAATGTTTCTAATGTTAGAAAATTTGGAAGTGCTGCTTTAGATTTAGCTTATGTAGCTTGCGGTAGATTTGATGGGTATTGGCAGAGAGAATTAAACTATTGGGATATTGCCGCAGGCTTAATAATTTTAAAGGAGGCCGGAGGGTTTGTTGATTTTTTTGAAGAAGACAAAAACTTGCCTTTGAAAAAGAATATTTTAGCCACTAATTCCAATATTCATGAAGATTTAAGAGGTCTAATAAATAAAAAAGATATTGAGTAAAAAGAATTATTAATATAAGACTCCGGTCATGAAAAAAAACATACATCCTAATTACCATAAGATTAAAGTTGTAATGACAGATGGTACAGAATTTGAAACACGATCTACTTGGGGAAAGGAAAACGACGTGTTAAAACTTGATATAGATCCAAAATCTCATTTTGCTTGGACAGGCGGTGCTCAAAAAATCTTAGATAAAGGAAGAGTAAGCAAATATAATAAAAAATTTAGCAATTTAAGATCAAAAAAATAAGTTATGACTGATACTCCATTTATGCCGAAAGCTACTGCTGTTTGGTTAGTTGAAAACACCACACTAACATTCAAACAAATAGCTGAATTTTGTAATTTACATGAATTAGAAATTAAAGGAATAGCAGATGGAGATGTTGCAAAAGGGATCAAAGCTTACAATCCAATTTTAGCTGGTCAACTTTCCAGAGAAGAAATTGAATTATGTTCTAAAGACTCAACAAAAAAACTTAATTTAATAAAAAAACTTGATGAAGTAGAGGTTCAAGAGAGAAAAAAACCAAAATATACTCCTTTGTCAAAAAGGCAGGATCGTCCAGACGCAATTTTATGGTTATGTAAAAATGCACCTGAGTTAACTGACGGTCAAATTTCAAAATTAGTTGGTAGCACAAAAGGAACGGTTTCTTTAATCAGAAAAAGGAGTTATTGGAACTTTTCTAATTTAAAACCCAGAGATCCAGTAATTCTAGCTCTTTGTTCTCAAGAAGCTTTTCAAAAAAGTTTAGACAAAGCAAAAAGAAGAGTTGAAAGAGAGAAAAAAGCTAAAATTAGAGAGGAAAAAAAGGCTCAAGCAGCATCAGTCTAGACAAACTTAGTCTCAGATGATAACTACCATGAAAATTAACTGGAGGATTTTATTAAAATAGACGTCAAAGATAACAATGTTGAGCAGGCAATAAGAGTTCTTAAGAGAAAGCTACAAAAAGAGGGCTTTTTTAAAGTTATGAAAATGAAGAGCACTTATGAAAAACCGTCTGAGAGAAAAAAGAGAGTTCAAACGGAAAACCTAAAAAGAATTAAAAAACTCCAAAAACTAAAAAACAGGTATTAAAGTAAATATAAATGAGAGGTTTAAAAATGCCATCTGGTAAAGTAAAATGGTTTAACGCCAAAAAAGGCTATGGGTTTATTACAGACGACAAATCAAAAAAAGATATTTTTCTTCATGTATCAGCTCTTGAAAAATCTAAATTGAGAATTTTGAAAGAGGAACAAACAATTTTTTACGATATAAAAGAAGAAAAAGATAAGCTCCAAGCAATTAATATTAAAAAAAAATAATTTATCGCGGGGTGGAGCAGTCTGGTAGCTCGTCAGGCTCATAACCTGAAGGTCGCTGGTTCAAATCCAGCCCCCGCAACCAAAATGATAGATACAATTAGAAACATAACAATCATAGCTCACGTCGATCATGGAAAAACAACCTTGATTGATAATTTAATGAAACAAAGCGGAACGTTTAGAGAAAATGAGAACGTTGAAGAAAGAGTAATGGACTCTGGTGAACTAGAAAAAGAGAGAGGTATAACAATTCTTGCAAAACCAACCTCTATCAACTGGAAGGGATTGAGAATTAATATTATCGATACACCAGGTCATAGAGATTTTGCTGCTGAGGTTGAAAGAGTCTTGCATATGGCGGATGGCGCATTATTGCTCATAGACTCTGCAGAAGGTGTGATGCCTCAAACAAAATTTGTTTTATCTAAAGCTTTAAAGCAAGGTTTAAAACCTATTGTGGTAATTAATAAACTTGATAAACAAGATCAAAGAGCAAATGAAGTATTAGACGAAACTTTCGACTTGTTTGTAAGTCTTGATGCAAATGAAGAACAATTAGACTTTCCAGTGTTATATGCAAGTGGAAGATCTGGTTGGGCTTCTAAAGAAATAGATGGTCCAAGGGAAAATTTACAACCATTGTTAAATTTAATAATTCAACATGTTCAGCCTTCATTTTTTGATAAAACAAAGCCATTTGCTATGCTTTCTACACTTCTTTACGCCGACAGTTTTTTAGGAAGAAGCTTAGTAGGAAGAATTGCTCAAGGAACTGCTAAGGCAAATCAGCAAATTAAGGCAATAGATTTAAGTGGAAAGAAAGTTGATGAAGGAAGGCTAACAAAAATTTTTAGATATGAAGGAACAAAAAAAGTTCCTATTGAGCAAGGTGAGGCTGGAGATATAGTAATTATTGCAGGATTAGAAAAAGCTAACGTTGCCGATACAATTTGTGATTTAGAAATAACAGATCCAATTAATGCAACCCCTATTGACCCACCTACCATGTCAATAACAATTACTGTAAATAGTTCTCCCTTAGCAGGTACAGAAGGGAAAAAATTAACAAGTACACAAATAAGAGATCGATTAATTTTAGAAGCTGAGAATAATGTTGGAATTAATTTTGAAGAAAATGAAAATAAAGATGCTTTTATTATAAGTGGTAGAGGTGAATTAATGTTGGAAATTCTTTTGACTCAAATGCGAAGAGAGGGTTTTGAAATGACCGTAAGCCCGCCAAAAGTTTTAATTAAAAAAGATAATCAAGGTAATAAACTAGAGCCAATCGAAGAAATAACTATGGATTTAGATGAAGAGTTTTCATCAAGAATTATAGACTCTATGAATAGAAGAAAAGGTAAATTAATTGATCTTAAGGATACCGGTAAAAATAAAAAAAGATTAATTTTTCATGCGCCAACAAGGGGATTAATGGGTTACACAAGTAGATTTTTAACATTAACAAAAGGCACTGGTGTAATTAATAGAATTTTTCACTCCTATGGAGAATACACTGGAGATATGGAAGGAAGGAGAAATGGTGCTTTAATTTCCATGGAAAATGGTAAAGCTGTTGCCTTTGCTATTTTCAATTTACAAGCTAGAGGTGAAATGTTTGTGACACATAATGATCCAGTCTACGAGGGAATGATAGTAGGCCTTTCTTCAAAAAGTGGTGACTTAGAAATAAATGTTTTAAAAGGGAAAAAACTTACAAATATGAGGACACAAGGAACTGATGAAAATGTAGTTTTAACACCAGTAAGAAAGATGTCTATAGCTGAACAGCTAAGTATGCTTAATACAGATGAAGCGTTAGAAATTACACCAAAGTCTTGTAGGCTTAGAAAGTTAATATTAGACCCTCATGAAAGAAAAAGACAATCAAGAGCCAGGGCGTCTTAAAGACTAAATCTTGATTTTTTACTGTCAGTTAGAAAACCTTTTACAGTATCAAGCGTCATAGATTTAAAGCTCTTACCGAATCCTGTAATTTGATTAATCACTTTTGGTGGCATTGTGATTATATTACATTTTAATTGTTTTGCTTGAATAAAATTATAAGCCTCCCTCGTACTAGCCCAAAGAATTTCAATATTTTTATTTTTTTTGGTCAAAAAAATACTTTTTTTAAATATTGGAAGTGGGTCTTTACCTTTATCAGCCATTCTGCCTGCAAATATTGAAATAATTGATTTAGTTTTTTTGTTTAATTTTTTGAAAATCTTTTTAGTTTGTTCGAACGTGTACACTGCAGTTATATTGAGTTTAATTCCTTTATTGCTTAATTCTTTAATGACTGGTCCTGTAAATACTCCTTTAGAATTTACAACTGGAATTTTTACATAAACATTTTTACCCCAAGAATTAATTTCATAAGCCTGTTTGAGCATATCTTTAAAATTGTCTGCAAATACTTCAAAAGAAATAGGTTTCTTTTTGCATATCTTTAAAATTTTAAGAGAATACTCTTTATAATTTTTTGCTCCAGCTAATCGCATTAAACTCGGATTAGTTGTAAACCCATCGACTAAAGATTTATTATTAAAAAATTTTATAGTTTTATAATCGGCAATATCACAAAATATTTTCGTTCTCATTATTCTAAATTTTTAACAATATCTTCTGTCATTTTTTTTGCATCTGCAAATAACATTAAAGTATTATCTTTGTAGAAGAGTTCATTATCTATTCCAGCATACCCGGGAGATAAGCTTCTTTTAACAAATAAAACAGATTTACATTTTTCAACATCAAGCACTGGCATTCCAAATATTGGACTTTTTGGATCTGTTTTTGCTACGGGATTTGTTACGTCGTTGGCTCCAATTACAAATGCAACATCTGAATTAGCAAAATCATTATTTATATCTTCTAATTCAAACACTTCATCATAAGGAACATTTGCTTCTGCCAATAGTACGTTCATATGTCCTGGCATTCTTCCCGCAACTGGGTGTATGGCGTAAGTAACTTTAATATCGTTTTTTTTTAATTTATCTACCATCTCTCGTAGAGCGTGTTGAGCTTGAGCTACAGCCATACCGTAACCTGGAACTATAATCACCGATGAAGCATTTTTCATTAAAAAAGCTGCATCCTCTGCATTACCGCTTTTAACTGGTTTTTGATCCTTCTTTTCTTTTTTATCGTCAGTGGAATTATCCGCCCCAAAACCTCCAAGTATTACACTCACAAAAGATCTGTTCATAGCTTTACACATTATATATGAAAGTATTGCTCCAGAGGATCCAACAAGTGCACCTGTTATAATCAAAGCGGTATTTTCTAATGTAAAACCTATTCCAGCTGCAGCCCATCCAGAGTAAGAATTAAGCATTGAAATTACTACAGGCATGTCAGCTCCACCAATTGGTATGATCAATAAAACACCAACAAGAAATGAGATTGAAATTACCATCCAAAAAATATTTGGAGACTGAGTTTTACATAAATAAAAAATTAAAACGAAAATACCTATTCCAAGTATCAAATTTAAAATGTGCTGGCCGCTAAATGTTATGGGAGCACCTGACATTATTCCACGTAACTTTAAAAAAGCTATTATTGAGCCAGAAAAAGTTATTGCTCCAACTGCTGCTCCTATAGACATTTCAATAAGGCTAGCTAATTTAATATCACCAACATTTCCTAGATTAAAAGCTGAAGGATTTAAAAAAGCTGCTATTGCAACAAAAACTGCAGCTAAACCAACTAAACTGTGAAATCCTGCAACTAATTCAGGCATTGCAGTCATTGGAATTTTAAAAGCTATGAAAGCACCGATTGCCCCTCCAATAACTAAAAAAATTATTACATAAACTAATGATGTAGAAAAATTTCCAATTGAAAAGAATGTCACAATGATCGCAATTATCATTCCAGCTATTCCGAAGTAATTTCCTTGTCTAGATGTATCCGGTGATGATAATCCTCTCAGTGCAAGAATAAATAATATTCCAGATACTAAATAAAAAATTGCTGCTAGATTTGCCGAAATCATTTCTTTTTATCTTTCTTTTTTTTGTACATTTGAAGCATTCTTTGAGTCACTAAAAACCCACCAAAAATATTTATCGCTGCTAAAATGATGGCTATAAATCCAAAAATACTTGACGTATTAAAAACACTTTCAGAAGTTCCCGCTAAAGCTGCAATGATAGCACCTACAATAATAACTGATGAAATAGCATTAGTAACAGACATTAGAGGAGTATGAAGAGATGGTGTTACACTCCACACAACATAATAGCCAATAAAAATTGACAAAATAAATATACTTAATCTAAATATAAACGGATCAATTTCCATAATTAAACTTTTTTTATTAAAGACTTTTCAATTATTTCATCTTCTAAATTAATATTAAAATCTTTTTTCTCCTTACTATATAAATTTCTTATGAAGCTAAATAAGTTTTTCGCATACAAACTCGAGGCAGTAAGCGGCAAAGTATTCATTAGATTCTTCACTCCTATTACCTTAACTCCATTAATAGAATTAATTTTTCCTGCTTCTGAAAAAGCAGAATTGCCTCCTTGCTCTGCTGCTAAATCGTAAACGATAGATCCAGGTTTCATTAGTTTTACTAAGTCCTCAGTTAGAATTCTAGGTGCAGGTTTTCCAGGAATTAGAGCAGTGCAAATTACTATATCATTTTTTTTTAAAGCCTCTTTCATCATCTCTGCTTGTTTTTTTTTATAATCTTCTGAAGCTTCTTTTGCATATCCTCCAGAAGTTTCCATATCTTCAGATTGCTCTACTGTTAAAAATTTTCCACCTAAACTCTCTACTTGCTCTTTTGATGCTGCTCTAACATCTGTAGCTGAAACAATAGCTCCTAATCTTTTTGCAGTTGCAATAGCTTGTAAACCTGCAACACCTGCACCAATTACCAGAACTTTTGCAGCAGGAACAGTCCCAGCAGCGGTCATCATCATGGGCACTGCTTTTTCAAATTCTGAAACACAATCAACTACCGCTCTATAACCAGCTAAATTTGATTGGGAAGACAAAACATCCATCGACTGTGCTCTAGTGATACGAGGGAGTAGTTCTAATGAAAAGATTTTTATTTTCTTACTATTGATTTTTTCTATCAAATTTTTATTTTTCGAGGGATTTAACATACCAACTAAAATAGTATTTTCCTTTAAATCCTTTATTTCGTTCTCTGATGGACAATTAACTTTGATTAATAAATTGCTTAAATTAAATACTTCATTTGAGGAAGGTTTAATTTCAACACCTATATCTTGATATTCTTTATCATCAATCCCTAAATGGTTTGCGTAATTTTTTTGAATACATATTTTTAGTCCCAGACCAATAATATTTTTTGCTGTTTCAGGAGTTAGTGAAATTCTTTTCTCTGATGCTAAATCTTCTTTAATGGAACCAATTATCATTTAATTTTTCTCTTTTTTGAAACTATAGTAATGTAATTGCTAAAATGACTAAAATAGCAATTACTATTAAAGTTCCCCATAATACAAATTTTGTAAAGCCGCTATAAGTTTTTTTGAAATCGTTCTCGCTCATAATTAACCTTGTCGAGCTTTAAACTTTGGATTTTTTTTGTTAATTACGTAAAGTTTTCCCCTACGTTTTACTAATTTAGAGTTAAGATCTCTTTTTTTCAATGATTTTAATGAACTTGCTACTTTCATAATTTTTAAGCCTGGCAACGACCTACTCTCCCATGTCTTAAGACAAAGTACCATCGGCGCTGAAGGACTTAACTTCCGAGTTCGGGATGGGATCGGGTGTGGCCCCTTCGCAATAATCACCAGGCAGGGCTTATATAGTATTTTTGCCTCAAAAAGTAAACAAATTTATAAGTCATAATATACCTAAAAAATCATGCAAATCTAACCATTGTAAGTAAAATTTTTGTTATGAATTAAATTAAAAAAACTTTAAAAATAATTTAATCATTAGTCACAGAATAATATATGCGATAATGTAATTTTTTATGCTTCAGAAAATTAACTTAGCTTTTTTAGTCCAAAACTTATTTTATTTTATTCCAATTTCACTTGTGCTAGGAAGCTTAATTATAAATATAACTTTAGTAATCTTTATCTTTTTGTCTGGTATTTACATTGTAAAAAATAATATCAAAATTAATTATAATTTTCATAATATATTTTTATTTCTTTTTTTTCTTTTTATTATTTTCTCGTCTTTAATAAATATTAAGGTGATAGGTTATGAAAATTTTATAAAATCTATTCTCCTTTTAAAATTTTTTCTTATATATATATTTTTAGAAACTTTACTTATTCATAAAAAAATTCAACTTAAAATATTTTTCATAATTTGTCTTTCATTGATAATTTTTGTATCTTTAGACTCAATTTTGCAATTTCATACAGGGAAAAATATATTAGGATTTCCCCTACATGATGGAAGGGTTGGATCAATATTTGGCTCAGAAGCTATAGCCGGGGCATTTATTCAAAAATTTTTTATTTTTTCTTTAGCGTGTGTTTACATATTAACAAATAAAGAAAATCTTAAAATAAATTATTATGAGATTTTTTTTCTCTTAATTACACTTTATGCTACATTTGTAGCAAGTAATAGAATGTCTTTTTTAATTGTTGCTTTTTCTATTTTGATAATCTTTTTTTCATTTAATCGCTATAAAAAGAATTTATTTATTATTTTTTTAATTTTGTTACCTATATTTTTTTACATGTTTAATTCGAACAATATTATAAACTCAAAATATAACGATCTGAAACATAAAATCTCTAGTGCAGTTAATATTTTTTATCAAGGAAATAAGGAAATGAATTTATCGCCTGACAATTATGGTAGAATTTACTACACAACACTCAAATCATTTGAAGATAATATTTTTATCGGAAACGGTTTAAAATCTTTTAGATATAAATGTCCAAAGTTATCAAAAGATGAAAAAATTTTATGTTCTACACACCCACACAATTACCACTTAGAAGTTCTTCATGATGGAGGTTTAATAGGCTTTATACTTTTATCATTATTTGTTTTTTCAGTCCTAATAACAAAAATTAAAATAATACTTAAACATTCTTTAAATCAATATGATAAAATAGTTTTTTCACTTATCTTGCTAAATTTTCTAATTGAGGTTTTTCCTCTTAAATCAACTGGAAGCTTATTTAGTACTTGGACAGGAACTATATTATGGATCTCTTTATCAATGATGGGTTTCATAAACAAAAATAACTATGATACAAAAAATAACAATTAATTATTTTTTATTTTTATTTATTTCTTTAATATTTACAATTTATTTTGTTGGTATAGACAATTATTGGTTTACAAATATTGATTGGTTATTGGGATCTGCTGATTATACAAACTCTCAATTGAGTTGGCAGTATTTTAAAGAAGATAAATGGAGATTTCCCTTTGGCAAAAATCCTAATTATGGAATGGAAATTTCTAACTCTGTTGTATTTACAGACACAATTCCTCTTTTTGCTTTTATTTTTAAAATATTAAGTATATTTAACTTTGAAAAAATTCAATATTTTAGTTTTTGGATAAGCATATGTGTTTTTTTACAACTTTTTTTCTCTCATAAAATTATATTTAAAGTTACCAATAGTAATTCTTATGCATTATTAGGTAGTTTTCTTTTATTTTTATGTCCCTTTTTTTTAATGAGATTGTCTCATCATTTTTCTTTAGGCGGGCATTGGTTAATACTATACGCGTTTTACATCGGTTATTGTTTAGATGAAAAAAGTAAAAATTTAAATTGGTACATTTTAATTACTTTATCTCTTCTTATACACCTTTATTTTACTGCGATGATTTTTATAATCTATTCAAGTTTTTTACTTGAAAAAGTTGTTTCTGATAAAAAAATATCATACTTAAAAAGTCTTGTTTATAAACTTTTTTACACCTTTTTTGTAATGTATTTAATAGGTTACTTCGAGTCCAACGCGGTTAACTCTATTTCAAGTGGATATGGTGAATATAAATTAGATCTTTTTGGATTTTTTGACCCACAAATTGATACTGGTTTTAATAATCTAGAAACAAGTTGGTCCTTTTTTTTAGGAAATATTCCAGATACGGGTTTAGAAGGTTTTAATTATCTAGGCCTTGGAAATTTAATTTTATTAGCATTAACAATATTCTTATTTATGCTTAATTTTAAAAAAAATATCCCAGCTAAAGATCAATTAAAATTGTTCAGAATTTCAAATCTGTATGTATTAATTTTTTTATTTTGGTCAATAACCACAAGCCCATCAATAATGAATGTTCCTCTTATTAATATTAAAATACATGACTATTTATATGGTGCTTTGAGTATTTTTTCTGCCACAGGCAGATTTGCGTGGCCTGTTGCATACTTTGTATTATTTTTTTCTTTATTTTATATTTATAGAAACTTCAGAAAAATTTACTCATTTGCATGCGTTGGATTTATTTTGTTATTACAAATTCTTGATATTTCAATCGGTATTAAAAATAATGCTTTCGAAAAATTACCTAACAAAAAATTTGACGATTTTTGGAATACGATACCTAAAAATTATTCATCTATTCGAACAACTTACTTGTTTAATAATTACGGTCCACTCTTTGCAGAATTTAGTAAAATATTGGGTAATTTAGAAAACATAAAAACAGATATAGTATTAAATGCCTCTCTTGATAGAAAAAAAGCCGCTGAAGTAAGATATAATTTAATTGATAAGATATCGCAGAATAAAATTGATAAAAATGTTGCTTATATAGTTGACAATAAAGGTCATTTGCTGCAATTAAAAAAAACTCATAGAAATAATAATACTGGTTTCTTCTTCAGGAATAATTTCTGGATAATGCTGCCTGACAAAAAATCAGAAATGACTTCAATTGATAAAAAATTATTAGAGGAGAGTACTTTTAGTAAAATAGAACCTTCTAAAGTATACAAAAATTCGTTTAAAAATGAATATCAAGGTTTTGGTTGGACACACAATTTTAATAAAGAAGGATCATGGACTGAAGGAAATAATGCATATTTATTACTGAGGACTCCGAGCTCTGACAAAAAATTAAAATTTCTTTTTGATGTAGAAACTTATGTTTCTAATAAAAATAAAAACTATTTACTGAACATTCTCATCGATGATGAACTAAAAAAGACGATTAACTTAGGAAAAGAAAGTATTAAAAAAATTAATTTTGATTTAGATAGAAAATATATTAACAAGGAGATTATGATTAATTTTAGATTAAGTGGATTAATTTCCCCATTCGAAAAACTTGAAAGTCCAGATGCTCGAAAATTAGGTCTTCTTTTAAAAAGTTTCAAAATTGTAGAAGCTAAATGAAGAGTCTTTCTATAATTGTCCCATGTTTCAATAATCAAGAAATAATTGAGAAAAATATTTCAATTTTAAAAAAAAAAATTGAAAAAAATAACATTAAATATGAAATTATAATTATAAATGATGGAAGTGAAGACGATACTCAAAAAAGGCTTAATAAATTAAAATCTAAATTTAGATTAATTAAGATAATTAAAAATAAAAAAAATTTTGGAAAGTCTTACTCCATACTTAGAGGATTAAAAATTTCTAAGTACGAACATGTAATATTAATAGATAGCGATCTTCCTTATTTATCAACTTTTAATATTGTTTTAAAGAAAATGAAAAAATATGATTTTGTATTCATAAATCGGAAACACAAAAAAAGTGCTATAATCAACAAAAGATTAAATTTTTATCAGGTAAGTAGATATATTATTGGTTATTTTGTTAGTTTAATTGTCAGAGTTAGTTTAGGGTTAAATATACAAGGTGGTGACACTCAATCTGGTTTAAAAGCTTTTAAAAAAATTGAAAATTTTAAAAATAAAAAATTTATTTCAAGACTATTTTTTTTAGATCTCGAATTAATGCATTTTTATCAATTGCAAAATAAAAAGTTTTGTGCAATTCCAGTTAAATATAAGATTGTAGATAAATCTTCGATAAAGATACTATCAATTAAAAATTTTTCAATTATTTTTGAACTATTTAAAGTAATTATAAAATTGAAAAAATTATAATTTTTTACATTGGATAAAACAATAAAATGACAAATTTTTTATAGGTAGAATGAATGGACTTCTTACGAATTTGTTTATTTTAAAAAAATTTTTGATAACAGTAATTATTTCAGCTTGAGTATTAAGATGTTCATATGACATTATTTTTGAATAATCTAATCCATATTTTATTCTAAAACTAATAGCTGTTGTTAATTTCCATCCTAATTTAAACGCAAATTCACCTTCGCATGGTATTGCTATTTGCATTACGCCATCTTTATTTAGTAATTCACTACATTTTCCTACAACTTCGGGCAAATTCTCTAAATGCTCAAAAGTCATAATAGAAATAATTCTGTCATAACTTTTATTGTCAATTTCAAAAATTGATTCATAAAATTTATTAATTTTTATTTTTTCTGAACTTTCTTTGAATAAATTTTTAAAAGGTTCTACAACATCATATTCATCGTAATTCTTCTCATATTTTAGGTGGTTCAGTGTTCCAGCCCCAATTTCTAAAATTTTATTACTTTTATTTTCAGTTTTTGAAACAACTTTGTGTGCCCAACTTTCCATGTAACTACTTAAAAAGTTAGTTAACCCCTTTCCGTCTCGGTTATTTTTATAATGTTCTTCATATATTTCTAAATATTCTTTTGATAACTGAGGCCTAGATTTAGGAAACCTTTTTTTAATTATAGAATAGTTCATATTAATTTTACTAGTATAATTTTGGAATTGAAGTAATTTTTGACAATACATCATCCAAGTTGAAGCCAATAATTTCACTAAAATTTTTTAAGACTTCATACTTAAAACTATTATCTTTTTTTGCTAACTCCAATGCTAAATTTCTACTAATTTGACCTTCACAAATTTGATTGGTTCTAAAATTATCAAATTCTGAAAAACCTGCTAATGTATAATATATAAAGTTATTGAATGTAGTCTGACCATCTCCCATCCTCCATTGATTTTTTCCATAAACCAAATCATTGGACCAATTATATTCTTTTTGCAGAACATCAACTATCTCTTTCTCATCCCATTTTACATAATTGTAAAAATGTAATGAATTTTCTTTTCTAATAAAACTTGATATGAAACCTCGAAAATTATCCAGTAATGCAAGATTTATATATCCTGGATTAATTAAAGTTTGAAAAGTGTAAAAATTAAACATTTTTAATTTATTATAAAAATTGTAAGAAGACATTCTTTGATTATTTTGAAGCTTTTGATTAATTCCAGCGAACCCTAAAAAAAATTCTCTTTGTTCAAGTTGATAACCTGTGAATTGAATATATAGTTTTATTTTGTTTTCTTTTGCTAAAATAGCTCCATAATCCATAAAAGGTTTATCGCCAGCCTGAATAACTGGCAGCATTCCTAAGTGCGGTCTTTTAAGCCATGCCATAATATTATTTCTCACAAAATTTCTTTTTTTACTTATATCTGCTGATCTAATTATATGTTCTATACCTAATTTTCCGCAAAGCTTAGATTGATTTACTCTTGAAGTATCTGTAGTAAGACCCCAATCATAGGTAAAAGCTATAGGATTCATTTTAAACTTCGTTTTCAATAAATGAAGACCGTAACTACTATCCCTGCCACCGCTTAATCCAACAACACAGTCGGGTTCAGAATTTTTAGATCTATATCTATCCAAAATGTTCATTAATGCCTCCTCTCCTAAAAACTCTTGTTTTTTATAATTTTTATAATAATTAGACACTCCGTTTTTATCAAAATTTATAAAAGGATATGTTGATGGTAAAATACATTTTGTACACTTTTGG
>CACEAQ010000010.1 GCA_902557605.1 uncultured Pelagibacteraceae bacterium | reverse complement strand
GGGAGAAAAGATGGCTAAAAGAAGAAAAAAAGCTAAAAAGAAAACTAAAAAGAAAGCAAAAAAGAGAAGAAGAAGAAGATAGTTTTCTCATTAATTAAACGCCCTTTTTATAATTATTATAGTTTTAAGAAGGGCGTTTTTTTATTGAGCTTCTTCAGCAATGCTTGTTCTTCCTAGAGCCTTATCCATTTTTTTTTGGACTTCTTCTGGGTTTGATTTTAGAACAGCTTCGAATTCTGATTTTAGTCTTTCATAGGCCTTTTCGAACAACTGTCTCTCTGAGTAAGATTGATCTGCAATAATATCAGTATTTTTATTTAAATCTTTAACGACTTCGGCCAATTCATAAATCTTCCCAGAATTAATTTTTTGATCATATTCTTGAGCTCTTCTACTCCACATAGTTCTTTTAATTTTTGGTTTGGTTTTTAGTATAGATATACATTTATTAATTTGATTGATTGAAGCAATAGGTCTTAGTTTTGATTGTTGGTTGATTGGAACAGTTAAAGTTAATTTTTCCTTTTCAACAAGAATTTTATAAAATTGTATATCTATATCTCCAATAGTAGCTTTTTCTATTGCAGTAATTTTACCAACACCATGTTTAGGGTAAACTACAAAATCTTTTAAATTATATAATCTTTTTTCTGTTGGTTGCTTTTTAATTTTTTTAATTTCAGGCTTCTCATCTGGATTAGAAAATGAAGTCTTTTTTTCTTGTGGCTTATCAGAAGCTTTAATTTTATTTTTCTTAAAACTCTTAATTTTATTTTTTAATTTTTTTTTAATCTTCTTTTTTTTTGGCATAATTATTTTCCCGGTTTTTCTGAAAAGTGAAGATCATATTTATTTTTCATGTCTTTAAATTTTTCATGGTCTTCCATAGGTTCCTTTTTTTTTGAAATATTAGGCCATATTGCAGAAAACTTTTTATTTAGCAACAACCATTTTTCTTTATCTTCGACATCATCATTATCAGACTTAATTGCATCAATCGGACATTCTGGTTCACACACACCACAATCTATACATTCGTCTGGATTTATGACTAACATGTTTTCACCTTCATAAAAACAATCAACGGGGCATACCTCGACACAGTCGGTAAGTTTACATTTAATACACGCATCTTTTACTATGTAAGTCATTACGAGTTAATAAGTTTAAGTTTTATTTCAGCGCATTCTTTATCTGGAAAATAAATTAGACCACAAATTCGTCTCATTAAATTTGCTTCATATTGGTCTATAGATTTATCTGAAATAATTACTCTCCATAAGTGCTCAATTATGTCTTTTTTTATCGATAACGAATTTTTTTTAATTATATTTGTGTAGTTAAGTAACTGATTTGAGTTATTTTCTATTTCTTCGGCCTTTTCTAAAATCTTATTAGCATCTTCTTTAATTAAATAAGATTTAATAAAGTTTTTTACCAATTCTTTTTCTTTATCAGAGTAAATTTCATCTATGTTAGCTGCGTGGACTAACAATGCACTAATACCTATAACACTTTCTCTATCTAGTTTGCTCATTTATTTAAATTTAAAGAGAGAAGTTTATTAAATGGATTTTCCTTTTTGTCAAATCGTATTATTTTCTCTCTTTTCTTCTTTTCCCCCATAAAAATGTATGTATCAAGCGCTTTATCTTTTTTGTAGTTCATGTAAGTCATTAATTTATAAAAATTTTCTTTTGAACAGCCTAATAAATTCATCATTTCAGAATTTACAGTAAATTTTTTATCATTTGTTTTTTCAATAATTTTCAAGAAGAGCTTTTCTAAAATATCGATTCTTATAAAAAACTCCCTGAATTTTTCAAATCCACATAATAACAAGAAATTTTTATCCAATTTTTTGTTTTCTAAGAAATTTAAACCAGATTTGGGTATCATAGTTTTTTCGGAAAGATTGTGAAACATTTTCCATAAGCTTATTCTAAATGCAACTGCTTTAGGTTTTAACATTTTTGGAAGGTAAATATGATAACGCCCTATTTTTATTCCCATTCCCCATAATTTTTTTCTTTCCTCAATTGGTATCAATTTTACAATTTTATCTACATTATTTCTTATAATTACTCCATTGTTCTCATACAGTTGAAAAACCAGTCCTCTTAAATACTGATTGTCAATTTTATGTTTTGTAAGGTTAACAAGATCTCCTAATATTTCTTTAATATATTTTTCTAACCAATCATTTAAAAAGTTAATTAATTTAAATTTATATTCATCATTTAAAGAGTCATCTGCTATTATATCAACTTCAGGATTAAGGTAGTCATTACCTTTTTTTAGTCTAGCAATAGGGTTTTTTTTCCAAATTATTTTATTTTCATCATTAATTTCAATTTCTTTTTTGGTCAAAATTTGATCAACTCTTTTTTCAAGTTCTTTTTCAACACCTTTCCTTGCAGCTTTTTTAATTGATTTTATATCTGTATCTAATGTTTTTGATGTTACCTCTATTAAAAATTTAAGTCCTTTAAGTTCTCCAACTAACTGACCATCAATATGAATTTTATTTTCATTATTAATTTCAGTATTTAAAACCAAATCTTGTTTTAAACTTCTGGATAGAATGCTAATTTTTTTATCAATGAAACTTTTTGTAAGCTCATCGTGCAGTTTATCAGATAATTTATCCTCAATATTTTTTGTTAGTTGAACCCAGTAATCCGAATTTTCTACCCAATTTTTTTTATTAGCAACATAAGACCATGTTCTTACATTTGACAGTCTGTGAGAAAGTAGATCTACGTTACCGTGATCTTTTTCTAAACCTTTAAGCTGCTCTTTCATAAATGTACTTGGTATTTTTTTTTTTCTAGTCGATAAAAATCGAAATACTTTATCAATTACATTTATATGTTGACCGTAAGCTTTTTTTTCAAAATCAGGAATTTGACAGCATTCCCAAAGTAACTCTAAGTTTTTATGATAAATAATATTATTATTACCTTTTTTTAAAAAAAATCTAAGGACACTTTCATCTAAAGAGTCATTCGTTCGTAAAAGATTTTTTTTTGTTGGCTTTAATTCAAGAGAAGCAATTAATTTCTCTGGATTTTGAAAATCCAACCTTGAATTTCTCCAATAAATTGTTTTTGTAACAGGTAATTGATGTTTCTCAATTTTTTCTATTTCATCTGAATTTAATGTATCGCAGTCGCCAGTGGTTCCAAAACCGCCATCGTTCTTATACCTGCCAGCTCTACCTGCAATTTGAGACATCTCTATTAAATTTAATCTCCTTGTTTTCTTACCATCAAATTTTTTAAGGTTAGAAAAATAAATTTCATTAATATCCATATTTAAACCCATTCCAATTGCGTCTGTAGCGATTAAATAATCTACATCTCCTGATTGATACAAACCTACTTGTGAGTTTCTTGTCTTTGGACTTAGAGAGCCCATTATAACTGCAGCTCCACCTTTTTGCCTTCTTACGAGTTCAGCTATCGCATAAACTTCTTCTATTGAGAAGGCAATAATGGCAACTTTTCGATCTAATCTCGAGATTTTTTTAATTCCAGAATAACTTAATTTTGAATATCTATCTTTTTTTTCAAATTCCACATTTGCAACTAAATCTTCAATAACTTTTTCCATTATCTGTGAACCTAAAAACATCGTTAATTTAGTACCACGAGACTCCAACATTCTTTCAGTGAAAATGTGACCCCTCTCTCTATCGGCACACATCTGAATTTCATCTATTGCCACAAATTCAACCTTCTTATCTTTTGGCATAGACTCCACTGTGCAAATAAAATAACTTGCAGTCGCTGGAATTATTTTTTCTTCTCCGGTTATAAGAGCAACTTTTTCAACTCCAACTTTCTCAACACATTTATCATACACTTCTCTAGCAAGAAGCCTCAAAGGTAAACCAAAAATTCCGGTGTCATGTTTTAACATCTTTTCAATGGCTACATATGTCTTACCTGTATTTGTAGGCCCAAGCAGCGCTACTATTTTATTTGATTGGTTTTCCATATTTGTGATCACTAGTTTTTTTTATACTATATGTAGATCAAAGTTGAGAACAAAATAAGATTAAAACATGACCGAATCAATTTGTCAAATGTTCCTAATTTAAACATTTGATTTGACTTCTCATAGCTAGTCCCCGTATAGATATTACAACCTAAATGGTATCTAAAGTTAAAAAAAATATTTCAAAATTAAAAGCCTCAGCTACTTTAGCAATTAACGAAAAATCTGAAGAACTTATTAAAAAAGGTAAAAAAATTTACAAATTTGGTTTTGGACAGTCTCCATTCCATATTCCTGACAAGGTTGTTGAAACGTTAAAGAAATATGCACATAAAAAAGAGTACTTACCAATACAAGGTTTACCAGACCTAAGAGAGAAAATATCAAAATATTTATTAAAGAAAACTGGTGTGAATTACTCTAAAGATAATATTTTAATTACCCCTGGCTCAAAAGAAGCGATGTTATTAATGCATGTGGTATTTAATGGGGAAATTTTAACCCCAGCTCCTAGCTGGGTATCTTATGAGCCTCAAGCTCAGATAGGTTTAAATAAAGTTCATTGGATGGAAACTTCTCAAGAAAATAATTGGTTTCCAACCGCTAAAGAACTAGAAAATAAATTAAAAATTATTGGAAAGAAAAAAAATCTTATATTGATTTTAAATTCCCCAAACAATCCATCAGGAGCCATTTGCAATAATCTTAAAGATTTAGCAAAAGTTGCAAAAAAATATAAATTACTTGTATTATCTGATGAGATTTATACTGACCTATCATTCGATGGCAATTACAAATCTATTTCTAAATTTTATCCAGAGTTTACATTTATAAGTGGAGGTCTTAGTAAATGGTGTGGAGCAGGTGGGTGGAGATTGGGTTTTTTAGCAGTGCCAAATGGCTCAAAAGAATTTATGAATAGTTTAAAATCATTAGCAAGTGAATCTTACTCAACTGTTAACACTCCAACCCAATTTGCTGCAGTCGAAGCATATAATGGAGACTATGAAAATTATAAACTTAAAGTAAGAGCTATTCTTAATGCTGTGGGAACGTACGTTTACAGTAATTTAAAATCAAATAAAGTTTTAGTCAACCCTCCTCAAGGAGCATTTTATTTAATGCCTGAGTTTAAAAATAAAAAGTTTAAAAGCTCATCTCAGTTATGCAACGTAATATTGAATGAAACAGGAGTAGCAATGCTGCCTGGATCTGATTTTGGTTTTAGTCCAAAAAGAATGTTAACTAGATTAAGTTATACTGACTTTGATGGAATAGAATTTTTTAAAAGTGTTTCTAACTATAAATCTATTAGTGAGGAAATGGTCAAGAGGTATGCCCCAAATGTGGTTGAAGGCACTACTAAGCTATCAAATTGGGCCAAAAATTTGTAAGAATCTCTTTGACCTCAATTAAATATCGTAGTTAAATTAATTATATAAAAAAGAAAGAGGAGTACATATGAAAAAAATAATGTCATTGATTTCAGCGATACTAGTAATGTTTGCTTTTTCGAGCCCCATTACTTCAATCGCTAAATCAGCAGAGTTCTTTACGATAGGAACAGGCGGACCTACTGGAGTTTATTTCCAAACGGGTAACGCAATATGCAAAATGTTACATAAGTCAGCAATTAGTGCTGATCACGGTAGGAAAAAAGGTACAGCTAAAGCTTATAGATGTACTGCACCTTCAACAGGTGGTTCTAACTACAATATTGGTCAAATTAAAGATGGTGAGTTTCAATTCGGAGTTGCCCAGTCAGACTGGCAGTACCATGCTTACAATGGTTCAAGCAAATGGGAAGGAAAACAGTTTAGCGACCTAAGAGCTGTATTTTCAGTTCACAATGAACCTTTTCAAATTTGGGCAAGTAAAAAATCTGGAATTAAAAATTTCAAAGGCCTAAAAGGAAAAACAGTAAACATCGGTAATCCAGGTTCTGGTCAAAGAGGAACTATGGAAGAATTAATGAAAGCTATGGGAGCAGATATGAGTATGTTCAAAGCAACGACAGAACTTACTTCTTCTGAACAAGTAAAAGCTCTTTGTGACGGTAAAATAGATGCATTTGGTTATTCAGTAGGATTTCCAAATGGTGCTATGGAGCAAGCAGCAACTTGTAAAGCAAAAGCTAGCCCAATTAATTTAACTGGCGGACCAGTTCAAGGCTTAATTGATGGAGCTGATTATTATGCAAAAGCTGTAATTCCAAAAGGAACTTACTCTAATCAGAAAAGAGACGCTACAACGTTTGGTGTAAAAGCCACAGTTGTTACAAGCGCTAATGTTTCTGAGGAACTTGTATACTTAGTCACAAAAGCTGTAATGGAAAACTTTGATGATTTCAGAGCTCAACACCCTGCTTTTGGACCATTGGAAAAGAAAAACATGATAGCAGACGGATTATCGGCTCCGTTACATCCAGGTGCAATTAAGTACTACAAAGAAGCTGGATTAATGTAATCTAACTTTTTAGTTTTATTAAAAAAGGCCCAATATTTCTTGGGCCTTTTTTTTTAGAATAAGGTATCTTAGCTAAAATGAATCAAAACATTCAAAGTAAGATAAAAGATAAAATACAAGAAGATATTTCTCCAACTCGAAATTTATCAGGTATCCATTTGAAAATAGTTTTTGGTGTAGCAATTCTCTGGACTTTTTTCCAACTTTGGTATGCCTCTCCTTTCCCTTTTTGGTTTAATTTTGGAATGTTCAAAGGATTGCCTGCTAGAGCCATTCATTTAGGTTTTGCTTTAACTTTAGCTTTTTTAATTTTCCCAGCAGTTAGGGGAAAAAAAATTTCAGTAATTGATATTATTATTAGTATTACTGGAGCATTAAGTTGCTTATATATTTATTTTTTCTATGACGATTTAGTAAATAGAGGTGGTATTCTTTTAGTAAAAGAAATATTTGGTTTTAAAGTTCCAGTTGAACTTATAATTGGATCAGTAGGTATATTAATTTTATTAGAAGCGACTAGACGTGCTATAGGTTTACCTTTAGTTATCATTGCAATCTGTTTCCTTTTATTTTCTTACTTTGGAAAATATGCTCCTGATATTATTTCTCACGGCGGACTCTCTGTAAAAAGATTAGTAGGATTTCAATGGTTTGATCAAGAAGCAATATTTGGAATACCAATTGGAGTTTCAGTAGATTTTATATTTTTGTTTGTACTCTTTGGAGCTTTATTAGAAACCGCTGGTGGTGGTAAGTATTTTCTAGATTTAGCTTTTGCGATGGTTGGCAAAATGAGAGGAGGTCCAGCTAAAGCTGCAATATTAGGATCTGGAATGACTGGTATGATCTCAGGCTCATCAATTGCAAATACTGTTACAACAGGAACTTTTACAATTCCTATTATGAAGAAAACTGGTTTCTCTCAAGAAAAAGCAGGAGCTATTGAAGTTTCTTCGTCTGTTAATGGACAAATAATGCCTCCGGTTATGGGAGCAGCTGCATTTGTTATGGCAAGTTTTATAGGTGTTACTTATTTTGAAGTTGTAAAACACGCTTTTTTACCAGCTATTATTTCATACATTGCTTTATTTTATATCTCTCATTTAGAAGCCCTTAAATTAGGATTAAAAGGAATGGATGATGCTGATGTTCCTCACTTAAAGAAAACCTTTTTATCTGGTTTACATTTTTTAATACCCATTTTTGTTTTGATTTTTTTACTTGTTTATATGAGATACACAGCAGGTTTTTCCATCTTTTATGCAACGTTATCTTTAATATTAGTTAACTTAGTAAGTCGTATAATAAAAAACCCAGATTTTAAAACTGGTTTAATTGATTGGTACAATCAAACAATAGTTGGTCTTCAAAAGGGTGCAATTAACATGGTAGGGGTAGGGATTGCAATTGCTACAGCGGGAATAATTGTAGGAGCAGTAGGATCGACAGGCCTGAGTACTAATTTAATTATAGTTATTGAAACGATCGCAAGAGATAATGTAATAATTTTAATACTATTGACCATTATACTTTGTTTGTTACTTGGAATGGGTCTACCAACAACTGCAAACTATGTTGTTGTAGCATCATTAATGGCTACAGTTTTAGTTGATGTTGGTAATGCATCTGGATTTATTTTTCCATTAATCGCAGTGCATTTATTTGTATTTTATTTTGGATTAATGGCCGATGTAACACCCCCTGTTGGTTTAGCCTCTTACGCAGCAGCTGCAATTTCTGGCGGAGATCCTTTAAGAACGGGACTCCAAGCTATTTGGTATAGTTTAAGAACTGGAATTTTACCAATTGTCTTTTTGTTTAATCACGAGCTACTATTAATTGGGGTAGATAGTATCTGGCAAGCTTTATTAGTTATATCTACTTCATTAATTGGAATTTTAGTGTTTACTGCAGCAACACAACAATGGTTTATAAATAGGTTAAGATGGTATGAGATCATAGCGTTTTTAATAATATCTTTATCTTTTCTAGCCCCAGATTATGTTTTAGGTAAATTCTATCCTAAATTTAATGAGCAAAAACTTTCGGCAGAAAATATTCAAAATTTATCTTTTGACCCTTCAAAAGAGGTTCATATTAAAGTAACTCGAGTTACTGAATACGGAGAAAGGTACAAATTATTTGTTATTGATAAAGGTAAATTTGAAAAAAATTATAACTTGGAAGAATATGGTATGACTTTAATAGACCAGAACAATCAATTGACAGTTGATAAATTAAACTGGAAAGGAGAAGCAAAAAAATCTGGTATTCAAATGGGTGATATTATTAGTAATTTTAAAATTGAAAACCCAGACAGACCAAACAAAGCAATAATTTATCCTTTTGCGTTACTATTTTTATTATTTTTTGGATATATAAATTCTAAATCTGAAAAACAATTTCCAAATTAAAATTCTCTAATTTTCTTACTTTTAAAATAAACTTAAGTAGCTAAAGCGTAAAGAATAGCTACAACGATTAAAATTTCTAAACCTGACATTTAATTACCCCCTGTTATAATAATTAATAATTTTTTTGTTAGAATTATGATTAAGTGGTTGTATTTACTGTTTTGTAAAGTTGGCATTCATAGATATGAAAAAATTGATATTAGTTATAGTTTTGGACCAGGAGGTTCAACTGAAACGATAAAATGTAAAGATTGTGGAATTAAAAAAATTAGACGAAAAAATTGAAATCATCTAAGTAATAAAACCGCAGTGAAACTTACTTGAAAATGATTTAGCTTAATTCATGAAATTTTTTTTAAAAGTATCATTTTTAATATTAATTTACTTCTCATCATCAACAGCAGAAGTAAATTTTCAACAAAAAAAATTTTATTATGAAAACCTTATTAAAAACTGGTCTAAAATATTTCCAGACAGTAATAGGAATGCTGCAGGCCCAAGGTTTTTCAAATATTTAATAGATCAAGATTTAACTTATGAAGAGTTTGAAGAATATAATAAATTTTATTGTCCTGTTTCAGGTTCTTTAATTAATCCGGGAGAAAAACCTGATTATATTTATGTTAAGGAGCTAAGAACACAAAAAAATATTTGTGGTGAGCTTTATAGATGTTGTTGGCCGTGTTCTTGTGATCTAATGAACTATACAAAAGTTAAAAAAATTAATCACAAGTTTAAAGACGGTCCTAAAAAAATTGATGTTTTACTAATTAACAATCCTTGTTCAAAAAAAGATTTTCCTGAGGAAGTAAATAGAAATTATTTTTGTAAAAATCAAAGACTAAATGATGATGAAGTATTTGTAGTCGACGGTAAACTTGTGATAGGTCTTTTCTATGAAGCCAAAAAATGTCAAAAAGCCGATATTAAAAAGATAGAAGCAAATGAAATTACAGGAAGGTTTTGTGCTTTTAAAAACGATATTCCGCTTGAGGAAATGAATATTGGTATGGGTGATATTTTTATTAGGATGGCGAGATAGTCATTTCACTTTGTTTAAAAATATAAGTCTTCCCTGTTTCTTTTATTTTATAATTATTTGTTTTCCCATTTGTCCATTTAATTTTTACTTCAAAGTCTTTTTCACCATTTCTAATTCCATAATGGGCAACAGGTTCCATTTGGCACAGATATCCTGAACCAGAGTCTATTGTTTTAGAATGTTTTCTTAAATTGGATGTTAGTGTTACCGTTGCTCCTCTAGCTGGAGCTCCATTTTTATTCAAAGCTTTTATTCTTAAATAATTCTTATCTTTTTTTACGTTTGCTTTGTAAAGTGTAAGTATTTGATTTCCTGTTTCTCCGTGGGCAATCAATAATTCTAAAATTCCGTCTTTATCAATGTCCGCTATAGCAGCACCAGTTCCAAGACCATCTGCTTCAGAGTTAGAAGTGATATCTATTTCCTCTAATTTCCCATTTTCCTTAATTTTGAATAATTTATTTGCTTCGCCGATATTATTAAGAAATATTTCATCATATCCATCATTATCAAAATCAGCTGAGATAACCGTTCGAATTTTAGATGGCCTTTTAAAATTGCTATCGGCAATATCTTTAAAAGAGTTTTCTTTTTTTATAAAAATACGGTGTTCTCCATCCCAATTTCCACTAACAATATCTAATTGACCTCTGTACAAAACATCACTCAATGCTGTTCCTCTTCCATTTTCATAAGGGTCTAAAACATTGTACCCAGATGCTACATCGTAAAAAGTACCATCAACGTTTTTATACAAAAAGTTTACACCTTTTTCATTAGCTGCGAAAATATCAACATTGTTTGATAATATATGTCCAGCAACGACTGCTCTCCCCCCAGTTATTTTATCCAAACCGAACTCTGCTGCCCTATCTTTTATTCTTCCCTTAAACTTTTCATAAAATCTTGTTGGCCCACCATAATTAGCAACATAAATTCCGTATTTTCCATTTCCTTTTCTATCTACACAAACAACGGAGCGACCTGCTGTAAAGTTTAAATCTACTTGATTTTTCTTTTGTTCAAAAATATCAAAAAATTTATTATTTTTTAGATCTATTAAACGATCAGAATAACTCTTTTCACCGCTATAAGTATCAGTATTTAAAAAATAAATTTCTTCATATCCATCAGAGTCGATATCGCAAGCAGCTACGCCAATAGTAAAACTTCTTTTATCTGCAAACTTAGTGTCATTTACAATATTTGTTAGTTTATTATTTTTGTATGACAATGCTAAATTTTCACTTCCAAAACCAGCCACTATAAATTCATAAGTGCCGTCGTTATCAACATCACCTACAGAAATACCATATCTAAGACTTTCGTAGTTGTTATCTATTAAATCTGTAATATTTTTAAAAAAATTTGCAGACGCACTTTTAATTGAAATAAAAATAAATAAAATTGAAACAAAGACAGTTTTTGATTTCATCAAATACTATTGTAGTATTTTCCAAGTACCACTTGCAGAGGCAACTATGTCGCTTGAATTAGAAATTTCACAAGAAATAAAAACTAGTGTTTTAGTTTTTTTTAATATTTTTACTTTTCCAACAAGTTTATCGCCAAGTTTGCCTACTGAGATAAATTTCATATCTAAATTAATTGTTACACATCTCTTGTCCCCGGCAACTCTATGTGCAGCAGTCCCCATACCAGTATCAGCAATAGTAGAGAGGAATCCACCATGTGCAATTTTACCAGTGTTTAAATGAATTTCTTTAACCTCTACCGTAAACTCATATTGAGTTTCGCTAATTTTTTTTAGCTCTAACCCGCCAAGATGTTTCATAAACCCTTGATTAGACTCGTCCATACTTTTTTTTATCATATAACGGAGCTAATTGTGAAAAAATAACTGCAAATAAAATAAGAATTATTCCTATAATTTTAATTTCATTTAAAAACTGACTTAAAATTATCCATCCGAAAATAGAAGCGAATACACCTTCTAGTGAAAATATAATAGCTACAGGCGCTGGAGAAAGGTTTTGTTGTCCGTAAATTTGAAGAAGAAACGCCACTCCACTTGATAGAACTCCAGCGTATAACATCTCTTTTCCATCTAAAACCATATTTGAAAATTTAACACTTTCAAAAACAAAAGCTGGCATCAATGCAAATATAGACGCAATTAAACATTGAAGGCATGCAATAGTAATTGGATAATTAAATATTCTTAAAAATCTTGAAATAAAAACAATGTGGAACGCCCAAAATAATGCATTAAAAACTGCAATACTATCTCCTATTCTCACTTGAATATTATCGAACTCAGTTAAAAGAATACCTCCAAATAAACAAATAATAATAGATAGCCAAACAGATTTATGAATATTTTTTGAAAAAAAATAGTAAGCAACAAATGGAACTAAGATTACATAAAAAATTGTAAATACTGCTGTATTAGCTACATCTGTATAAAGTAGAGCATATTGTTGTAAGACATTTCCCATTGAAAGAAGAATTCCAATAAGCAAAAGATTTAAAATATTAACTCTTTTTAAAATTATTGATTTAACTTTTTTATATTCGAAAATATATAAAAATGGGACTAACGTGAGAAATCCAAGAAATAACCTGCCGAAAGTAAAAGTAAATGGTCCATTATAATCCATTCCCATATCTTGAGCTACAAAAGCTGAGCCCCAAATTAGAGAACAGCTGATAGCACAAATAAGAGAGAAAACTTTTTTATTCATGACTTGTACTATTTTATAATTGATTAAACGGCAAGTTTAAAAGCGAAGTCCTTGCCAAGACATTTCCCTAGATAGACGCAGAACCTAGCACCTTCCGCGCCGTCAATTATTCTATGATCGTATGAGAGTGAAATAGGTAAAATTTTTCTTGAAACAAACTTGTCATTAACTTTTACCAACCTATCGAAACTTTTTCCGACTCCAAGTATTGCGACTTCAGGAGGATTTATAATTGGGGTAAAGAAAGTTCCTCCAATGCCACCCAAGCTTGATATGGTCATTGAGCCGCCAAAAAATTCCTTCTTATCAATTTTCAAATCTCTGCAAAGTCTACTTGTTTTTCTTAAAGCGCTTCCAATTTCTTTTATACTCATTTGATCAACATCTCTTATTTTAGGCACCATTAGACCGTGAGGAGTATCTACTGCAAAACCAACATGAAAATATTTTTTATAAATAATTTTGTCGTTAGCACTGTCAATTGAAGCATTAAAATTAGGAAATTTCTTCAAAGCACTTACAAGTGCTTTTGCTATAAAAGCAAGAGGTGTTACTTTTATTTTCTCACCTGTATAGTAATCATATAATGATGATCTGAATTGTTCCATTTCTGTAATATCAACTTCATCATGCTGTGTGACATGGGGAATTTCGGTCCAAGATCTTACTAAGTGAGGACCAGATAATCTTTTAACTCTTGGTATATCTTTTAGTTCGATTTCACCAAACTCTTCATGCGGATACTCTTCTTTATGAACTTTCTTTTCTACTTTTCCACCGCTGACTGTAACTTGAGATCTTACAAAATTTTTAACATCTTCCTCAGAAACTCTACCACCTCTTTGAGAACCAGGTATTTCAACTACATTGGCACCTAACTCTCTTGCAAACTTTCTAACCTTTGGACTAGCTGACTTACTACCTGATTGTGATATTGGCACTTCAGGAATAATTTCTTTTGGTTTCTGAGGTTTGAGCTCTTTTATTTCTGTCTGTTCTACTTTTTTCTGCTCACTGACTACTTCTTTTTTTTCCTCAGTAGCACTCTTCGCATTCAGACTAAGAATCAAGTCTCCTTTGTTGACTTTATCACCTACTTTAACATTTATTTTTTCAATAACTCCCTCGTGCGTTGATGGCACCTCAACACTTGATTTGTCACTTTCTAATGTAATAAGAGAGTCATTTTTTTTAATTTGTTGACCTTCTTTGACCAGAACTTCAATAATCTCTACATCCTTGAAGTCACCCATATCTGGAACTAAAATTTTTGTACTAGCCATATTTATAAATTAGATGGAAAATCTCTATCTTTATCAATCTTGAACTTTTTGATCGCACTTTCAGCTTTCTTGGTCTCAACCAGTTGCTCTTTTGCTAAAGCACTTAATGTATAGGCAACTATATGTTCTTTATCGACCTCAAAAAACTTTCTTAAATTTTTTCTGGTATCACTTCTTCCATAACCATCTGTCCCTAAAGAGTAAAATGGTTTTTCTGTGTAAGGTCTTATTTGATCTGAAAATGATCTAGTGTAATCCGATGCAGCAATAACTGGTCCATCTGTTTTTTCTAAACACTTTTGAACATATGATTTTTTCTTTTTTTCATTTGGATTTAGTAAGTTCCATCTCTCGGTTTCCATACCATCTTTTCTTAATTCATTGAAGCTAGTTACACTCCATACATCAGAGTCTACACCATAATTTTTTGATAAAATTTCTGCAGCAGCAATTATTTCTCTTAAGATTGTTCCTGAACCTAAAAGCTGCACTTTAGTTTTATTCTTGTTATTATTTTCTTTAAATAAATACATTCCCTTTAAAATTCCTTCATCGGCACCCTTTGGCTTTTCTGGGTGAGAATAATTTTCATTCATTGCAGTGATGTAGTAGAAAATATTTTCTTTTTTTTCATGCATTCTTTTTAGTCCATCTCTTAATATTACAGCCATTTCATAAGCAAACGTAGGATCATAACTAATACAGTTAGGAATATTAGATGCAAGTAAATGACTATGACCATCTTGGTGCTGAAGTCCTTCTCCAGCTAAAGTAGTTCTTCCTGCAGTAGCCCCAATCAAAAAACCTCTTGCTTGAGAATCTCCAGCGGCCCAAGCCAAATCTCCAACTCTTTGAAAACCAAACATAGAGTAAAAAATATAAATCGGTATCATTTCTAAATCATGATTTGTGTAAGCTGTACCAGCTGCAATCCATGATGACATTGCTCCTGACTCATTTATTCCTTCTTCTAATACTTGGCCACTTTTATCTTCTCTGTAAGAACTCAACTGCTCAGAGTCTACTGGCTCATACTTTTGACCTTCATGAGCATATATTCCAATTTTTTGGAAAAAACCCTCCATCCCAAAAGTTCTTGCTTCATCTGGAATGATAGGAACTAATCTCGGTGATATATTTTTATCTCTTAGTAATGCAGTGAGCATTCTAACCAATGCCATCGTAGTCGACATTTCTTTATCTCCTGTAGATTTCATAAAGTTATCGAAAATTTCCTTAGGAGGAGCTTTTATTTGTTTTGCAAATGAAGTTCTTTCTGGAATAAAACCACCAAGCTTTATTCTTTGATCTTTTAGATATTTAATTTCTTCAGAGTTTTCATCAGGTTTGTAATACTCAATATTTTTTACCTGTTTATCAGTAAGAGGCACACCGAAACGATCTCTGTAATAAAGTAAATCCTCCTCATCTAATTTTTTTTGTTGGTGGGTTGTATTTATGCTTTCACCAGATTTCCCCATACCGTAACCTTTTATGGTTTTAGCAAGAATAACAGTTGGAGAACCAGTGTGCTGCATTGCTGAGTGATAAGCAGCATAAACTTTATGTGGATCATGGCCACCTCTATTTAATCTCCAAATGTCTTTATCTGTCATTGTAGATACCATTTCTTTTAGTTCTGGATACTTTCCAAAGAATTTTTCCCGAACATATAAACCATCCTTTGCTTTAAAAGCTTGGTACTCTCCATCAACACATTCATTCATTCTTTTAACAAGTAGACCAGACTTATCTTTCATTAAAAGCTTATCCCAATAAGATCCCCAAATCACTTTGATTACATTCCAACCAGTCCCTCTAAAACTTCCCTCTAGCTCTTGAATAATTTTTCCATTTCCTCTAACAGGCCCATCAAGTCTTTGAAGGTTGCAATTAATTACAAATATTAGATTGTCTAATTTTTCTCTTGCAGCTAAACCAATTGCTCCCATAGACTCCGGCTCATCCATTTCTCCATCTCCTAAGAATACCCAAATCTTTCTTCCTTCGTCTTTAACTAAACCTCTATTGATTAAATATTTTAAAAAACGTGCTTGATAAATTGCCATGATAGGACCAAGACCCATTGATACAGTTGGGAACTGCCAAAAGTTAGGCATCAACCAGGGGTGAGGATAAGAAGATAAACCATCTTTACCAACCTCTTGTCTAAATCCATCTAATTGTTTTGCTGAGAGCCTTCCCTCTAAGAATGCTCTCGCGTACATACCTGGAGCCGAGTGACCTTGAAAATATACTAAGTCTCCACCAAATTTATTATTTTTTGCTCTCCAAAAATGATTCATACCAACGTCATACAATGTTGCTGCTGATGCAAAAGTTCCTATGTGTCCGCCTAGTTCAGAACTTTTTTTATTAGCTTTTACAACCATGGCAGCGGCATTCCATCTAATAATTGCTCTTAATTTCTTTTCAATATTTTGATCACCCGGGGATTTAGCTTCTGCCTCTGGTGGAATAGTATTTATATATGGTGTTGTTCTAGTATCAGGTAAAACCAAACCAGATTTATAAGCTTGATCAATAACTTTATTTAATAGATAGCTTGCTCTTGGTGCGCCATCAGACTCAATTACAGAATTTAACGATTCTATCCATTCATTTGTTTCAACTGGATCAATGTCATCTTTTGAAGCTGGTTCTGCAAAAACCTTTTTAACTTGTTTTACAGGATTTAAGTTGCCATTTGTTTTTGGTTTTTCTTGGATTAATTCTTCTTTAACAACTTCTTGTTTTATTTCTTGTTTTGGTGAAGAAGCTGCTTGACCATTTTCAATAGTTGCCAACAAGCTTCCCTCAGATACTTTGTCTCCTATTTTTACTTTTAAATCTTTTATTTGGCCAGCTGAAGGAGATGGAATTTCTACACTGGATTTATCACTTTCGATTGTAACTATAGGATCGTTTTTATTTATTTGG
>CACEAQ010000009.1 GCA_902557605.1 uncultured Pelagibacteraceae bacterium | reverse complement strand
AAACAATGACACAATAGAAAAAATCTTGACTAAATTTAATGTTGATAAAGATAATATTCAAATTATTACAACAAAACTAAAACAAAAAAAATTATCTAATATTTATAGTGGTCGAAAAATATCAATAATACTTAAAAAGATACCTAACTCGCCTAATTCGGTTATAAGTCTTTTGTTTCCAAAAAGTAATACTACAAGTGTTGAGGTTAGAAAATATCGAGATGATTTTATCATTAAAGAAAATATTCTTAAATTAGAAAAAAGAGAAGTAGTAGTAAAAAATACAATTAAAGAAAATTTATACACTTCAGCTTTAGAAGTAGGAATCGAACCTAATATAATTATTGAATTTGCCAGAATTTTCGGATTTGAAGTTGACTTTCAAAGGGATATCAGGAAAGGAGATTGGTTTGAAATTCTTTATGAAAAATTTGAAGATGAAAATAAAAAAGTAAGAGAGACAGGGAAAATAATTTATGCATCTATGTTTGTTAATGGTGAAGAGATAAATCTTTACAAATTTAAATATAAAGATGATGAAGATTTTTTTGATATTAAGGGAAAAAGTATAACAAAATCTCTAATGAAAACTCCTATTAACGGTGCGAGATTATCATCTTCATTCGGAATGAGAAAACATCCTATTCTTGGTTATAATAAAATGCATAGAGGAACAGATTTTGCTGCACCAAGTGGTACTCCAATAATGGCTTCAGGCTCAGGAACGGTCACTCGCGCAAGATGGTGTGGTGGAGGCGGGAATTGTGTAAAGATAAAACATAATTCAACTTATCAAACAATTTATGCACACATGAAAAGTTTTGCTAAAGGAATAAAAGAAGGAAGAAAAGTAAAACAAGGTCAAATAATAGGTTATGTAGGCTCAACAGGTTTATCTACGGGTCCTCATTTACATTATGAGGTTATCGTGAATGGAAAAAAAGTTAATTCTCAAAAATTAAAGCTTCCATCTGGAAAAACTTTAAAAGGTGACGAAAGAAAAGATTTTGAAATTGAGAGAATAAAAATTGATCTTAAATTGTCTGATTTAAAATAAAATTAGTTAAGTTTTTTTCGGTAAATAAATCTTAAAACTAATCTACTTGTTTTTTGAGGCGCTGATCCTCTATGAACACATAGTTCATCAAATATTACTAGACCTCCTTGATTCAGCTCTAAATCGTATTTTTCAGTATCTTTTTTCTCACTAATAATAAAATTTGTTTCATTTAAAAAAGTATCAATTTTTTCTTTACCTATTTTTTCTTCCAATAATTTTCTAACTTTTGTATCATTGATGAATTCTCTTAAATTTTTAAGACTCCAAAATTTTTTAAGCTCTATTTTATTATCAGCTATCAAAGTACAAAGAGTTTTAATAATCTGATTGCTATAAGGTATGATTGCGAGCGAGCCATTACTTTTCTGAACGTCTGTTAAATATAGAAAAAACTTAATACCTCTTGGTGATGTTTCTGTTTTAATGTCAAAAAAAGTTGATTTTACAGCTTCATGAAATTCTTTCAGATATTTTTTATCGTCTAAATTTTTACAACCTATATCGTTATGCCAACTGATTATATTTTCAGGTGATCTTTCATTGTAATAACAGTCTATCATTTGCAAATCTACATCTTTGCTATCTAAAGCTTTTGCGGCAATTTCTTTAAAATGAAATTTTTTAGCAATTTTTAATAAAAAAAACGTGTTTGATAATTTTTTAAATTCAAATTTAAAAATTTTTGCTAAAAGTTGGCTTATAGTGATGGGATAATTACCCTCTTTACTTCCTTTTTTTGGTTTACCAACAAAATTTTTAATTTTTTCTACCTCCGTTTCATTTAAAAATTTTGGTATTGAGGTTACTCCTGTATTTAAAATAGTTTTAGATATTTGATTAATTTGATCCAGCATCTTTCATCTCTAATGATAAGTTTTCTTCAGGTTTATTATCTCTGACAGGTTTTACCTTCTCCTCTGAGCTATCTTTATCAGTAAGTTGACCTTTTTTATCACTTAGTTCATTAAATCTTCTTAAATAGTGATCGGCATGTTGTAAATAATTTTGAGCTAAAATTGGATCACCATTAGTTTGTGCTTCCTTGGCTAGTTGCAAAAATTTTTGCATTGCCTTTTCAACATTGTGAATATTGTTAACTGATCCATTTCTGCTAAAATAGTTTCCATTATTGCCGAAATTGTTAGAAGAGCTAGGGTTGGAAGAAATCCCTCTTCTTCTAAAATTGTTTTTTTGACCTCTAGATCTAAAATTTCTTCTTCTATTGTTGTTCATTTTTATCATTTTAATTTTTTTGATATTAATATCCTATAAATTCTATTATAATCTTTAATAATATTCTCTAATCTAAAATTATTTTTAAATAATATTTCTGAAACTTTATATTTTTGCTCTCCGCTTATTTCTAAAGCAAGTCTACCATTAACTTTTAAGATTTCTTTTGATTTGTAAATAACTTTTTTAATTACGTCAAGCCCGTCATTTCCTCCATCTAACGCTAATTTAGGTTCATAATTCTTCACATCCTCAACTAAATTTTTAAGATCAACTCTTTTTACATACGGAGGGTTTGAGACAATTAAATCAAATTTTTTATCATAATTTGACTCTATTGACTTCAAAATAAACTTTGCTCTATTTATTACTTCATTTTTTTTCGCGTTTTGGTTTGCAATTTTTAGTGCTGATTTTGAAATATCGATACCTACACCAAATGAATTTTTAAACTCACTTAATAAACTTATTAAGATACAACCAGTACCTGTTCCGACATCTAAAATATCGATATTTTTATATTTATAAATTTCTATCAATTTTTCTATCAATAACTCTGTTTCTGGTCTAGGAATGAGCGTGCTTCTATTTACCTCAAAAGATTTACTCCAAAATTCTTTTTCGCCAGTGATATAAGCAATTGGTTCCTTTAACAACCTTCTTTCTATTAGATTGCTAAATTCTTCAATTTCTGTCTGTTTTACTGCTTGATGATCATTAATTAAAATTTCCTCTCTTTTTTTTCCTAAAACTTTCGAGATTAATATTTCAGAGTCAAGTCTGTAAGAGGATATATTTTTCGACTTTAATTTTTTTGAAGCTGAGTTAATTAATTCAAAAATATGCATCTTAAGTAAGACTCTCTAGTTTGAGGTTCTGCTCTTTTAACCTCAATGCTTGATTGATTTCTTCATGAATTTCACCATTTAAAAATTCATTTAATTTATGTAAAGTCATATTTATACGATGATCAGTTATTCTCCCTTGAGGATAATTATATGTCCTAATCCTTTCGGATCTATCTCCAGTACCTATCTGACTTCTTCTACTCAAAGACCGCTCTTGATCTTTTTTTCTTTTTTCAGCTTCATAGACTCTAGATCTTAAAATTTTAAGAGCTTTAGCTTTATTTTTATGTTGAGACTTTTCATCTTGTTGGCTTACAACAACTCCACTTGGTATGTGGGTAATTCTTACTGCGCTATCGGTTGTGTTAACTGATTGTCCTCCTGGACCTCCAGCCCGAAAAACATCAATCCTTAAATCTGTTTCTTTTATCTTTATATCTACTTCCTCGACTTCAGGCAGTACTGCAACTGTAGCTGCTGATGTATGGACTCTACCTTGAGTTTCAGTCTCAGGTATTCTTTGCACTCTATGTACACCGGACTCATATTTTAGATAAGAATAAATATCATTTCCATGGACAGAAAAAATAACTTCTTTAAATCCACCTGCGTCACTTTTTGATATATTAATTAATTCCAATTCCCATTTTTTTTTAGAACAAACTTTTTCATACATTTTAAATAAATCAGCGCAAAAGAGTGATGCTTCAAGACCGCCTGTTCCTGCTCTAATTTCTACAATAGCATTTTTATCATCATCTTTATCTTTCGGAAGTAAAAAAATTTTTAGTTCATTTTCATAATTAGATTTTTTTAGATTCATTTCATTAAGATCTTTTTTTGCCATTTCAATAATTTCATTATCGTTTTGTTTATCTTTTAAAATTTGCTCTAAACCTTCTTTCTCATTATCAAAATTAATATAGGCCTTAGCTACATTTATAATGTTTCCCAAATTAGAATATTCTTTTGATTTTTTTGCAAAACTTTTGGGATCAATGCTTCCCGATGCTAATTCTTTTTCAAGATTTTCATACTTTGTTACTATTTCTTTTACTTTTTGCAAAGGTATCATGTGCTTTGTTTAATTATTTTCTTTTACTTTTTCTTCAACTAACTTTACAACTTTGTCAATTATTTCAGAGTTAGCTACTTTTGTATGAGGTATGCCAGATAAGTAGAGTAAATTGTTGTCTTGACCCCCGCCAGTTAATCCGATTTCCGTTTGAGCTGCTTCGCCTGGTCCATTGACTACGCATCCAATTATAGACAAATTAACCGGCTTTGTTATATGAGATAATTTCTCTTCTAATTTTTTTACAGTTTCTATTACGGGGAATGATTGACGTGCACAAGATGGACAAGAAATTATATTTACCCCTCTTGATCTGATTCCCAAAGATTTTAAAATTTCGTATCCAGCTTTAACTTCATCTACTGGGTCAGAAGATAGCGATACCCTAATAGTATCGCCAATACCATCCATTAGTAATTGTCCTATTCCTATTGATGACTTTATACTTCCAGTCAATAATCCGCCGGCTTCGGTAACACCAAGGTGTAAAGGATAATTACATATTTTAGATAATTTTTGATAAGCTTTTACTGTTAAAAAAATATCAGAAGACTTAACGCTTATTTTGAAATTAAAAAAGTCATTATCCTCTAATAATTTTATGTTATATTGTGCGCTTTCCACCAAAGCATCTGGACATGGCTCCTTATATTTTTCTAATAAAGATTTATCTAAAGACCCAGCGTTAACGCCTATTCTTATTGAACAATTATAATCCTTTGCTGCTTTTACAACTTCTAAAATCCTGTCCTTAGATCCAATATTACCTGGGTTTATCCTTAAACAATGAGCACCCATTTTTGCTGCTTCAATCGCTCTTTTATAATGAAAATGAATATCAGCAACGACAGGTACATTTACTTCCTTGATTATTTCTTTAAGAGATTTTGTAGAATTTTCATCTGGACAGGAAATTCTCACAATATCAGCACCCGCATCTTCTAAAGAATTAATTTGTCTTATTGTTCCTTTGATATCAGTAGTTAATGTATTAGTCATGGATTGAACGCTTATTTTAGAATTTCCTCCAACGGAAACTTTTCCTACTTGAATTTTTTTTGTCTTCTTCCTATTAATTATTCTGTGAGGCCTTAAATGCATTTAATCTAAATCAAATATTGTATGTAATTTTTTTACGGCTTTCAAAGTATTTTCTTCATCAATTATAACCGATAGCTTTATTTCTGAAGTAGAAATAGCTATTATATTTATGCTCTCTTCAGCCAGTGCTTTAAACATTCTAAATGTAACTCCAGGAGTTGAAACCATGCCTGCTCCTACAATTGATACTTTAGATACTTTATCGTTGCATGAAATATCTTTATATTTAATTTTTTGATTGTTTTTTAAAATTTCTGTTGTTTTTGAAAGATCAATTCTTTTTATAGTAAAAGTGATATCAGTTGTTTTGCTATCTGATGAGATATTCTGAATTACCATATCAACATTAATTTGTGATTTATTAAGCGGTTCAAAAATATTTGCAGCTACTCCAGGTCGATCTTCTACACCTATTAGTGTTATCTTAGCGTCATCTTTAGAATACGCTACACCTGTCACAGATTTTGAGTAATCTATATTTTGATGTTCAAAAATTTTAGTTCCGTTCCTATCTGTAAAAGTTGATCTTACTTCTAAAGGAATATCATACATCATTGCGGTTTGAACTGCAGAAGATTGCATTACTTTAGCGCCCAAAGAGGAGAGTTCAAGCATTTCATCAAATGAAATCTTTTCAATTTTTTTAGCTACAGGTATTTTATTTGGGTCTGTAGAATAAACACCATCCACATCTGTATAAATTTCACAAGCATCTGCCTCAAAAAGCTTTGCAAAAGCTACAGCACTAGCATCTGACCCACCTCTTCCTAAAGTAGTAATGTCTCCGTTTTCGGAAATTCCTTGAAACCCCGGAATAATTGCAACACCATTATTTAAAAAGCTATTAATTTTACTTGTGTTCATATTTACTATTCTTGCATTTGTATGTTGTCCATTGGTGAGGATTGGTATTTGCCAATTCAACCAAGATCTTGCATTTATACCTAATTTAATTAAAGCTCCTGCAAGCAATGCACATGAGATTTGTTCTCCAGTTGATAAAAGAACATCCATTTCTCTTTTATCAAAATCATCTGAGATTTTCTTTGAAAAATCAATTAGCTCATTTGTTTTTCCAGACATTGCCGAAACTACAGCTATGATTTGATTACCTGAATTATATTCTTTTTTAATAATATTGGCCACATGTTGAATTCTTTTTATTCCTCCAACAGACGTACCTCCAAATTTTAGTATTTTTTTTACCATTTAAGATTTTAATATAAATTATAAAGATTTTAATGTATTTAATAGTAAATTTTTAAATCATATGAATACTATAAATAAAGAAGAAATTCAAAAGTTTTCAAATCTGGCAGAGGAATGGTGGGATGTAAAAGGCAAATTCAAACCTTTACATATGTTTAACCCTACTAGAATAGAATACATTTTGGATAAATCTAAAAATCACTTTAATTTAAAAGGTGAAAGAAATAAACTTCTGAATAAAATTAATGTTTTGGATATTGGTTGTGGAGGAGGCTTAATTTGTGAACCTTTAGCAAGATTAGGTGCTAAGGTTACCGGCATAGATGCATCTGAAAACAACATAAAAGTTGCCAAGATCCATGCAAAAAAAAGTAATCTTAATATCGAATATTTAAATAAAGCTCCAGAGCAAATGAAAGAAATTGAAAAGTATGACATCGTACTAAACCTTGAAGTAGTAGAACATGTAAATGATGTCGAACTGTATATTAAATCTTGTTATAAATTGCTTAAAAAAAATGGAATTATGTTCACAGCTACTTTGAATAGAACTTTAGTTTCCTATTTAAAGGCTATTATCGGTGCGGAGTATGTATTGAGATGGCTGCCTATTGGTACTCATGATTGGGATAAGTTCATAAAGCCTGAAGAGTTAGAAAAAAATTTAAGCGAACAAAAATTTAAAACAATTGATATTAAAGGTATGGAGTTTAACCCATTTACAAGTAAATGGAAAAGATCTGATAACTTGTCTGTAAATTATATTATCTGTAGTAAAAAAACTTAATTATCTTTGTTTATCCAAGGAACACTTATTATATCAATACCCTCATCGGCCAGTTCCTCCCTCTCTTGTTTTGTTGTAGTTCCATAAATAGTTTTTTTACTGTTCTTATCGTAGTAAATTTCCCTGACTTTTTTACTAAAATTATCACCCACATAATTGAAGTTCTTTTCGATATATTTTCTTAATTTAATTAAATTATTTTTTTCTTTTTTTAAATCAAAATTAAGATTTTTAATCTCATCTCGTTTTTGTTTTCTAACTGTTATCATGGGAGCCATTATTGATTTTGAAATTTTTTTTGATGAACAAAATATACATTCTAGCAAACCTTTTTTTTTTAATTTATCAAATTCTTTAGAGTCGGAAAACCAACTTTCGAATTCATGATTGTTTTTACATTTTAAATTATATTTTATCACAGGTTAATTCCTATAGTCTGCATTTATGTCAATATAGTCATGGGTAAAGTCACACGTATAGCATTTAAAAGCATCATTACCCAATTTTAAATTTATTTCAATTTCTATAGAGTCCCAATTCATATATTCCTTTAGTTTTTTTTCATCATAACTCTCAGAAATTTTTCCATTTTCTGCAACTATAAAATTTCCAATTTTAATTTTAAGTTTTTTTTGGTCAACCGGTTCACCTGACTTACCAATACCCATCGCTATTCTCCCCCAATTAGGGTCTTCTCCAGCAATAGCAGTTTTGAATAAAGGAGAATTGGCCACTGAAAATGCAATATTTTTTGCACTTCCTAAAGATTTAGCATTAATGACATTAACTGTAACAAATTTTTTTGCTCCTTCTCCGTCAACAATAATTTGTTTTGCTAAATTTAAACAAAGTTTCTTGAGTGCAAGTTCAAATTTTTGAATAGTTCTATCATTTAATGATAAATTATGACCAATTTTTAAATATCTAGTAGAAAAAATAGAAACCATATCATTAGTAGACTGATCGCTGTCAACTGTTATAGCGTTAAATGAATTAGCAACAGCTCTTTTTAAAAGAGTTTTTAATAAATTTGAATTAATGTCAGCATTAGTAAATATAAATGATAGCATCGTAGCTAAGTTAGGAGCAATCATTCCTGAGCCTTTTGCAATACCACATATTTTAATTAGTTCATCACCGACAATGATCTCTTCATATGCAACTTTTGGCTTAGTGTCAGTAGTCATAATTGCAGAGGCAATTTTAAGCCAATACATTTTATTGTGTTGACTTCTCAATTTTTCAACAAGTTCCGAAAGATGGCTTTTTATTTTTTCAACTGGGAATTCTTCTCCAATAACGCCTGTTGAAGCAAAAATTAGATCTTTTATTTTAACTGTTTCATTGGTGCCTTTAGAAGATTTTGACTCTTTAATAGTAAGAATTCTTGATAAATTTTTTGCAATTACATCTATACTTTCTTTTCCCTGTTTTCCTGTAAATGTATTTGCGTTTTTAGTATTAACTAGTAATCCTTTAATAGTTTTTTTATGTGAGTTATTATTCCAAGGAATAAATTCAGATGTTATGCTGTTAGTAGTAGTTAATGTTGCATAGTTAGCGCCCTTACTGAAATAAAATAAAGCCAAATCGTCTCTTCCGTCGCCATAAAGATCAGCAGATAAAGAAGACATTTCAACCCCATCTAGTTGCTTTAAATTTTGAAATTCCCCCATTTTAGATAACTTAGATTTATCATTAAGGAAATTTTTTATATTTATTGTCATAATTGCTATTTAATTTAAATTATAAATACATATATAGAAGTATAATGAATTTATTTACAAGGACTTTTAGTAAAATATTTAAAAGCTCTAATCAACAAGAATTGGATAAAATCCAAAATTTAATTTTAGCTATAAATAATAAAGAAAATGAGATAAAGGCTTTGTCTGAAAGTCAAATTAAAGAAAAAACTGCGAATCTTAAAAAAAATGTTCAAAATGGTTCGATCAAATTAGACAAGATAATCCCTGAAAGTTTTGCGCTTGTGAGAGAGGCCGCTAAGAGGACATTAGGTGAGAGACATTATGATGTTCAGTTAGCTGGAGGACTGATGCTTCATAAAGGAAAAATAGCTGAGATGAAAACTGGAGAGGGAAAAACTTTAGTTTCAACTTTACCTGCATATTTAAACTCCCTCCAGGGCAAAGGAGTACACATCGTTACTGTAAACGATTATTTGGCTCAAAGAGACTCGGTGTGGATGGGAAAAGTTTTCAGTTACTTAGGAATATCAACTGGATGTATTACAAATAATCTTGATGATAATGAAAGAAAAAAAAATTATGCTTGTGATATTACTTATGCAACAAACAATGAACTTGGATTTGATTATTTAAGAGACAACATGAAGTATGAATTAAATGAAATGGTTCAAAGAGGACATAATTTTTGTATTGTCGACGAAGTAGATAGCATTTTAATAGATGAGTCTAGGACACCATTGATAATTTCAGGAAAAATTGAAGATAAAACAAATCTTTATTCAACATCAAACGAATTTATTAAAAATTTACAAAAAAGTGATTACGAATTAGATGAAAAAAATAAAAATGTAATACTTACTGATCCAGGCGTTGATAAAATTGAAAAACTTGCGTTACAAAAAAATGTCTTAAAAAATAGTAATTTTTACGATCCTGCAAATTTAGAGCTTGTGCATCATACTAATCAAGCCTTGAAAGCAAATCTAATTTTTAAAAAAGATATAGATTATATTGTGCGAGATGGAAAAGTTCAGATTATAGATGAATTCACTGGTAGAGTGCTTGGTGGAAGAAGATTTTCAGATGGTTTGCATCAAGCTATTGAAGCAAAAGAAAATGTTGATATTGAGGGTGAAAACCAGACTCTAGCATCAATAACGTACCAAAATTATTTTAGATTATATCAAAAATTAGCTGGAATGACGGGAACAGCGATGACTGAGTCCGAGGAATTTTACGACATATACAAATTAAATGTTGTCTCAATACCAACAAATAAAAAGATGTTGAGAAAAGATTTCAATGATCAAATTTTTAGGACTGAAAAAGAGAAATACCATGCAATTACGAAAAAAATTGTCGAATGCAACTCTAAAGGACAGCCCGTCTTAGTAGGTACGACTAGTATAGAAAAATCAGAAAAGATTTCAAAGTTTCTTAGTAATCAAAAAATAAAACATAATATTTTAAATGCTAAACAGCATGAAAAAGAAGCAAAAATAATCGCAGAGGCTGGAAAAACCGGAGCTGTTACCATAGCCACAAACATGGCTGGCCGAGGAACAGACATTAAATTAGGTGGGAATAAAGATTTTGTAGAGCAAGGTGTTACAAACGACATTAAGGAATATGAAAAAAATGAGTTAAAAGTTAAAGATTTAGGAGGTTTGTTTATTATTGGAACGGAAAGACATGAAAGTAGAAGAATTGATAATCAATTAAGAGGTAGATCTGGACGTCAAGGAGATCCGGGTGCAACAATTTTTTTTATAAGTTTACAAGATGAGTTACTAAGAATCTTTGGGGGAGAGTCAATAGATGGAATGCTAAAAAAACTTGGTCTAAAAGAAAATGAGTCAATTGATCACCCTTGGATTAATAAAGCTATGGAACGAGCACAAAAAAAAGTTGAAAGTAGAAACTTTGATATTAGAAAAACTCTAATTAAGTTTGATGATGTAATGAATGACCAAAGACAAGTCATATTTTCCCAAAGATTAAGAGTTTTAAAAGAGGAGAGTATAAGTGGAATATTGGCAGACTTTTTTGAGGAAACGCTAAAAGAATTAGAAGTTTCAGTAAATAATTATAAAAAATCTAATGATGAAAAATATCTAACTGAAATAAAGAATATCACTGGAAACTCTTTAAATGATGAAAAGTTAGTTAGAATGATATCAAAAGAAAAAGAAATCTTTATACAAGAAATGAAAAATTTATTTGTTGAAAAACAAAATTCAAGAATCAGTATATTAGGTGAAAAACAAAATAAAAGCCTTGAAAAAAAAATATTCCTTCAAATTATTGATTTTTCATGGCGATCACATCTACAATATTTGGAGCAATTAAGACAAGTAATTGGTCTGAGGCAATATGGTCAAAAAGATCCTTTATCTGAATTTAAAAAAGAAGCTTTCATTTTATTTGAGGGATTATTAGCTAAAATTAAGAATGATGTAATTAAGCTTTTGTTAAATTTAAACATTGTAGTTTCTTCAAGTGATGAAAATCAAAATAAAGAAGGCCTAAAAGAAAATAAAAAGAAAGATTTTAAAAAAGTTGGAAGAAATGAAAAATGTCCTTGTGGCTCAGGAAAAAAATTCAAATTTTGCCATGGGACTATTTAAAATTAAATACTTTTAAATGCATTAAGCGCTTTTGATCTTGCTTTTTCATGAATTACAATAGGTTCTGGATAATCTGAACCTATCTTTAAAATGTTTATATCATTTAATTCCCAGGGTTTATGAATAAATTTTTTTGGAACATTTTTAAGTTCTGGAACCCATTTTTTTACATAGTCACCGTTCTTGTCAAATTTTTCTCCTTGTAAAATTGGATTAAAAATTCTGAAATATGGTGCTGCATCTGCTCCAGAACCGGCTACCCACTGCCATCCAGAAATATTATTCGCTTCGTTATAATCTAAAAGGCAATTTTTGAAATAGCTCTCACCCTCTGTCCAGTTGATTAATAAATGCTTTACAAGAAAAGATCCTACGATCATTCTGACTCTATTATGCATCCAACCACTTGCATAAAGTTCTCTCATACCTGCATCAACTATAGGATATCCAGTTAAACCTTTCTTCCAGGCATTTAAATATTTAGAATTTTTTTCCCACGGAAATTTATCAAATTTTTTTGAATAATTTCCTTTAACCATATGTGGAAAATAATTTATTAAGGAATGATTAAATTCTCGCCAGCCTATTTCCGCCAGAAATTTTCCTACACTGCTTTTTTTTATTTTAATACATTCTTCCCATATAGTTTCAACATGAATTTGACCATGTTTAATGAATGGAGATAATTTTGAAGTTCCAGATATATTAGGTAAATTTCTTGCTTCAGAATAATTTTCAATTTTATCCTTAATAAAACTCTTGAGTTCTTTATTTGCATTTTCCTCGCTTGGATCCCAGTACTTTTCAAATTTTTTATCCCAATTAATTTCGGATTGAATTTCATTTTCACTTATAATTTTCTTAAAAAATGAGATTTTTTTTCTACATTTTGATAACTTTTTTTCTTTAGCAGGAATTTTTTCTAGATAGAACTTTTCCGCATTTCTCCAAAAAGGAGTGAATACTTTAAAAGGTGTACCATCACTTTTTTTTATTTCCTCATATTCATTCAGTATGTTGCCTTTAAACAAATTGAACTTAATTCTATTATTTTTTAAATTTTTTATAAGAAATTTGTCAAATTGAAGATATTTTGGCTCATAAGTCTTATTCCAATATATACAAAAGTTTCTTTTTTCGAACAAATTTTCAAAAAAAGACTTGTAGGAGTCTGTTTTAATTATCTCTAAATTGATGTTGTAACTGTTTAATTTCATTTTAAATTCTTTTAATGATTTGCTAACCCACCATTTTTGAGCTTCTTGATCTATAAATTTTCTTTTTTTATATAAAAAAAATGCTACTACGTGATCGTGATTTTTGCTTGCATGCGCTAAAGCGAGATTTTTTTTAAGTCTAAAATCATCTTTTAACCATACAAGTCCAATATTTTGAGCCATAGTTAAATTTATCAAATTTAATTAAAAATATCGATGTGTATAAATTACTCGGTGGTGGCCTTGGTAAGAATCGCACTTACGACACATACCTTTTCAGGGTACTGCTCTACTACTGAGCTACAAGGCCTAAAATCTAAAAGTAATTCTACCTTTAGTTAAATCATATGGCGTCATTTCAACCATTACATTATCACCTGCAAGAACTCTTATTCTATTCTTCCTTAATTTTCCAGCAGTGTGTGCCAAAATTTCGTGATTATTTTCCAATTTTACTCTGAACATAGCATTAGGTAATAACTCAGTAACCTTACCTTTGAATTCCAAAGTTTCCTGTTTAGCCAATTATTTATCCTTTTCTATTCTAACTCTTATTGATTTTGCATGACCTTCTAAATTTTCATGTTCAGCTAAATTTATAACTAATGGTCCTAATCTTTCAATACCTGATTTTGTTATTTTTATTAAAGAATATCGTTTTAAAAAATCATTCACTGACAGCCCTGAGGAAAATTTTGCAGAACCAGATGTTGGTAATACGTGATTTGGTCCAGCTATATAATCACCCATTGCTTCTGGAGAAAATTTCCCTAAAAATAATGAACCAGCATTTTTAATCTTTTTAACAATCTTATTATAATCTTTAAAATCTATTTCAAGATGTTCAGGGGCAATAGTGTTTATTACTTCTATAATTTTACTTTGAGAGGTAGCGTAAATTGCTAATCCAAAATTTTTAATACTTTGTGATGCAATTTTTTTTTTCGGTAAAATATCTAATTGAACTTTCAAACTTAAATTTACCAATTTTATTAATTCTTTACTATTTGTTATTAAGATTGACTGAGCAAAAATATCGTGTTCGGCTTGAGCAATTAAATCTGAAGCGATCCATTCTGGATTCGAGAACTTGTCAGCAATAATACTTACTTCTGATGGACCTGCAACCATATCAATACCAACGTCTCCAAATACTTCTTTTTTTGCGGATGCGACAAAAGCATTTCCAGGTCCAACTATTTTATCAACTTTTTTAAATGTTTTTGTTCCATATGCAAAAGCGGCTATTGAGTGAGCTCCTCCAATTTTATAGATTTCTTTTACTCCACATTTTTTAGCTGCATATATCACAGCAGGATTTACTGACTTTCCTAAAGAAGGAGTTGTTAGGTAAATATCTTTTACACCTGCAACTAAAGCAGGAATGCAATTCATTAAAACTGTGCTGGGATAACTCGCAGTTCCTCCTGGCACATAAACGCCAACTTTTTCAATTGGAGAATATTTATACCTTAACTCATTTTTAAATTTATCTTTAAATTGAAAAGAAGAAAAAATTTGTTTTGAATGAAATTTTCTAATTCTTTCGTAAGCAACGTCAATAGATTTTTTTAATTTCTTGTCGATTTTATTAGCAATGTTAACTATTTCTTTAGAAGAAAATTTAATTGAATTTGATTTTATCTTTACTTGAGAAAATTGTTTTTCATAGCGAATTAAAGCTTTATCTCCATTTTTTATTACTTCATTTAAAATTTTTTTTACAATAGTTGAACGACTTTTTTGCTTAAATTTTCTACGATTAAGAATTAGTGCTAACTTCTTTAAGGAGTTTTTTTTATTTGCATTAAAATAGTTTAACATTACATTTCCATGTGTTTTGGCATATTTTTAGTACTCCAAGCTTGGCCTTGGTCGTCTAGAGTCACTTCTATAACCTCAGTTGTAACTTTAATAATCGAGTTTCCTGCAAAAAGTATTCTCATTTCATAGTTATTATCAGGCATTTTAATAGTTTCAATAGTAAGAAAATCTAAAAATTTATCCTTATTTGAATGGATTATGTTTTTTGAAGATACTTTTACAACATTTTCAAATTTAAGAACTGTTCTAATTCTTTTATTTTTTCTAAAAACTCCCTTTTCAACATCTTCCCACATAAATCTATTAAGTTGCATTAGAAAAATTTTGTTATTTTTTAAATTTGCTGTATCAGATATTTTTACGATACTGTCCTGTAAATGAGCAGAAACAACTCTCAAATCCTCTTCTGTTCTTGCAATTAATTTTAAGTTTTTGACCTTCATATCAAATTCTTTTTATCTCAGCTTTACAATTTTGAAATTTTTTTTCTAAAAACTCATAACCTCTATCCAAGTGGTAAATTCTATTTATGATAGTTCTATTATTTGCAATTAAACCTGCTAAAACTAGACACACTGAAGCTCTTAAATCTGTCGCCATTACTTCCGCTCCATTTAAATTTGATGGGCCGTATACGTATGCAGTTTTATTTTTAATTTCAATTTTCGCTCCCATTCTTTTTAACTCTGGTACGTGCATAAATCTATTTTCAAAAATGTTCTCTTTAATTTTTGATAGACCATTTGCTTGGGTCATCAATACCATAAATTGTGCTTGTAAATCTGTTGGAAAACCTGGGTATGGTTTAGTAATTAATTCAATTTTTTTTAGATTATTTGTTCGTGAAATGGATATAGAGTTTTTTGAAGTAATGATTTTTATTCCCATCTTTTTTAAAATATTTATTTCAAAAATTAAAGTTTTAGGATCGATTTTTTTTATAACAATTTTTTTTCCTAGAAGTGCGCCAGCGATCAAGTAAGTACCGGCCTCTATTCTATCGAAAATAATCTTATGATTTATTTTTTTATTTTTTGGACTTTTCCCAATTATAGTAATTGTTCTTCCAAAAATTTTAATATCACTACCTAGTTTTTTTAAAAACGAAATTAAATCTAATATTTCGGGCTCAATCGCACAATTTGATAAAACTGTTTTTCCTTTGGCTCCATAGGCAGCAAGTAAAGCATTTTCAGTTGCTCCTACTGATACTAATGGAAACTTTATTTTAGCACCTTTTAATCCTTTTGATGCGTCAGCGATTATATAGCCATCCTTAATTTTTATTTTTGCACCAAGTTTTTTTAAAGCAAATAGATGTAAATCCACAGGTCTTGTTCCTATAGCACATCCTCCAGGCAAAGAAACTTTAGCTTTTTTAAATTTTGTCAATAACGGTCCTAAAACTAATACACCCGCACGCATAGTTTTAACAAGCTTGTATGGTGCTAAAGTTTTTATATTCGTTTTTTGTTTAAGGTGTATTGTTTTATTTGATTTTTTAATTTTTATTGAAATTCCGATAAATTTTAACAATTTGCACATTGTAAAAATATCTTTAACTAACGGCACGTTAGTTAATTTTACATCGGTGGCTAAAAGAGAGGCAGCTAAAATTGGTAATGTTGAATTTTTAGAGCCTGATATTAAAATATTTCCAGATAATTCTTTTCTTCCTTTAATTAAAAGTTTTTGCATTAAAGAAATTTATACCTTTGGAAGTGTTACACCTTTTTGTTTCATGTATTTTCCTTTTCTTTTCGCGTATGTAACTTTAGGTTTTTCGTTTCCTCTTATAAATACAAATTGTGCAACTCCTTCGTTAGCATATATTTTTGCTGGAAGAGGGGTTGTATTTGAAAATTCTAAAGTAACATGACCCTCCCAGCCCGGTTCGAGGGGAGTAACATTTACAATTATACCACATCTTGCATAAGTTGATTTTCCTAAACAAATTACTAAAACATCATCTGGTATCTTAAAATATTCAATAGTTCTCGCTAAGGCAAACGAGTTAGGGGGTATAATACACTCTTTAGCTTTTTTTGTTACAAAACTCTCTTTTTTAAAAATTTTAGGGTCAACTATTCCAGAATTAACATTAGTGAAAATTTTAAATTCATCAGAGACTCTGGCATCGTAACCGTAAGATGATAGTCCAAAAGAAATTTTTCCTTTTCTTACTTGTTTACTCACGAAAGGCTTAATCATTCCTCTCGATTGAACTGTTTTTTTAATCCACTTATCTGATAAAACTGCCATTATTTTCTCTTATTGGTGATCTGTTTTTTTTACGTTTTTTTAAGTTTTTTTTGAGTGAAGCTTCACGCTTCTTTTTTAATGAATCTTTCTTATCAAAAGATTTCATTATAATTTTAGTTTTTATCTGGATTTGTTAAATCCTCAAGAGTAATTGGTTTATTAATATCGTGCATTATATCTTTTTCCGACTCTTTGGGATTAGCGCTTGATCTTTTAGCTCTTCTTTGCTCAATTCGCGCTTTTCTTTTAGCTTCTTTTTTCATAGCTTTATCGCCACGAGTTGACTTGTAATCATAGTGAATTCCCATAAAAAGCGCTCCTTCATTATCAGTCAAATTTACTTCTTGAACTGATTTTTTTCAAGTATCTTGATTGAAACTTCTGAATAATTATAAACAAAATCGACAAAAATACGGCAACTAATACATCTTGAAGAGGTGTAGCTTGTGGAAATCCATAATTCCATAAAATTACTAAACATAACCAAATGAACCAATTAATTTTTTTAGGCATCTATTTTACAACCTTGCTCATTACAATTTTTTCCAACTTTAATATTATTATAATAATCAATCGCTCTTAGCGAAGTCATCATATGATTTGTGTAAATATTTAAATATCCATTCAAACTATCTGATAATTTCTTAGCCTCATCCATCATTCCTAATCTAACAAAATTGATAAGCATAATTGCATTTCCATTAGGAATTGTATTATCACTTATATCAACGGGTTTAAAAAATACATCACTGTTATTCTTTGGGTTTTTTTGAAAAATATTTTTATCATTTAAAAAAAATTTATCTATTGCATCTAATGAATATTTTTTTGCTAAATCTTTATATTTAAAGTTCATTGTCTTATCAAAAAGATCGTTCAAAGCATTAATTAAAAAAGCATAATCTTCAATAAAAACTATATTTTTTGAATAGCTATGATAAAGATTTTTGATATATTTTTTTTCAACTTTGGAAAAAAAATCTTCAGCTAAATTAAGATACTCTTTTTTAGATAAAGTTTCACTTGCTGCAACTAGAGAACTTATCCATAAACAATTTAAATCTAATTGAGTTTTATCATCAAAAAATGGTTTATTTCTTTTAGATCTTATCTTTAAAAGCTTAGATATTATCTCACCAGTTGGTTTTTCTTTTTCAGTTAATATAATTTTTTTTTCCCAGTTTCCCTCGGGTTTTACATCAAAGTACTTTTCAATATTTTGAATATCTTTAATTTCATTATAACTATAAACATAATATTTACCTTCTTCTCCGTCGCTGTCGGCGTCATAAGCGGAACCTAGAAATCCTTCTTTATTTTTAAAATTTTTTTTTAAAAATTCTATAGTTTGAGTCAGTTTGTCTTTATAGTATTGCTCGGAGTTAATTTTACAGTATTTTGTTAATAAAAGAATAAATTGGGCATTATCATATAGCATTTTCTCAAAATGTGGCACTATCCAATTTTCATCTACAGTATAACGAGAAATGCCTCCTTCGACATGATCGTAGATTCCTTTTGAGCATAGTTGCTTAATTAAAATTTCAATTGGTTCTAAATATTTTTTATTTTTCGTTTTATTGTAAAAATAGATTAAAGTTTCATAAAAATTAAATGTGGGAAATTTTGGTGAGCCTTTAAATCCTCCATTTAACTTATCTAGATTACTCAAATTCATCTCTAATATTGGTTCAAGGTCTTGATTCAAAACAGAGTTTTTTTTGAGGTCTAAATTTTTAATAATCAAATCTTTTTGTTTTATAATATTTTCTCTTTGATCTTTGTAAGCATCTGATACTTTTTTAAGAACTTCCTTAAAAGATGGTAAGCCGTTTCTTGGCTCTTTAGGAAAATAGGTTCCACCCATAAATGGAACTCCGTTTTCATCTAGAAACATAGTTAAGGGCCATCCACCGCCAGTTTGATTAAATAGTTGAAACGAGCTTTGAAAAATAAAATCTAAATCAGGCCGCTCTTCTCTATCAACTTTAATATTAATAAATAATTGATTCATTACATTTGCTGTATCATTATCTTCGAAACTTTCATGCGCCATTACATGACACCAATGGCAACTTGCATATCCAATACTTAATAGTATAGGTTTCGAATTTTTTTTCGCATAATTCAAAGTTTCTTCAGACCATGTTTGCCAATGAACTGGGTTATCTTGGTGCTGTTTTAGGTAAGGACTTGAGTCGTTAGATAAAATATTTTTATTAATTTGCATTATCAAAAAATTTTTTTTTTAAAAAAAAAGATATAATCATAAATCCCCCAAATAAAATTATTGGAAAATAAATTTCTTGAGTTAACATCAAATCAATCATTCTAAAAGATTGCGCCTCTTCTATATAAGAGTTTAAACCTGCACCTATTGTATTCATAATAAACATGCTTGGGATAAATCCAAAAAAACTAGCTAAAAAATAATTTATTTTTTTCATATCAAATAGAACTGGTATTAGGTTTTGTAACCCAAAAGGAACTCCCAGCCCCCCAATAAATCTATAAATAAAGAAGAAGAAAAATTCATTTTTTTGGAACTGATGAATATATTTTTTGAATTTTTTTTCAAGTATTGCTTTTACTAAGTCTCTGAAAAAAAATATTCCAATTGAATATAAAATTAAAGCTCCACAAGAAATTGAAGTTACTGATATGAGAGTGCCTATCCATTTACCAAATAAAACTCCCGAAATTATCAAAATTGGAGATCCAAAGCCAAGAAGCGCAACCCAGACAACAGAAAAGATAAAAAAATAAACTAAATTTATAAATATGTTTGCACTAATATAATTATCTAAATCTATTTGGAGTTCTTTATAATATGAAAAATCGTTTAGTCTATTTATTTGTATATTTGTAAAAATAAAATAAAGGAATCCAAATAATATAAGCAAATAGGAAATGCCTAAAAATATTTTAAGATTTTTACTCATAATTTACCTGTACAATACACATCAATTAAAATATATACCTTAAAATATTTATGAAAAGAACATACCAACCAAGCAATTTAGTGAGAAAACGAAGACACGGCTTTAGAGCAAGAATGGCAACTAAGACTGGTAGACAGCTTATTGCTCGTAGAAGAGCTAAAGGAAGAAAAACTTTATCAACTTAAATTTAGATGGTTAAGCTTGAAAGTTTAAAAAAAAGCAACCAATTCAGACTAGCTCTTAAAGAAAAAAAATTTCATACAGACTATTTTTCTATATTCGCAGCAAAGAATTTTATTAAACCAAAACATAAAGCTAATTTGCTCATAAGTTTCATTATTAAAAAAAAAATTGGAAATGCAGTCAAAAGAAACAAAATTAGAAGAAAATTAAAAGCAATAGTTCAGAAATTATTGAAAAAAAAGGGTGCAATTAATAAAGATTACACTTATATAGTTTTCGGTAAGTCTAATGCTTATACTCAAAAACAAGATGTGCTTTTACAATTAATGGAGAAAAGTTTTAGTAAATTTAAAAAATAAAATGACAAAAATTCTTATTATCACCATCAGATTTTATCAATACTTTATTTCACCATTATTGGGTAATAGATGTAGATTTCTACCAACTTGTTCTGAGTATTTTGTTGAAGCACTTAAAACTCAAGGTTTAATAATAGGAATTAAATTAGGGCTAAAAAGAATTTTAAAATGTCATCCATTTAAGAAACTTGGTGGTGATCACGGTTTAGATTTTGTGCCAATTCCAAAAGACAAAAAAGGAGAGCAATAATGGATAGAAATGTTTTCATTGCAATTGCTCTTTCAATGTCTGTTTTGCTTTTCTGGGGTGCTTTTTTTGAAACTCCTAAAAAAAATTCTGAACAACAAATAAATCAAAAGGTAGAACAGAAAACAAAACAAAACTCCATAGCGCCGACAATTGATCAGCCAAAAATAATAAAAAAATTAACCAGAGAAGAATCTATTAATACGAGCAAAAGAATTAAAATTGAAAATGATAGTGTAGTGGGTTCAATAAATTTAAAGGGTGCTTTAATTGACGATATATCTTTTAAAAAACATAAACAAAAAGTCGAAGACGGTAAAAATATCATTTTTTTAAATCCCTCTGATACTGAAAACGGTTTTTATATTGAGACGGGTTGGACGAGTATTGGAAATAAAATTAAAGTTCCAACAAAAGAGTCTGAATGGACAGTAAAAGGTAATAATGTGTTAAGCGACAACTCTCCTGTTATTTTGCAATGGAACAATAAAGAGGGTGTCACTTTTGAAAAAAAAATTGAGTTAGATGACAAATATTTATTTCAAATATCACAGCAAGTAAAAAATAATTCAAATTCGTCTATTGATCTATACCCGTATGCACAGATGACAAGGAACAAAATCCCTGACGATATACAAAATTTTTACATTCAACATGAAGGTTTTATTGGCGTATTTGATGATGAATTAAAGGAAGACGACTATGATGATGTAGAAGAAAAAAAATTAGTGAGAAACTCAAGTGAAGGTTGGCTTGGAATAACAGACAAATATTGGATGACTGCCTTTGTTCCTGAGTCAGGTAAAAATTTTAAATCTACGTTTCTTTATGAAAATGGATTTAAAGCAAATTATATTATTAATGAACCAGTAAATATTGGTAAATCATCAACTGGAGAAAATAAACTTAGATTATTTATTGCTGCCAAAGAGGTTGAGACAATTGATGGATATGCTGCAGATCAAAATATTAATAAATTTGATTTAGTTATAGATTGGGGATGGTTCTACTTTTTCACAAAGCCTCTATTTTTCGTGATAGATTATTTATTTAAAATTTCAGGAAATTTTGGAACTGCTATAGTGTTATTAACTATTGCTATAAGACTTATTTTCTTCCCATTAGCTAACTTCTCGTTCAGGTCAATGGCAAAAATGAAAGCGGTTCAACCAGAAATGATGAGACTTAAAGAGCTACACAAAGATGATAAAGTTAAATTTCAACAAGAGATGATGGCGTTATATAGAAAAGAAAAAATTAATCCTGCATCAGGTTGCTTACCAGTTTTAATTCAAATTCCGTTCTTTTTTGCAATTTATAAGATGCTATTTATCTCATTAGAAATGAGGCACCAACCATTTTTTGGTTGGATAAAAGACTTATCAGCACAAGATCCAACTTCCTTGTTCAATTTATTTGGCCTAATTCCATGGGATCCCCCAGGGTTTATGATTATAGGCATTTGGCCAATATTAATGGGGGCTTCAATGTGGGTTCAACAAAAATTAAACCCAGCTCCCGCTGATCCTATACAAGCAAAAATATTTGCTTTCTTTCCATTATTTTTAACGATCATACTTGCATCTTTCCCATCTGGATTAGTTGTTTACTGGACGATAAATAATATCCTTACAATTGCTCAGCAGTATGTAATTGTTAAAAAAACGACTGTGAAAACGAATTAGATGTCAAAAAATATTTCTCTAGATGAGATAAAAAAATTTTGGCCTGATAAAGCCCCAGATATTAATGTTGTTCAAAAGTATATAAAAAAATATGAAAATGAAAAAATTGTAATTAAATATGGTGGTAACGTTCTTATAGATAGAAATGTCTTTAATAATTTTATATCTGATATAAATGTTCTTAATAGATTGGGTTTATCTGTAGTTGTGGTTCATGGTGGTGGACCAAGAATTAAAAGAGAATTAGATAAAAAAAAAATTGTATCGAAATTTATAAATGGGTTAAGGGTAACCAATAAAAATATAATTGATACCGTTGAGGAAGTTTTAATTGATTTTAACAAAGACATAGCTAGTTCCCTTAAGAAATTAGGTTCTCAAGCAGCTATGTTTCATACTAAGACTGACAACATTATAGAAGTTGAGCCTGAAAGAGAGGAGCTTGGATTTGTTGGAATACCAAATAAAATTAACGATAGTTTAATTCAAAACGCATTGAATGAAAATAAAATTCCAATCATTGCACCCTTAGGATTGGGAAAGAATGAACAAACTTATAATATTAATGGTGACACTGCAGCAAGTGCTATTGCAAAAAAACTTAAGTCTAGAAGGCTAATATTAATGACAAATGTTGAAGGTGTATATGACGATCAAAAAAAATTAATATCAGAAATTAAACCTTTAGATCTGGAAAATCTTATTAAATGGAAAGTTGTAAAAGGAGGCATGATTCCAAAAATACAAAATTGTGTCGATGCTGTGCAAAATGGAGTGAGAGGTGTAGTAATTCTAGATGGAAGAAAACCCCATTCGATTTTACACGAAATATTTTCAGATAAGGGATCTGGTACACTTATTCGAGAATGAAAGATTTAAAAGATATAAAATTTTGGTTGTTTGACTTAGACAACACCCTCTATGATGGTGCTACTAAAGTTTTTGATCAAGTAGATAAAAAAATGTCAAAATTTATTTCTGAAAAACTTAATGTCAGTATTAAAGAGGCTAGAAAAATTCAAAAGAATTATTTTCAGGAATATAATACAACTTTAAACGGAATGATAAAGAACCACAAAATAGATGCTGATGAATTTTTAGAATTTGTTCATGACGTAGATCTAAGTTTTTTAAATAAAGATAAAGATTTAGAAGATGAAATCAAAAAATTAGACGGGAAAAAAATAATTTTTACAAATGGCTCTAGAGCGCATGCCATTAATGTCACAAAACGAATAGGAATAGATAAGCTTTTTGATGGAATTTTTGATATACGAGATTGTGAATTTATTCCAAAGCCTTCAAAAGAACCTTATAAAAAATTAGTAGAAAATTACAAAATTGAGCCACAATATTGTATATTCTTTGAAGATATTGCAAGAAATTTAAAACCAGCATACGAATTAGGAATGAAAACTGTTTGGATTAAAAATGATGAACCTTGGGCAGCAAAATATTCTGACTCAAAATTTATCAATTATAAAACTGACAGTTTGGCAAAGTTTTTAAAGGAGATTAATGAGATACGGTAAACTAGAACAAATAATAAACCTTAGTTTTGAAAAAAAAGAAAAAGTAGGTCCAAAATCAGATAATAAATTAATAAAAGCAATTAATGAAACCATCAATTTAGTTGATAGCGGAAAAATTAGAGTGGCAAATAAACAAAATGGTAGTTGGGTTGTAAATCAATGGATTAAAAAAGCTATCTTATTAAGCTTTAGAATTAACAAGATGGAGATGATGAAAGGTCCCTACACTACATGGTATGATAAAGTACCAGGGAAAACAGTTAAATGGAAAGAGAAAGATTGGAAAAAAGCAGGATACCGTCATGTGCCTAATGGAGTTGTTAGAAAAGGAGCATACATTGCAAAAAATGTTGTTTTAATGCCTAGCTTTGTAAACCTTGGAGCTTATGTAGATGAAGGCACAATGATTGACACTTGGGCATCCGTTGGCTCATGTGCTCAAGTTGGAAAGAATTGTCATATTTCTGGAGGCGCAGGTATTGGGGGAGTTTTAGAACCACTTCAAGCTGGTCCAGTAATAATTGAAGATAATTGTTTTATTGGTGCGCGATCTGAAATTGCCGAAGGTGTTTTGGTAGAAGAAGGTGCCGTACTCTCAATGGGAGTTTACATTGGAGCATCTACAAAAATAGTAGATAGGAACAGTGGAGAAATATATTATGGGAAAGTACCTGCATATTCAGTTGTGGTGCCTGGTAGCTTACCTAACAAAACAAACCCAAATGGTCCTTCTTTGTATTGTGCTGTTATAGTTAAAAAAGTTGATGAGAAGACTAGAAGCAAAACTTCTATTAATGACTTACTTAGAGACTAATGGCTATCATTAACGAATTACAATTATCTAAAGATTTAATAAGGTTTCCAAGTGTTACACCTAAAGATGCAGGAGCAATTAAATTTCTTAGTAAAAAATTAAAAAAGTTAGGTTTCGATTGCAAAATACTAGAATTTAAAGACAAAAAAAGCAAACCCATAAAAAATCTATATGCACGGATAGGCAAAAAAGGGCCTAATCTTTGCTATGCTGGCCACACAGACGTGGTGCCTCCTGGAAATTTAAAAGACTGGACTATAAATCCCTTTAAGCCATTAATTAAAAAGAATTATTTAATAGGAAGAGGTGCTAATGATATGAAAAGTTCAATAGCATGTTTTGTAGCAGCAGTGAGTAAATTTTTACATAAAAACCGAAAATTTAATGGATCAATTAGTTTTTTAATTACAGGCGATGAAGAGGGATATGCAATAAATGGTACAAAAAAAGTTGTTGATTATTTAAGAAAAAGAAAAGAAAAAATTGATTTTTGTATTGTTGGAGAGCCAACAAATCCAAATAAACTTGGAGAAATGATAAAAATTGGGAGAAGAGGAAGTCTTTCAGGAAAGATTGAAATCACTGGTACTCAAGGACACATAGCATATCCTCATTTATCAAATAATCCGATAAACACTTTGGTTGGTATATGTAAAAAGCTCAAGGAAAACAAACTTGATAAAGGTAATAAAAGCTTTCAACCATCTAATTTAGAATTTACATCAATAAACGTAGATAATAAGGCTCATAATGTTATTCCAGCTAGGGCAAGAGCCCAATTCAATATTAGATATAATAATTTACACACTTCTTACTCTTTAAAGAAAAAAATTAGCTCTATTGTTAAAAAGATGTGTAAAAAAAGTAAATGTAATTTTAAGATTGACTATATGGTCAATGGAGATGCATTCTTGACAAAGCCAGGAAAAACTATTTTGTTAGCAAAAAAAATTATAAAGAAAATAACAAGAATTAATCCCAAATTGTCTACCACTGGTGGTACTTCTGATGCAAGATTTATCAAAAAAATTGCTCCTTGTCTTGAATTCGGCTTGGTAAATAAAACTATGCATCGGGTAGATGAATGCGTTTCTCTATCTGACTTAAAAAAACTTACAAAAATATACAATGAAATTTTAGTTGAGTATTTTAAGTGAAATTATTGAAAATTAAAAAATCTAAAATAGATAACAATGGTTTGTACGCTAATTGTAATATTAAAAAAGGAACAAGAATAATTGAATACAAAGGAAAAGTGATTACGAGAAAACAATCTGAAGAAAGTTCAAAATTTGACAATGGTAGAGCAATATATTTATTCAACTTAAATAAGAGATTTGATTTAGATGGAGATTTTAAATTTAATACTGCAAGACTAATTAACCATTCATGTGAACCTAATTGTGAAGTCACTGGATCTGGTCTTAGGGTTTGGGTGTATGCAATTAAAGATATTAAAAAAAATGAAGAGTTATCTTACGATTATGGATTTAGTTATGATAAGGATTATAAACAATTTCCTTGTAAATGTGGGACTAAAAATTGTGTCGGATACATTGTTAGAGAAGGATCAAGATGGCGAATAAAAAAAAGAAGAAGAAAACCATAGATATAATATTACCAAATTACAATAGTGCCTCTTTCATCGAAGAAACGATCAAAAGTATTATGAACCAGAC
>CACEAQ010000008.1 GCA_902557605.1 uncultured Pelagibacteraceae bacterium | reverse complement strand
TGGTTATTTAATCCATGAATTCTACAATTAAGCAATGAATTATCTTTATTGATAGTTTCAGATGTTGAAATAATACAGTCATACTTTGATCGTAATAGATGTGCTACTTTCCTAGAGCGATTATTTGTAATCCATTTATTTCTTTTATTTATTGTAAAATAATCCTTTGAAATTGCTATTTTAGCATCAATAAATGGAAAAGATTTCTTTTTATTTATAATATAACTATTATAAAAATCAGAATAATTTGAATATTTCTTTTCTAATTTGAAAATCTTTTTTTTTAAAACTTTTTTTGCTCTTTGATTAGTTCTTAAATCTGGATCATGAAAAGAGTAAAATACGTTCCTAATATTTTTTTTTTTAATTAAGTTGGTACATGGAGATGTCTTGCCATAATGTGTACAAGGTTCTAAAGTCACATATAAATCTGCTCCTTTGAAATCAATTTTCTTTTTTAATGCGTTAAATTCTGCATGTGGCCTTCCATTTTCTGAAGTTATACCAGAGCTAATAACACAATTATTTTTAACTACTACACATCCCACTGAAGGATTTAATTTTGTTTTCCCTAAATTCTGTTCTGCTAAATTAAAAGCAAGGTTTGAGTAAAATTTATGATTTGTTTTCATCTATGTTGCCCACAAATTCCTCAAAGTCTTTTGCTTCTTTAAAATTTTTATATACAGAGGCAAATCTTACATAGGCAACTTTATCTAGTGCTGAAAGTCCTTCCATAATGAATTTTCCAATAGTAGGTGTTGGAATTTCACTTTCACCAAGTCCTTCTAAATTTCTTACTATTTTTGAAATAAATTTTTCTATAGACTCGGAGTCTATTGGTCTTTTTCTTGTTGCTATTCTGATCGATTTTGAAATTTTATCTCTATCAAAAGGCTCTCTTTTACCATTTCCTTTTATAACTGTGAGTTCTTGAAACTGTACTCTTTCAAAAGTGGTAAATCTTTCTTTTCTATCGCATCCACACAACCTTCGTCTTCTAATAGCAGTGCCATCCTCTGTGGGACGAGAGTCTACAACTGAAGTGTCTTTTTCTCTACAAAATGGACAAAGCATAAATATCTTAACTACTATATATAGGAAAAGACGAGCAAAGATCAATTATTTCTTTTTTAACTTCTTTTTCTGCTTTTGAATTGTCCTCTTTATTTTTGCTTAAACCATCAATAACTTTAAAAATTAAATCTCCTACAAGATTGAACTCATCGGCACTAAAACCTCTAGTGGTGCAAGCAGGCGTTCCCAGTCTAATGCCTGAAGTTATCATTGGACTTTCAGTATCAAAAGGTATTCCATTTTTATTACAAGTAATATTAGCTCTTCCTAAAGAGGCCTGAGCGTCTTTACCTGTGACACCAAAAGATCTTAAATCAATTAACATTAAATGAGTATCAGTACCACCTGAAAAGATTTTAAATCCTTTTTCCTTAAGTCTATCTGAAAGCACTTTAGCGTTACTTATAACATTTTTAGTATACTTTTTAAAATCATCTGAAAGAGCTTCCTTAAAACAAACTGCTTTAGCTGCTATGACATGCATTAATGGTCCACCTTGTAAACCAGGAAAGATCGCGCTATTAAATTTTTTTATTAGATCTTCTCTATTTGTAAGAATTATACCACCACGGGGCCCTCTTAACACTTTATGAGTAGTTGAAGTTACAACATCTGCATACTTTGTTGGATTTGGATATGCGCCTCCTGCAACTAATCCAGAAAAATGAGCCATATCAACAAGAAGATAAGCTCCTACTTTGTCACAAATTTCTCTAAATTTTTTAAAATCAATTATTCTTGAATAGGCACTTCCGCCAGCTATTATAAGTTTAGGCTTATTTTCGATTGCAAGTTTTTCAACACTTTCGTAATCAATTAACCCTGTATCCTTATTAACTTCATAATGGAGAGCGTTGAACCATTTACCAGACTGAGCTGGCTTTGCTCCGTGAGTCAAGTGACCACCTGAATTTAAGCTCATTGCTAATGTAGTATCACCTGGTTTTAATAATGCTAAATATACAGCTCCATTAGCTTGCGCTCCTGAATGAGGTTGAACATTAGCATATTTGCAATCAAATAATTTTTTTGCTCTTTCTATTGCTAAATTTTCTGAAATATCAACATGCTCGCATCCACCATAATATCTTTTACCCGGATAACCTTCGGCATATTTATTAGTTAAAACAGAACCTTGTGCTTCAAGTACAGCTTTAGAAACAATATTCTCAGAAGCTATTAACTCTATATGATTTTGTTGTCTTAAAAATTCTTCTTCAATTGATTTATATAGTTCTTTATCAGCATTTTTTAAATCAAGTTTAAAAAAACTATTTAAATATTTATTTAATTTAACTGCTATTGACATATTTTTTATATCTTTCTTATTCTTTTTAAATGTCTACCACCTTCAAATTTAGTATTTAAAAAAACATCTACTAATTGTAAAGACAATTTTTTCTTAGTTAATCTTGAGCCTAAAGCTAATATATTAGCATTATTATGCTGTCTAGACAATCTTGTAGACTTCAAATTATAACATACCGCAGCACGAATTGATTTGATTTTATTGGCTGTTATAGCCATTCCTGTTCCAGATCCACAAACTAATATTCCAACATCACTTTTTTTAAGTTTGATTCTATTTCCAAGCTTTTTAGCATAATCGGGGTAATCTACAGATTGATCGTTGTAGGGACCCATGTCAAAAGTTGAAATATTTTTATTTATTAGATGGTCCTTGATTGCTTCTTTTAATTTATACCCTGCATGATCTGAGGCAATACATACAGTTTTAAATAATGTATTTAGTTTTATATTGCTCATATTTATTAATTAAATTACACTATTTAGAATTATAATTATATATTTGTCGCATTTAAATTTTAATATTCTGGATATTGTATGAAAATAACTGGTTCTTTTCCAAAATCAAGGCTTAGAAGATTAAGAAAATCAAAGTGGATAAGAGATTTAATCTCTGAAAATAATATTTCTCATAAAGATCTAATACAACCAATTTTTATAAGAGAGGGGATTAATAAGGTTGAGGCAATCAAAACGATGCCAGGAGTAAATAGATATACAGTTGATAAGTTACCTTTAATATTAAAAAAGGTTCAAAGTTATAAAATTCCAATGGTTGCTTTATTTCCTTATACAACAAATAGTAAAAAAGATATCTTAGGTTCTGAAGCAATTAATCCAGATAATTTGGTTTGTAAGAGCATTAGATTGATAAAAAAAAAATTTCCATCCATTGGTGTTATGTGTGATGTTGCTCTTGACCCTTATACATCACATGGACATGATGGAATTTTAATAAAAGATCAAATTGATAATGACGAAACTTTAAAAGTTTTAGTAAAACAAGCATTACTTCAAGCTAAAATGGGATGTGATATCATAGCCCCTTCAGATATGATGGATGGAAGAATTGGATATATAAGAAATGCTTTAGATAAAAGTAATTTTAAAAATGTTAATATTTTATCATACGCAGTTAAATACGCCTCTAATTTTTACGGTCCATTTAGAGACGCAGTCGGTAGCAAGAGAAAGTTAAAAAAAGATAAAAAAACTTATCAAATGGACTTTAGAAATTCTTTCGAGGTTTTTAGAGAAGTTGGTTTTGATATTAATGAAGGTGCTGATATGGTTATGGTAAAACCCGGGATGATATATTTAGATATAATAAGTAAAATTAAAAATAATTTTAAGATACCTGTTCTTGCTTATCAAGTTTCTGGTGAATATAGTTTAATTAAAAATGCTATTAATAAAAAAATATTAAATGATGAGGCAATAATAGAGAGTTTAATGGCATTTAAAAGAGCCGGTGCATGTGCAATTGTAACTTACTTTGCATTAGATATTGCCAAAAAATTAAATAAATTATAAAAAATAATTTTCCAATAATATCCTTGATTTAGGAAACGGTAAATTATAGGGAATAAAAAACCTATTTTGTATAATATTTCTTGTAAAATAAAGAGATTTTTTAATTAAATTATTATCAAAGACTTTTGGTAATTTTTTTTTGATTAAATATTCTGGGACTTCATAAGTAAAAGTATCAATTTTTACTTTAGCAATTTTAGATAAATCGACACTATTTTTATCATTATATTCACTTAAATTAGGATCATAACCAAGCTCTTTAATTAAATTAAGTTCAAAAAAAATGTATAAAATTATCCAATTCTCTAAATTAATTGAATTAATAAATTCTTCAAAAGAATTATAAATACTTTTGTTCGGTTGAGAGTCTGGTAATAATACATTTAAAATTGATGAAATTGATAATAAAGCTGAAGATCGTTTCTTATCATTAAAGTATAATGGAGATATTGGTTTTACTAATTCAGTTTTAAAATAACCTAGCCTATTTTCGTTTTTAGCATTGTGATTTATATAAAGCTTATTGGATATTTGTAAATAATTTTTTATTTTTCTAGAATTCCCTCCATATACTACTCCAGATACTTTTCCTCTATTTTTTGAAAATACATTAATAATATTTGCATTTTCTCTGAATTTTCTCTTAGACAAAAGATAACATTCATCTTCCCAGTTCATATATTTAGCATTTTTATTAATTTTTCTGCAGCATTCTGTTGTGCTTTTTTTTTGGAAGCTCCTTCACCAATTATCTTTTTAGACTCTGGAATTTCTACCTCAGTCTTAAATATGGGTTTGTGTTGAGGACCTGTTTTTTTGAAAAAAGTATATTTTGGTAGTTTTTTAAATTTTTTTAAACTGTACTCTTGTAGTTTAGTTTTTGAGTCAATTAAAGTAATGACAGAATTAACAATAAAACTTTTCCACAAATTTAATATAAATTTTTCTGATGATTTTATTCCGCCATCTAAGTATACCGCTCCAACTATTGCTTCGAGACTATCACTTACAATCTTGTCTGCAGATCTTTCTATATTTTTTTGCGAAGTGCCTAAATAAAGATATTTTTTAAGATTTAGTTTTCTTGCAATGTTAATACACGTTTTTTTGTTCACTAAATTCGCAAATTTTTTATCAATAATTCCCTCTTTCTCATCAGGATATTTTTCTAAAAGTTTTTTTGAAATAACTAAGCCTAGAACTCTGTCTCCTAGAAATTCTAATTTTTCATTGTTGTTATCTGAATTAAAACTTTTGTGGGTTAAAGCTTTATGAAGCAAATCTTTATTTTTAAAACTATATTTTATTGAGCTTTCTAATTCTTTAATAGATTTGTTCATTGTAAGCTTTTAAATAACCTTTCTAATCTAAAAGAATTATGTAAATTCCAAAATTTAAATAAGCTTCCTTTCTTTGTGTCATTTGAAAAAAAAATTATTTTTGCTTTTCCTACCAAGTTCAAATTATTAACATAGCCAACCTCCTCAAGGAATCTGCTATCTTTTGAACAATCTCGGTTATCCCCCATTAAAAAATAGTGATTTGGTGGAACAATATATCTTTTTGTATTTTGTAATGATCCAGCCTTATTGTAAGTTGCTAAATGTTTTACTCCGTTGGGTAGAGTTTCAATATAAGTATTAGTTTCAAATGTGAAATTTCCACATCTTATAGGTTCTATAAGCGCACTTTTTTCTCTTAATATTTTATTCCCATTAATAAAAAGTTCTCCATTAATAAATTGAATTTCATCTCCGGGTAGTCCGATTAATCTTTTAATATAATCGGTTCTATTATCTGCTGGTGTTTTAAATACTACTAAGTCACCTTGTTTTGGGTTTTTTGACATAAAACGCTTGCTAGAAAAATTTGGGCTAAATGGAAAAGAATGTTTACTATATCCGTATACATATTTAATTACGAATATTCTATCGCCTACTAATAAAGTAGGCTCCATTGATGAAGAAGGTATATAAAAAGGCTGAACAATCAAGGACCTTATCAATATAGCAATAAACAATGCAGCTAATAAAGTTTTTATATTTTCTACGATAATTTTAATAAAACTTTTTTTTTTCATATTGAAATTGTTACAAAAGCAACTGCGTACTCATCCTCGTCAGTTAGCGATAATGAAATTTTATAATTTTTTTTCTTTAACTTTTTTTCAACATTTATCTTAGTGTTTTCAATTAATTTTATAAAGGGCTTGCCATTTTTTTCATTTAGGACAACTATCTGATTAAATTTAATTCCTTTTGAAATGCCGGTGCCTAGTGCCTTTGAAAAAGCTTCTTTTGCGGCAAATCTTTTTGCAAAACAATTTGCTGTTTTTTTTATTCTCTTGCATTTTATAATTTCCTCTTTATTAAACAATTTTTCTAAAACATTCTTCCCTCTTAATAATTTTTTAATTCTATTAGTTTTTACAATATCGGTGCCAACACCAAAAATTTTCATTACTTGATAATCTTTCTGAAATTTTTAATAGTTTTATTTAGACCAACAAAAATTGACTCTCCAATTAAAAAGTGACCAATATTAAATTCTTTTATGCCTGAGATTTTTGCTAATATTTTTGCAGATTTATAAGTAAGACCATGGCCAGCATGAACTTCCAAACCTAACTTATTTCCTAATTTTACAGCTGCTTTTATCTTTTTTAATTCATTTTCATAATTTTTATTTATGTTTATTAAATTACAAAATTTTCCAGTATGTATTTCAACACAATCAGCATTTAAATTTTTTGATTCTTTGATGTCATTTAAATTTGGTTCTACAAAAAGACTAATTCTTGATTTATTTTTTTTTAATTTATTTATTATTTTTTTTAAAGAATTCTTTTTAAAGTTTAAATTAAGCCCCCCCTCTGTTGTAATCTCTTGTCTTTTTTCTGGAACTATACATATAAAGGGTGGTTTTCTTTTTAAGGCTATTTTTAACATTTCATCAGTAGCTGCAATTTCAAGATTTAATGGGATTTTAAGTTTAGATTTTATTTGTTTTAAATCGGAGTCATTAATATGCCTTCTATCCTCTCTAAGATGAATAGTCACAGAGTCAGCCCCACTTTTTTGTACAAATAGAGCTGCTCTTAATGGGCTTGGATAGTTTTCTCCTCTTGCATTTCTTACTGTTGCTACGTGGTCTATATTGACACCAAGTCTTATTTTACTCATTAAAGATTTCTACTTCCAGGTTTTACAGCTTTAAGAGTTAATAAATTTTTTGGTAAATTTTTTTCTGTATAAGTAGGAATATTTATCTTTACCTGTGATACTATTTTTTCTTTAATTAATGATTTTCCATTGGATCTATCTATTAAACAAGCGTATCCAACGATAATTGCATTGTTATCTTCCACAATTTTAGAACATTCTAAGCTTGATTTGCCAGTAGTTATTACATCTTCAATTATTAAAACTTTTTGATTTTTATTTATTTTAAAATCTCTTCGCAATTTAAATTCACCGTTAATTCTTTCAGAAAAAATAGTTTCTTTATTTAATATTCTACCAATTTCATAGCCAACAATTATTCCTCCCATAGCAGGTGATAAGATAAGATCAAATTCATTAAATTCTTTTTTTATCTTTTCAGAGAGAGAAGAGCATATTTTAAATGCCTTACTTGGTTTACTCATCAATTGAGCACATTGAACATATTGAGGGCTATGTAATCCAGATGACAATATAAAATGTCCTTCTAAGAGAGCGTTAGTTTCTTTTAAAATTTTCAAAGAGTCTTCTAATGAAAGCATTTTTTTTCTGTTTATGTCGAATAATTTTAAACTTTAAATTACTTTGTTTTATTTGACTTATCAGGTTGGTAAAGTTTTTTAAATCTTTAATTTGTAAATCGAAAGAAAAAGTCATAAATGTCTTATCTCTTTTAATCATTTCAATATTTATTATATTTCCCTTATTAAGACCAATTAAAGAACTAATATTACCTAAAGCACCTGGTTTGTGGGGTAAGTCAACTTGGATTGTGCTAGAATAATTTTTTTTAGAAACTTGGTTTCCCATAGATTTATCCTGCCAATATCTTCTAATTGAAGATCTTGCTTTGCCAGTTGTAGATGAAGTCAACCAATGAAGAGAAGGTGATGCATTCTTAGAAGTTTCAATATTCACGATATCTCCATTTTTTAAAATTGTTTGTAGGGTAGCATGACTTCCATTAACAGTGCACCCTGTCGCGCTATCTCCAATTTTAGTGTGAACAGCGTATGCAAAATCTATTGGGGTAGCTTTTTTGGGCAACTTTATAACTGCTCCTTTAGGAGTGAAACAAAATACGTTTTCTTGAAACATTTGGAGTTTTGTAAATTCATAATAATGCTCTGGACTTGTTCCAGCTTCAATTATTTCAACTAAGTCTCTTAACCAATCATATTCTTTCCAAGACAAGTCTGAATATTTTTCAGAAGACTTATATTTCCAATGTGAAGCGATCCCCCTTTGGGCAAATTCATTCATTTCATGTGTTCTTATTTGAATTTCAATTCTATTTTTTTTGGGCCCTATTACTGCAGTGTGTATAGATTTATAATTGTTAATTTTAGGTGTAGAAATATAATCTTTAAATTTTCCAGGTATAGTTGGAAATTTGCTATGAAAAATTCCTAAAGTTTTATAGCAGTCTTCAATTGTATTAACCATCACTCTAAAACCAATTATATCTGTTAGCTGTTCAAGTGAAACTTTTTTATTTTGTATTTTTCTCCAGATTGAAAACGGAGTTTTTTCTCTTCCAGTTATAGTTGCTGTAATGCCGTTTTTTTTCAAAAGTTCGATTAATTCATGTGAAATAATTTTAAAAGTATCTTCTTTGTTGTTTTTAATAAAATTCAATCTTTCCAATATCAGATCTCTAGCCTCCTTGTTTAAAACTTCAAAAGATAAATCTTCTAATTCATCTCTAATTCTATTCATGCCCATTCTGTCAGCAAGAGGAGCATAAATTTCCATAGTCTCTTTTGCTTTTCTAATTATTTTGTCTTTATCTTTTACAAATTGAATTGTCCTCATATTGTGTAATCTGTCGGCAAGTTTGACTAATAAAACTCGTATATCCTTAGATGTTGCTAAGATTAATTTTCTAAAATTTTCAGCTTTAGAATCTGTAGATGCCTTATCCTCTAATGCAGAAATTTTAGTTACACCATCGACTAAATTAGCAACTTCTTCACCAAATTCTTTTTTAACAGTTGCATAGGTTACGTTAGTATCCTCTATCGTGTCATGAAGAAGTCCAGTTGTTATTGTTGCACTATCTAATTTTAATTCTGTCAAAATTTTTGCTACTGCAACTGGATGAATAATATATGGGACACCCTCTTCTCTTTTTTGGTTTTGATGAGCCTCTAAAGCAAAGTCATATGCCTTGCTTAATGACTCTGAATTTAAAAATTTATTGTAAGATTTAATCTGATTAATTAATTCATTATTGTTAATCATGCTTTATTTTAACATTTTTATTTAATCTTGTAATCTCTATCCTTGATTTTTGACTCAACTTATTAATTAAAAAACGAGCATTTTTCTTTAAAATTGGATGTGACCATTTAGGATCAATTTCTAAAATTGGATATAAAACAAAATTTCTTAAATGTGCTCTTGGGTGTGGTAAAACAAGGTCTTTTGAGTCTTTTATTAAACCATTAAAATCAACTATATCAATATCAATTATTCTAGGATCGTTTTTCTTTGTTTTATTCCTACCAATTTTTTTTTGGATTAAATTTATATCTTTAAATAATTTTAAAAGATTTAAGTTTTTATTTACTAAAATCCCTACATTAAGAAACTTTGGTAGTTTCTGATTTGGATAAGAAGGTGTTTCATAAAAATTAGAAATTTTTTCAATTTTAATTTTTGCTTCAATGAGTAACTGTATTGAAATTGAAATATTATCAAATCTAGAACCATGAATAGAATTCAGATTTGATCCAATATTAAGGTGTATCATTTATTATTTCTACTTAACAATCGTGCTCTTTCTCTGTTCCAATCTCTCTTTTTCTTTACTTGTCTTTTATCATAAACTTTTTTTCCTTTTGCAACGGCAATTTCAATTTTAACTTTTCCTTTAAAGAAATACATCTTTATAGGAATAATAGTCAAACCTTCCTGATTTATTCTTCCAATCAACTTATTAATTTCTCGCCTCTTTAAAAGAAGTTTTCTTTCACCTTTAGGATTATGGTTGTTATAGGATGATTGTCTGTAAAGTGGGATATGAGAATTAATTAAAAATAATTCACCGTTGTTATCTATGGCGTATGAGTCTGCAATGCTTCCTTTGCCCTCTCTTAGCGATTTGACTTCTGATCCTTTTAAGGAAATACCTGCCTCTAACGTTTCTAAAAAAAAATAATTAAAACTAGCTTTTCTATTTAAACAAATTATTTTTCTTCCGGGCGCTATATTTTGTTTCATTAAAGTAATTTAGCTACTTTAAGTGCTGCTGAAACTTTCTTTTTTGTTTCTTCTCTAATTTCAACTAACGGTAATCTTACAGATGGATTGCACATACCTAATAATGATGCTGCATATTTCACTGGTGAAGGATTGCTTTCAATAAATAACGCTGAATGTAAAGGCTGTAGGATCTTATCTAACGATACTGCTTCTTCATTTTTTTGCTCACAAGCTTTTTGAAAATCAGACGAAATTTTTGCAGCTATATTTGCTGTGACTCCAATAGCACCCACTCCACCTCTTTTATTAAACTCAAGAGCATTATCGTCATTTCCAGTAAGCTGAATAAAATCTTTTCCCATTGCTTTTAATTGCTGATCGACTCTATTTAAGTCACCAGTTGCATCTTTTACACCGGCTATATTTTTTAGTTCATATAGTTTGCTCATGGTTTCAACTGACATATCTATTACTGATCTTGAAGGAATGTTATAAATTATAATTGGTATTCCAACACTATCGTTTATTTTTTTATAATGTTGGTACAAGCCCTCTTGTGTTGGTTTGTTGTAATATGGTGTAACAACTAATAATGCATCTGAACCGGCTTTTTCTGCGTATTGAGATAGTTCAACAGCTTCATCCGTTGAATTAGATCCTGTGCCAGATATCACAGGTATTTTTCCACTACATTCTTTAATCGCTATCTCTATAATTTTTTTGTGTTCACTATGAGATAAAGTAGGAGATTCTCCAGTTGTGCCTCCGGGGACTATGCCATTAGTGCCGTTATTTAAGTGATAATCAATTAAACTTCTATATGTGTTTTCATCAAGATTATCATCTTTAAATGGGGTTATTAATGCAACAATTGATCCTTTAAGCATAAAACAATATAAGGTAGATATCCTTAAACTTATGCTTAATAGATTAATTAGTCTAGTATTTTTATTATCATTTTTGAAAATTAGTATCGTTTATTCAGAAACAGATTTCTTATTACCTCAAAAAAAACCATCAATTTTTAAAAAGTCAGAAAAACAGATCCAAGAAAGTATTAATAAAAATCTACCTGTGCCGAAGCCATTATTAGGAAAAAAAGGTGAGACTAAACCAGCCGTAGTTGAACAAAAAAAAGAGCCTACTAAAGAAAAAGAAATAAAAACAGAGCTTAAAGATGATGTAAAAACACAGGTAACATCTACATTTGTGTACCCTAGAAAAAAACCAATTACATATAAAGTTTCATCAAAAGAAGTAAAAAGTTCAAAAGTTCTTAATAAAAAAGATTTTAAGAGAGCTAAAGAAACAATTGATTTTATTAAACAAAAAAAATGGAATAGTGCTTTAAAAAGTGCCCAAAAGGTTAAAGATAGTGAGTTCAGAAAATTAATTACTTGGATGCATCTTAAAACCACTAGAAATGGAGCATCATTTAGTGAATATAAAAAATTTATAGAACAAAATGACTATTATCCAAGGATTAGCAGAATAAGGTATTTAGCAGAAGAAAAAATATATTTAAAAAATAACTCACCTACATCAGTAATTAATTGGTTTGAAAAATATCCTCCATTAGGTGGTTTAGGTAAAATTAAATTAGCTGAGGCCTATCTAGAACAAGGAAAACTAGAAAAAGTCAAAGAGTTAGTTAAAGAAGGATGGATCACTGCTGAAATAAGAAAAAATGATTTGGGTTATTACAGAGCTAAATTTAAAAAATTTATTACCTCAGATGATCATGTAAAAAGAGCTGATTATTTAGCATGGGAAAGAAAATATTGGGATCTAAAAAGAATGCTCAAGTATTTGCCTACAGATCAAAGAGCTCTTTATAATGCAAGACAAATTTTAATGAGTAACTCTTACGGTGTAGACAATGCAATAGCAAAGGTACCTCAATATTTAAAAAAAGATCCAGGTTTAGAGTTTGATAGATTGAGATGGAGAAATCGAAGAGGACGATTAGACGGATCTTTAGAAATTTTATATCAAAACGCGAATAAAACTGAGACACAAATGGTTAGACCGGATAAATGGTGGGAACAGAGAGAGAGTGTCACAAGAAGTTTAATTTATAAAAAAAGATATAAGACAGCATACAAAGTAGCTAGTGAACACTCCCTATCATCAGGTCCGTCCTTTGCAGAGGCTGAATGGCTATCTGGCTGGATAGCTTTAACTTTTTTAAAATCTCCTGAGTATGCAATTAATCATTTTCAAAATTTTTACAATAATGTCGGCTATCCGATTAGCTTAGCTAGAGGTGCATATTGGTTAGGAGAATCATATGAAAAATTAAATGAAAAGGAAACCGCTAATAAATTTTTTTCAGAAGCAGCGAAATTTCCAATGACTTATTATGGACAACTTGCTTTCAATAAAGTTAATCCTGGTGGAAATTTTGAATTAAGAGACGAAAGTAATTTTGATAAGGATTATGAAAAAGAATTTAAAAAAAACAAACTAATTAAACATGTTATTCTATTGCATGAACTTGATGCAAGCCAATATGCTAAAGATATTCTTAAACATTTGGCTGAACTTAATATTGAGAAAGGTAGTGAAGTTTTAGCAGCAGAGTTATCTACATCTGTTGAAAGATACGATTTTGCAATTCAAATATCAAAAAAAGCATCCTATGAAAAAAGATTTTTAAATAAATATAATTATCCAGTTATTGCCACTCCAAAAATTGTAAATAATAAACAGATGCCTAAACAAGAAATTGTTCTTGCAATAATCAGACAAGAAAGTGAATTTGACAGGAAAGCTAATAGTTGGGCTGGAGCTAGAGGTATGATGCAGTTAATGAAGTACACTGCTAAGATCGTTGCTAAACAAGCAAAACTACCTTACAGTATCAGTCGACTAACAGCAGATCCAGAATACAACATTAAGCTTGGTTCATATTATTTTAATGGATTGCTTAATGATTATAATGGCGTTTTCCCGTTTGCTATTGCCGCGTACAATGCGGGCCCGAATAGAGTAAAAACTTGGAGGAGAGTAAATGGAGACCCTTCTAAAGGTCAAATTTCTTATATTAATTGGATTGAGCAAATTAGATTTGAAGAAACTAGAAATTATGTTCAACGAGTTTTAGAAAACATCAACGTTTACAAATATATTTTAAGAAAAGAACCGGTACAAATAGATAGTTATTTTAACTAATTGGCGGTGAGAGAGGGATTCGAACCCTCGGTAGCATAGTTAAATACTACGGAAGTTTAGCAAACTCCTGGTTTAAACCAACTCACCCATCTCACCACAAGCTTTACGTATCTTTATAAAGAAAATTAACTTATATTGCACCAACTTTGTAATGCAACAAAAACAGTTATCAGGAATTTTTTATGCTGCTTTTGCATCTCTTTGGTGGGGTGTTGTGGGGACGGTTTTTTTCAAATTTGTATCTTTTGCATCATTTATTGAATTAACTGTTCACAGAACTCTTTGGACTGCAGTTCTTTTAATCCTTACAACAAGTTTTTATAAAAAATGGCCTGAATTTATTAAAATTTTCAAAAAGAAAAAAAATCAATTATTACTTTTTGTATCAGGTTTATTGGTAAGTATAAATTGGGGAACCTGGCTTTATGCCGTCAGTGTAAATAGATTATTAGATTCAAGTTTAGGCTATTATATTTACCCAATAATAAGTGTCTTTTTAGGAAGAGTATTTTTGAAAGAAAAACTTAATAGAAATCAATTTATTGCTATTGTACTAGTTGTAATTTCCTTATTTTACTTTTTACTAAAGTTAGGTGAATTACCGTGGATTGGTTTAACTGTTGCAATAACCTTTAGTATTTACGGATTAATAAGAAAAAAAATTAAAGTCTCATCAGATATAGGTCTACTAATTGAGACATTATTAATTTCTCCTATAGCAATTGTATTGTTTATTTATCTAATAAATTTAAACCTAAATGTTTTTTCATATGAAGAACCTCTATTATCTTTTTATTTATTTTGGTCTGGATTCATGACTTTGGTGCCTCTCTTTTTATATACTTTAGGTTTTAAAATTATTGGAATCGGTCCAGCAAGTATGATTTTATTTTTAACTCCAACATCTCAATTTCTTTTGGGAATAACATATTTTGATGAGATTCTAACCTTGGAAAAGTTTTTTGGTTTCGTAATAATTTGGATAGCTGTATCTATTTATCTTAATGAATTACGTAAAGAGTAAATCGTAAGTATAATAAGTGGCACAATTATTGCTACAATAAATGAAATGAATAGTAAGTTTGATAAGATTACCGGACTAAAATTTTCTACAGACATAATATTACCTACTAATAAACTTGATTGGAAATTTTGACCTGGGAAAAATAATAACCCTGAGCTTAAACCTAAAATTATTGAGAATAACGATAATCTGGTATTAATTTTTTTCTTAAAAAAACCATAGAATATCGTTAAAACAGCTGCGCAACATAGTAGATCCGCAAATAAAAATAGATATAAGATACTATAGCCTTTCGAAGCAAAAACAAAAACAATCAAGCATAATAATAAAATTAATTTATTGCTTTTATTTTTTATTTCTCTACCACTTAAAAATTTATTAATTTCTTTTCCTTCAATAATTATAAGACTTGAAATAGCGTTAATTAGTGTATCAATAGTACTTAATGTTAAAGCTAGGGCTAAAACTAAAATAGAAACAATTATTAAAACATTATCATTTAATAATATTAATTTAAAAAAAGCTAAATCAGGTTTTATTTTAGGGTCAAGTGAAAAGGATATAAGACCTGTATAGCCCATCCAAAAAACAATAAAAAAAGATATAATTGATGAGTAAATTAAACTTTTTTTTAAAACAAAGTTATTTTTTGCAGCAAAGACACGTTGCCAATTACCCTGGTGAAATAGGTTTGTTGCTGCTACAGCAATAAAAAATGTTAATCCAGCAGTGTAATTTGGAATATAATTTTTACTTATAAGTTTTGCAGAATTTTTTTTAATTAGTTCATAACTATTTATTTCTAAATTTCCTAATATTAAAAATATAGAAAATAATATTATACTTAAGACTATTATAAATTGATATTTATCTGTAATAATCGAAAGGTTAAATCCACCTCTTAATATATATAAAAGACATATGATTAAAGTTAGTCCAGATGTTATCCATAAAGGTGTTTTCGAGATTAAATTTAATAAAAAAGCTATTGCTGTTACTTCGGCTATTAAGAAGATTGTTAAATAAAATAGAATTAAGATTAACATTATCTTTAAAATTCCAGTCCCAAATCTTCTTTTTATGAACTCAGTTAAAGACATCCCGTTAGGAAACTCTTTCCTTATTTTCGGGCCAAAATTTAATAAAAATAACATAGGTGCAGCCGTGCCTAATGCGTATCCAATTACTGCCCCTATTCCTCCCCAAGTTGCTGCTGAAGCTGGTCCAAATAATATCCAAGCTCCCAAGGCAGATGCTGATAAACTCGTTGTTAATGAAAAAATACTCTCATTTCTGTCACCAATTATGAGGCTTTTATTATCTGAAATTTTTTTTAAATTTATATAACCTAAGGCGATAAAAAAAGCGCCTACCACTAGAGTAATAATTAGTGTTGTTTGTGTTGATAGGTATATATCTTTCATTTGTCCCTTACTGAATTACCGGTCAGGTTCTTTGGGTATGATCTCAGTCTTTATGACACCCCTTCTACAAATTATATATTTATTTTAGGCAGGAAGTCAAATGAAGCTGTATCTATTCTAGATGAGTGTTCTCTTCTCATTTTCCAATCGTTACTTATACCAGCTTGAGCTATACTGATTGCATTTCGTCCATATTTTGCATTGGTAAAATCGATTGCTCTCATTAATGGTTGAGATTTATTCTCTAAAATTGGTGCTAATAAATTTAGCTCTTTTTCAGAAGCGTCTCTAAGCTTCGATAAAATGACTCCAGCTTTTTGGTAGAAATAACCATATTTATAAATCTTTCCTAGTCCAGTAATCGCAGTTTTTACAAGTTCAATGCTGTTATTAGTTGCCACAGGCAATTCAATAGTAATAGAATTTGAATAGTATTTTCTATTTTTATCAAATGGGCTTGTTCTGATAAATATAGTAACAGCTCTTGTAGTTTGTTTATCTGTTCTTATTTTTTCTGACGCATTTAAACAATGAGTAGTTATAGACTCTTTTAATTTATCTAAACTCTCGACTTTTTTTCCAAACGATCTTGATACACAACAGCTTTTTCTTCTTGTTTCCTCAGTTTCTAAATCTATACAAGAAATTCCTCTTAACTCCATTACTGTTTTTGCACCTAAAACATTTGTGCTTTTCTTAACCCATGTATTTGAAATATTCTTTAGTTTATAAGCGTTGTCTATTCCATTTTTAATATATAGCTTTGATAACTGTTTTCCTACTCCCCATACATCTGCAATATCAAAATCTTTTAATATATTATCAATATTTTCTTTTAAAAATATTACTCCTGCTTTATTTTTTTTAGCTATATGATTGGCAACTTTGCTTAAAGTTTTTGTATTTGAAATTCCTACACTCGTTGGTATTCCTGTCCATCTTAAAACTCTTTCTCTTATTTGTTTTCCGTATTCTTCAACTTGTTCATCTTTGATATGTGATAAATCTAAAAATGCTTCGTCTATAGAATAGATTTCAATTTTATCAGTGAAACCTTTTAAAACTTTCATCACTCGTCTAGAAAGGTCTCCGTATAATGCATAGTTTGAAGAAAATATCTGAACTTTGTTTTTTTTAACCAAATCTTTAACTTTAAAATATGGTTCTCCCATTCTTATTCCAAGTTTTTTTGCTTCAGTAGATCTTGATATTACACATCCATCATTATTAGATAACACTACGACTGGTACATTTTGTATTTTAGGATTAAATAATCTTTCACAAGAAACATAAAATGAATTACAGTCAATTAATGCAACTTTTTTTCTACTGCTGTTTGTGTATGACATATGTTACTACTCCCCAAATTATTATTTCTGGATTTTCTGTTAAATTAATTCGATCTGATGTATTTCTTGAACCTGATGTTAAGTAGTTGTTACCCTTACTTTTAACCAGAGTTTTAACTACAAGTTCTTCATTGATATTTGCTATAACAGTGGAAAAATTTTTTGGGTTTAAGCTTTTATCTACTATTAATAGATCTCCATCATATATACCCACATTAGTCATAGATTTACCCTGTACTCTAATGATGAAAGTGGCTGGTGCATTTGTTATGAGATGAGAGTTTAGATCTATATCGTCCTCGATATAATCTGTTGCCGGAGAAGGAAAACCGGCTCCCACTTTATGTAAATAATAAGGTATTGTTAGCTTCATAAATGTTCTTGTTTTGTTCTTTATAGCTGATAAACTGCCTTTCAGTCAACCCCTTTTCAAAAGGTTGTTAAAGTGGGTCAAATTGCAAATCGAAAAAAAGAGAGAGATTAGATAATAACATAACGTGATTAAGAAAATTTTTTCAATATTATTAGTATTACTTGTAACAACAAGTGCTCAAGCAGCATCTAAACTAGACTCAATCAAAAAAAGTGGAGAGTTAAGAGTTGGTACGACAGGAGACTGGGATCCAATGTCAATGAAAGATCCAAAAACAAACAAGTACAAAGGATTTGATATTGATGTGATGAATGAGCTAGCTAAAGATTTAGGCGTGAAAGTGAAATTTGTGCCTGCAGAGTGGAAAACTATCGTTGCAGGAATAACAGCTGATAGATACGATATATCAACAAGTGTAACCAAAACACCAAAAAGAGCAGAAGTAGCTGGGTTTACCGCTACATATTACAAGTATGCAACAGTCCCACTTGTTTTAAAAAAGAATTTAAAAAAGTTTTCAACTTGGGAGTCCTTAAATAATGGTAGTGTTACAATAGCTACAACGTTAGGAACATCTCAGGAAGAAAAAGCAAAAGAATTTTTTCCAAAATCAAAACTTCAATCCGTTGAAGCTCCTGCAAGAGACTTTCAAGAAGTTTTAGCAGGAAGAGCTGATGGAAATATAACAAGTTCAACAGAAGCAAACAAACTAGTTATTAAATATCCTCAATTAGCTATAGTTCCTGATGGAGGAAAAAATCCAGCATTTTTAGCCATGATGGTTCCAAAAGGTGACAAAGTGTGGAATGATTACGTCAGCAATTGGATTGAGAAAAAGAAATCATCTGGATTTTTTAAAACTTTACTGGCAAAGTACGATCTAAAAAGCTTATAATTTAAGTTTCAATACCTCCCATTTACAAATATAGTCAATTAGTGAAATTTTTAAAAATAATTTCTATTCTATTTTTGCTTCAAGGATGTAGTTCTAACTATGAATGGGGTTGGTATATTCTAAGTCCAGATAATATAGATGGTTTAACTAATCTTAAATTTTTAATTAGTGGAATTACAACTACGATTTATATTTCAGTAGTTTCAATAATTCTAGCTATGATTATCGGTTTGATAGTTGCTCTACCTTCATTGTCAAATAATAAATTCTTAACTTATTTTAATATAACATACGTAGAAATTGTTAGAGCCATCCCTTTATTAGTTTTAATTCTTTGGATTTATTATGGCCTTCCAATCATGATTGGAGTGAGTTTCTCACCATTCGTATCTGGAATAATAGCTTTGACCATTAGTGAGAGTGCGTTTCAAGCAGAAATTTTTAGAGCAGGAATTAATTCAATTTCAAAAGGTCAACATGAAGTATCAGAGTCTTTAGGAATGGATTTCTGGAGAAAGATGAGATTAGTAATTCTTCCGCAAGCGATTAAAGTTGTATTACCAGCCATGGGAAATCAATTTGTTTATGTTTTAAAAATGTCCTCTCTAGTATCAATTATAGGTATAGGAGATTTAACAAGAAAAGCTAATGAGCTGGTCACCACCACTTACAGGCCCTTAGAAATTTATACTTTTTTAATTCTAGAATACCTGGTGCTAATCCTAGTAGTATCCTATTTTGTAAGAAAATTAGAGAATAAGCTAGAATACAAATAATTTTTTAAAAGAAATTCTAAAAACTCTTTTTAAAAAGAATGGTACGAAAGTTAATACAACTAATCCCATCATCCAATTAGTTACTAAAATCGTATAGAAAATATCTTGATATTCACCATTTCTAATATTTATGACATACCATAATGACATAAATGGTATTAACGTTAGTCTTAGAATTGTCATGTATAAACTAAAAATTGGTCTTTTCAGTGCCTGAAATAAAGCAGAGGTAATAAAGAAGACGGGATACACGGGCCCAATTAAAGCTGCTACCTGTAAGTAAAGTGCTCCTCTTCGGATTACTTCTAAATCATTAGTAAAAAAAGAGATTATAATTTCTGAAGTTAGATAAACAAATATACCTGCTAATACCATAAATCCTGAACCAAACATCAGAGCTTTTCCATATACTTCTTTTACTCTGAAATACATTTTTGCACCAAAATTTTGACCTGCAATTGATAAAACAGCTGTATTTAAACCTATGACTGGTAACAATAAAACTTGTTCTATTCTTACAGCGGTACCATAACCCGCTGTAGCTAATTCTCCAAATTGACCAACAAAATAGAAAATATTAAATACACCAAACATTATCATCAACATAGTAAACATTATTGGCACTGATTGTTTGAAGAGCAAGCTTAAGTACTCAATTTTTGGTTTAAAGCATTCTAGATAAAGGAATTTTTTTAATTTACAGCAATAGACTTTATTAGCTAAATATATTAACCCAATACACTGAGAAACTAGCGTAGCGATAGCTAAACCAGCGATTCCAAATGCGGGTATAAATCCATAACCAAAAATAAATAATGGATTTAAAAAAATATTTAAGAAAAAGGTAAAAATTAAAACATTTCTGTAACTTTTTGTATCACCTTGGGCATTTAAAGTTCCGTTTAAAGATAGTTGAACTAATACAATGATAGCTCCAAAAAAAATTATATCTAAATATTCACGTGTTAAGATTATACTTTCTTCAGTAGAACCCATAATTCTCAAGAGTTCATCAGAAAAATTTAAGCCAAATAAAGTTACGAAAATTGAAATTACGATTGCTAATACTATTGATTGAGCAACGTACATTGAGGCTTTCCTATCCTCTTTGGCTCCAATTGAATTACTGATTAAAGCTGTAGTTCCGGCTCCAATACCGACTGCAACAGCTATTGCTATGAAGTATATTGGCCATGATTTTGCAATCGCTGCTAACGCTTCTGGTGAAATTCTACCCGCAAAATAAGTATCGACTAGATTATAAAAAGTTTGAAAAAGGGATCCTGTGCTTGCAGGTATGGTCACTTTTCTTAAAAGTTGCCAAATTGAACCTTTAGTCAAATCCATAATTAATATTCCTTTTGAAATTTATGCTTTCTTCCAGCTTTTTTAGCAAGATTAATTTGATTTTGCCTCATGCGAAATCTTGTTTTTTGTGAATTTGAGAGTGTGTCATAACACCTTGGGCACGAGACCCCCTCCTCAAATTTGTAAGATTTTTTATCTTTTGTTGAAAAAGTCATTCGACATCCACTGCATACAGAGTAAGTTCCGTGTTTTAATTTGTGTTTAAGAGATACTCTATTATCAAAAACAAAACATTCTCCTTTCCATAGACTGTCTTTCCTCTCAGTTTTTTTCAAATAATTAAGTATTCCACCTTTTAATTGAAAAACATTTTTAAAACCTTTTCTTTTTAAAAATATCGAGGCCTTTTCACATCTAATTCCTCCAGTGCAGAACATTGCTACAGGTTTGGTTTTATCGACTTTTTTTAGATATTTTGGAAAATCTCTAAAATTTTGAATATTTGGATTTTTAGAATTTTTAAAGGTACCCACATCATATTCAAATGGCTTTCTAGCATCTATAACTAAAGTTTCTTTATTTGAAATAAGTTTATTCCATGACTTTCCAGAAACATATCTATTAAGTCTTTTATTATTCGGGTTTATTTTTAAACCCAATGGGACAACTTCATTTTTGATTTTTATTTTACCTTTGTGGAATGGTTGAAAAAGACTCTTAGAAATATTCTTACTATCAAAATCTTTCAATCGAAACTGTCTTTTTATAATCTTAATTATTTTACTAATATCATCTTTTTTGCCTGCAATTGTTCCATTTATACCCTCTGCTGATAAAATTATTGTGCCCCTCACATTTTTTTTTAAAATTTCTTTTTGAAATAGAGATTTATATTTTTTCAAAAATTTAATCTTTTTAAATTTATAAAAACCAAAAACTGTATACATTATTTTTTAATACAAATTGTAAGTCCATCACCTATTGGAATAATATTTTTTGCAACTCTGCTATCTTTCTTAATGTGTGTATTAAATTCCCTTATAATATTTGTAAATTTATCGTTTTTCGTATCATCTATTACTTCTCCGTGCCATAAAACATTATCTATAACAATAAGTCCATTTTTATTAATAAGATCCATAGATGCTTCATAGTATTTAAGGTAATTTTCTTTATCAGCATCAATAAAAATTAAATCAAATCTTTGACTTGAATCTTTCAATTCATTAAGGCTTTCAGTAGCAGGTTTTACAATTTGCTTTATTTTTTTTTCATTTGCTTTTTTATAAAATGATTGTGCTTTAATACTGAATTCAGGACTTTTATCTAAGCTAATTAGAAGACCATCAGATGGAAGGGCTAAGGCCATTGATAAAGCGCTAAAACCTGTGAAACTTCCTATTTCTAAAATCTTTTTAATATTAGAGATTTTAATTAATGTTTGTAGAAATTGTGCTTGAGAAACTGAAATTTGCAATCTCTGTTGATCACCAAGACTCATATTATATTGAATTATCTCTTTCTGAACATCAGTCAAAGGCTCTGAATGATCAATAATGTATTTTTCAAGATTTTCAGTTAAATCTAATTTTTTAGGCATAATTAGCCTTTTAAAAGCTTTTTTAGAATTTCATTTGTCAATTGGGGGTTTGCTTTCCCGCCAGATAATTTCATAACCTGTCCAACAAAAAAACCAAACAATTTTTCTTTTCCAGCTTTATATTGATCAACTTTATCTTTATTTTTTGATAGTATTTCATTAATCATTTTTTCTAATTCTTTAGGATCGCTTTGTTGTTTCATCCCTTTTGACTCTATGATTTTTTTTGGGTTATCACCGCTTTCAACCATAATTTCGAAAACTTCTTTTGCTATTCTTCCTGAAATCTCTCCAGATTTAATTGATTGTACTAACTCAGCAAAATTTTTAGAAGAAATTGGTGAGTTAGAAATATTAAGTCCTTTGTCGTTGAGCATTGCAAATAAATCACCCATCATCCATGTAGCTGCTAGTTTTTTGTCAGATAATTTTGCAACTTCCTCATAATAATCAGAGATTTCTTTTTCGGAAACCAATACGTTTGCTTCGTATGAGTTAAGCCCATATTCTTGAATAAATCTCTCCTTCTTATTATCTGGCAACTCAGGCAAAGATTTTTTTAAATCATCAATTAATTTTTGTTCAAGTTTTAATGGTAAAAGATCTGGATCAGGAAAGTATCTATAATCGTGAGCATCTTCTTTTGATCTCATTGATCTTGTTTCATTTTTTTTTGTATCAAATAATCTTGTTTCTTGATCTATCACTTTTCCATCTTCTAGTAATTCAACCTGTCGATTAGCCTCATATTCAATCGCCATTTGCATAAATTTAATTGAATTTACATTTTTAATTTCACATCTTGTGCCGAAATTTTTATCGCCTACTTTTCTTACTGATACATTTACATCTGCTCTTAATGAACCTTCTTGCATATTGCCATCACATGTGCCCAAGTATCTCATAATGGTTCTTAATTTTTTTATGTAAGCATTTACTTCATCGGGCGAACGAAGATGGGGTTTGCTAACGATTTCCATTAAAGCTATTCCAGAACGATTTAAATCAACATAGGTGCTTGAAGGATCCATATCATGGATACTTTTACCTGCGTCCTGTTCTAAATGAAGCCTTTCAATACCAATTTCTTTTGAACCATAAGGCATATCCAGTAAAACTTTTCCTTCACCAACAATAGGATTTTTATATTGGGAAATCTGGTAGCCCTGTGGAAGATCTGCATAAAAATAATTTTTTCTATCGAATACTGAATAATTATTTATTTTTGCATTTAAACCTAAGCCTGTTCTTACAGCTTGTTTCACGCACTCCTCATTGATAACTGGTAGCATTCCGGGAAAAGCAGAGTCAATTAAACTTACTTGTTTGTTAGGATCAGCTCCGAATTTAGTTGAGGAGCCTGAAAAAAGTTTTGAATTAGAAAGGACTTGAGCATGAACTTCTAAACCTATAACTACTTCATACTTCCCTTTCTCACCATTTATAAAATAATCAAATTTTTCTTTGCTCATGACCACCACTTTTTAATTTCATTTTTATAACCACAATTCTTTTCGAATGCGTAACCAATATTGAGAATTTTTTGTTCATCTAAGGCTTTACCTATCAATTGTAAACCAAGTGGGTAGCCCTGTTTATCTAATCCAGCAGGAAGAGATAAGGCTGGTAATCCAGCTAAATTTACTGGTACCGTAAAAATGTCATTTAAATACATTGATACAGGATCATTAGTTTTTTCTCCTATCTTAAATGCTGAGCTTGGTGTTGAAGGCGTTAAAATAGCATCAACTTTAGTAAAACTATCATCAAAATCTTTTTTTATTAATTGTCTTACTTTTTGGGCTTTTAAATAATAGGCATCGTAATAACCAGACGACAAAACATAAGTGCCTATTAATATTCTTCTCTTTACTTCATCACCAAATCCTTCTGATCTAGTGTTTTCATACATTTCAATTAAATCTTTTCCTTTTTGTGATCTGTAGCCATATCTTACGCCATCATATCTTGCTAAATTTGATGAAGCTTCCGCAGGTGCAACAATATAGTAAGTAGGCAAAGCATACTTTGTGTGGGGTAATGAAATATCAATTAACTGTGCTCCTAAATCTTTTAATATTTTTTTTCCCTTTTCCCAAAGTTCATCAATTTCCTTTGGCATATTATCTACTCGATACTCTTTAGGGATACCAATTTTCAATCCTTTGATATTATCTTTTAAATTTTTTGAGTATGTTTCTTTTTTTTTATTAATTGAGGTTGAATCTTTTTCATCAAAACCAGACATTGCCTCAAGCATAATTGAGCAATCATTTACTGTTTTAGTCATTGGTCCTGCTTGGTCTAATGAAGAAGCAAAAGCAACGATACCCCACCTCGAACAAAGACCGTAAGTTGGCTTGAGACCTACAGTGCCAGTAAATGATGCAGGCTGCCTAATAGACCCACCTGTATCTGTTCCAATTGTTGCAGGAGTAAGATCAGCCACCAAAGCAGAAGAAGATCCCCCTGAAGAACCACCTGGAACTAGATGATCTCCGATAGGATTAATAACGTTTCCAAAAAAACTTGTTTCATTCGAAGAACCCATAGCAAATTCATCACAATTTAATTTTCCAAGTAAAAAAGCTCCATTGTTCCATAAATTTTTTGTTACAGTAGACTCATATGAAGGAACAAAATTATTTAAAATATTACTTCCAGCCGTAGTTTTAACATTTTCAGTACAAAATAAATCTTTTACAGCTAAAGGTACTCCGCTAAGAAGTTGTTCATTATTTGATTTGTTATCAAATTTTTTTGCATTTTCTAATGCTTGATCAAATGTTGTAGTTACAAAAGCATTTAATTTTTTTGCATTTTCAATGTTCTTTATATATGCTTGTGTAAGTTCTAATGAGGATATCTTCTTAGACTTTATACTTTCCAAAATTTCACTTAAACTTTGATTAGTTATATTGCTCATTACTCAACCACCTTTGGAACTACAAAAAACTCCTCATTTTTTTTTGGAGAATTTTTTAGAATTTTTTCTCTTATCTTGCCATCACTGATTTCGTCTTTCCTTGATCTCAAAGACTGGTTTAAAATCGATGTTAAGGGTTCAACTTTATCAGTATTCAGTTCATTTAATTGTTCAATAAACTTGAAAATTGAGTTTAAATCTTTGGTTAAGCTATCTACTTTAGCTTCATCAACTGAAATTCGAGCTAATTTTGCTACATGTTTAATTTTCTCTTTATCTAAGGACATTTGTGCAATAAGTTAATTTAAATGTGTTTTATCACAAATTAGGTAAATTTCATGCTCGATATTGACGTATTTATTGAAAAAACTAAGAAAAAATCAAGATTAATAGGTATTGATCCTGGCGGCAAAAGAATAGGAATAGCTCTATCAGATGAAAATAAAATTGTAGCTACGCCATACACCACGATTATTAAAGAAAATTATAGAGACCTAGTTGATCAAATTAAGAAAATTGTCAAAGAATATGACATAGACGGAATAGTCATAGGTAATCCAATTAATATGGATGGAACGGAAGGGCCTTCTTCACAATCAGCTAAAGATCTAGCTAAAAATCTTTCAAAAGATATTACAGAAAATATCACTTTATGGGATGAGAGGCTATCTAGCCAGGGAGCCTTTAATCTATCTAATGATTTAGCAATTAATTCATCAAAAAAAGTGAAGAAATTAGACGAGAATTCTGCTCAATTTATACTTCAAGGAATTCTAGATTATTATCATAAAAAAAATACTTGATATAATATAGTAAAAGGCCTATAGAGTTGATTTTAATGGCAACTGAAAAAAAAGTTACAGCTATTAAAAACACTCCCAAACATCTATTAGGTATTCAAAATTTATCAGTTCTCGAGGCAAAAGAGATTTTAAACGAAGCAAAATCCTTCATAAAATTAAACAGAGGAAGTTCTAAAAAACTAGATGTCCTTAGGGGAAAAACTCAAATAAACTTATTTTTTGAACCTTCTACAAGGACACAGAGTTCATTTGATTTAGCTGGAAAAAGACTAGGAGCGGATGTAATGACGATGAATATGGGTAACTCTGCATTAAAAAAAGGTGAAACATTAATTGACACTGCCATGACATTAAATGCCATGCATCCTGACATTATTGTTATAAGACATCAAGACTCAGGTGCACCAAATCTTCTTTCACAAAAAGTAAATTGTACGGTCATCAATGCAGGTGATGGAAGGAGAGAACACCCTACACAGGCCTTACTTGATGCTTTAACAATTATTAATAGAAAAGGTAACATTGAGGGATTAAAAATTGCAATATGCGGAGACATTCTTCATTCAAGAGTTGCTAGGTCTAACATTTATTTAATGAATATGTTGGGTGCAGAAGTAAATGTCATTGCACCAAAAACTTTAATGCCAGAAGGGATAGATAACTTAGGTGTTAAATCATTTACCGATATGAAAAAAGGATTAGATGGGTGTGATATTGTTATGATGTTAAGATTGCAAAATGAAAGAATGCAGGGATCTTTTCTTCCATCAAAGAGAGAATATTACGAATTTTTTGGACTAACGCCAGAAAAACTAAAGTTTGCAAAAAAAGATGCTTTACTAATGCACCCTGGTCCAATGAACAGAGGTGTTGAGATTGATACTAAATTAGCAGATGACATAAATGTTAGTCTAGTGAAAGAACAAGTTGAATTAGGTGTAGCTGTCAGGATGGCATGTTTAAAATTATATTGTAAATAAATGAAAGAAAAAATTTTGACAAATGTAAGAATTATCGATCCATCTCAAAAGATGGATGAAATAGGAAATATAGTTATCAATGAAGAAGGAAAAATAAAATCCATTGGAAAAAAATCAAGTATATCTAAATCAGCAGAAAAAATCGATTTGAAAGGCCTAGTAGCTATTCCTGGATTAGTTGATATGAAAGCTTTTGTTGGAGAGCCTGGCTTTGAATATAAAGAAAATTTTAGAACACTAAGCCAAGCAGCTTTGGCAGGTGGAGTAACTTCAATTGTAACTATGCCAAATACTAAGCCAGTTATAGACAACGTATCTATGGTGGATTTTATAATTAGAAGGGGTAGAGATAAAGCTAAGGTAAATCTTTTTCCATGTGCTTCGATTACTAGACAGAGAGAGGGTAATCAAATGACTGAATTTGGTTTGTTAAAAGCAAGAGGAATTATTGGGTTTAGTGATGTTAATAAAACTATCCAAAATTCTGAATTGATGTCTAGAATAATGAATTATGCTTCAGACATTGATGTTTTGATTATGCAGCATGCCGAGGATTATGAATTAGCTAAAAATTCATGCATTAATCAGGGCGAAGTGGCAACAAGATTAGGTTTACAAGGTGTCTCAGATATTGCTGAAAAGATTATTATTGAAAGGGATTTGTCTTTGTTAAGTGAATTTCCTTGCAGATATCATATTAATCAAATTTCCTCAAAAAATTCTCTTAATGTTATTAAAAAAAATAAATCTAATGGAATAAAATTCAGCACAGGGGTTTCTATTAATAATTTATCGTTAAATCAAAATGACATCGGAGAATTTAGAACTTTTTTGAAATTATCTCCACCTCTTAGAAGCGAGGAGGATAGGCTTTCATTAATAGAAGGAATAAAGAATGATCTCATTAATGTAATAGTATCAGATCACATTCCTGAAGATGAGGAAAGTAAAAGACTACCGTTTGCACAAGCAGCGACAGGTTCTATCGGTATAGAGACATTGCTATCTTTATCTTTAGAGCTTTACCATAATGAGTCATTGCCTTTGGAAAAAATAATCAAGTGCTTAACGATTAATCCAGCTAAGATACTAAAAATAGATAAAGGATCACTTAAAGAAGGATCGGACGCAGATATTTGTATATTTGATCTGGAAAAACCATGGGTAGTCAAAGCAGAAGAGCTTAAATCAAAATCAAAAAATACTGCGATTGAAAATAGAAAATTACAAGGTAAAGTGAAAATGACTTTGCTTCAAGGCGAAGTAGTATATTCGAACTAATGGACATAGATTTAATTATTGTAGCAATTTACTCATATCTTTTGGGATCAATACCATTTGGTTTACTGTTAACTAGAATATTTCTAAAAAAAGATATTAGAACTGTTGGCTCTGGCAATATCGGAACTACAAATGTGCTTAGAACTGGAAATAAATTTCTCGCAATAACTACGTTAGCTCTTGATTTATTTAAAGGGTACATTTCAGTTTATATAACAATATTTTATTTTGAAGACTTAACCTCTCTATCTGCATTAATTTGTTTCATCGGACATATTTTTCCTGTTTGGTTAAAATTTAAAGGAGGAAAAGGTGTGGCAACTT
>CACEAQ010000007.1 GCA_902557605.1 uncultured Pelagibacteraceae bacterium | reverse complement strand
ATGATAAATTATTTTTTTCTGTTAAAAATCTTTCATAAGCAATGATTATATTTTTTAAAATCTTTTGATTGTTAATTTTTATATTTAATATATTTTTTAAACTAGTCGAATAAAAGCTTTTGTTTCGTGGAGTTGTGTTTGTATTTAATCCTATGCCTACTATTAAATAATCAAAATTATTGAATCTTATTACCTCTTGTAAAATTCCACAAAATTTTCTTTGGTTTACAAGCAAATCATTTGGCCATTTTATTTTTATTTTTTTTGGAATAGTTTTTGAAAGTACTTTTCTTAACAAAAATGCATTCAAAATTGCAAACTGTTTAAAATTGATCTTTTTTTGATCGAATTTAAAAAATAGGGATATGAAAAGATTTCCTTTTTCAGAAACCCATTTTTTTCCTACTGTGCCTCTTCCATTAGTTTGTTTTTCAGTCATAACTAGAGTTGGATTTGTAATATTTTTTTTAATTAGTTTGAGTGCAGTATCGTTTGTGCTTTTTACTTTTTTATATTTTACTACGTTAATCTTCATTAACTAACGAATAATGTGTTTACCAAATTATTCAAAATTGAAGGATACAAAAAGAATGTAATTAGAATCATACAACTAGCAATTACAGAAAATTGAGCAGTTCTGTTTTTTGTTGGCTCAAATGTAATAATGCTATCATCGAAATAAATGGTCTTAATGATTTTGAGATAATAAAATGCTGACATAACTGTAGTAATTAAACCTATAATTGCTAAAGCATACATTTCTTTTTCCAATACAGCGACAAAAACATAAAATTTTGCAAAAAACCCTCCTAAAGGTGGAACTCCAGCCAGCGAAAACAAGATTATTAATAATGAAATAGCTAAAAGAGGATGTTTTTTTGATATTCCAGACAAATCAGAAATGTTTTCTTTATATTGTCCATCCTTCTTTAATAAGTATAGACATGAGAAAGCCCCAATATTCATAATTACGTAAATTGAAATATAAACTATTGCGCTTTGGTAGCCTGATATAGACCCAGTAGCAACTCCAGCGAGTGCGTAACCAATATGGCCAATTGAACTATAAGCCAAAAGTCTTTTGAAATTTTTTTGGACCATTGCTGCTACTGCTCCTAATATCATTGATGCAATAGATATAAATATTATAATCGTTTGCCACTCTAATAAAATATTTGAAAAGGGAACAAACATAAATTTTATTAATAATGCTAGTCCAGCAACTTTTGGAACAACGGCAAAGTAACTTGTAATAGATGTTGGTGCTCCTTCGTAAACATCTGGTGTCCACATATGAAATGGAACTGCAGAAACTTTGAATGCAAGACCTACTAATATAAATACCATTGCAAAAACTGCACCTGTATTTTCTTTATTAAGTTGATCTGCAATTAATTCAAAATTTGTCGAGCCTGTAAATCCATATAGTAATGAACATCCGTATAATAATAAACCTGAAGATAGCGCACTCAATACAAAGTACTTTACGCCTGATTCTGTTGATCTTAAATTATCTCTGTCAATAGAAGCGAGAATATAAAGTGATAAAGATTGTAACTCTAATCCTAAATAGAAAAGTATTAAATCATTAGAACTAACCATAAAAAACATTCCAAGAATCGACAATAGAATAATTATAGGGTATTCGAATTTATCTAATTTATTATCAATAATAAAATTTTTAGATGAATTAAGAACAAATAACGTTGATAAAAGAATTAAAATTTTAAAATAATTTGAAAAGGGATCTCTAATAAAACTATCTAAAAATATTTTTTCTTCATTATTAGGGTTTGTTAAAATAATTGAAATAGTAACAATAATAATCAAAGATGTTAGGTTGAATATAAGATTGAAGCTCTTTTTAATGAAAACACCAACCATTAAAATAAAAAAAATTGACAGAGATAAAAATATCTCTGGAAACATTATATATAAATTATTTATCATGATTAATTTGTAATTAATGCTGCTTCGTAATTATTGATTAAACTATTTACTGAAACATTAAAAGTTTCTATTAATGGAAGAGGATAAAAACCAAAAAATAAGATAAAAAAAGCCAAAGTAACCAACATGACAACTTCGGATTTATTAATATCATTAATTTTTTTGATTTCTGAATTATTTGTAACACCAAAAATAACTCTTTTTGTAAGCCAAAGCATATATGCTGCACCTAAAACAACACCGAACGTTGCTAACATAGCTGCTAAAAAACTTTTTTGAAATGTGCCTGCTAAAACAAGAAACTCTCCTAAAAATCCAGAAGTACCAGGCAAGCCTAAAGCAGCTAGAGCAAATATTAAAAATAAAAAAGAATATTTAGGAATATAATTTACTAGTCCTCCATAAGTACTTATCATTCTCGAATGTAAACGATCATAGACTACACCAACACACAAGAATAATGCTGCAGAAATCAAACCATGACTGATCATTTGATAAATGCTGCCCTCTATACCTTGTTTTGTTAAAGTAAAAATTCCTAAGGTCACGTAACCCATATGAGCTACAGAGGAATAAGCAATTAACTTTTTCATATCATCTTGCATTAATGCTACTAGAGACGTGTAAATAATGGCTATTATGCTTAAAGTATATATTAGAGGAGTAAAATATTCTGATGCTAGAGGAAACATTGGTATTGAAAATCTCAAAAAACCGTAGCCAGCCATTTTTAATAATATAGCCGCAAGTATAACGGAACCTGCCGTAGGCGCTTCTACATGCGCATCAGGTAGCCAGGTATGCACTGGCCACATAGGCATTTTGACTGCAAAAGAACTTAAAAAAGCTAGCCACAATATATTTTGATATTCTTTTGGTATTTGAATTTTATATATCTGGGTTATATCTGTAGTGCCTGTTAACCAATAAATAACTATTATAGCCACAAGCATTAAAACCGAGCCAAGTAAAGTAAAAAGAAAAAATTTAAAGGCAGAGTAGACTCTTCTTGGACCACCCCAAACTCCAATAATTAAAAACATTGGTATTAAGCCGGCTTCGAAAAACAAATAAAAAATTACAAGATCAAGTGAGCAAAAAACACCAATCATGAATGTTTCTAAAATTAAAATAGCTATTAAAAATTCTTTGACTCTTACTTTAACGCTATTAATACAAGAAATGATACAAATCGGAGTGATAAAAGTTGTTAAAACTATAAAGAGTATTGATATACCATCAACGCCTAGTTTAAATTTTATATAATTATTTATCCAAGATTTTTCTTCTACAAACTGGAATTCAGAAGTATTTATATCTAAAGAATACCACAAAAATAATGAAAGAAAAAAAGTAGCAACACTACTAAATAAAGAAATAGAGATTGAACTTAAATTTGTAGTTTTATCTTTGGATAATAAGATAAAGAAAGAACTAATTAAAGGTAAAAAAATTAATGTCGATAATATTGGAAAGTTCATTTTATTTTAAGATCAAATAAGTTAGCAAAATTGATAAACCTAGTAACATTACAAAGGCGTAATCATAAATAAATCCTGTTTGAAGGCGTGCAGTTTTATTAGAAATTATTTTAAATAATTTTGAAACACCATCAGGTCCAAACCTATCTATTATACCCACATCTCCTTTTTTCCAAAAAAATGAGCCTATTTTCTTTGCTGGATTTACGAAAACTTTTTCATAAAATTCATCAACATACCACTTATTTAATAAAAAGTTGTATAAAGGCATATTCGTGTTCTTAAAATCCTCCAGAATTTTAGGTTTTAAAATATATAAATAAAAAGAGATAGGTATTGATATTAAAACTAAGATAGGAGTAATTAATAAAAACCATAATGGTATAGACTCATGTTTTATTTCATTTAAAAAAAATATTGACTCTTGCCAAAACTCATTACTGTGATGACCAATAAAAGTGGTTTTAAAAAGAAAGCCAGAAAATATTGCTCCTATACCTAAAAATACTAAAGGGATTAACATTACTAAAGGTGACTCATGAGTTTCGTCTATAGGAATTTTTTTATTATTGTAAGGTCCATGGAATGCTTTGAAAAATAACCTCCATGAATAAATTGATGTTAAGAAAGCTGTAAAGATACCAATTGAAGCTGCGTAATTTCCTAAAGTAGAATTTTTAAGATATGCAAATTCAATGATTGCATCTTTTGAGTAAAATCCTGATAAAAAAGGAAACCCTGTTAATGCTAGGGTTCCTAGTAACATAAAAGTGTAAGTATATGGAAGTTTTTTTCTTACACCACCCATGTTTCTAATATCTTGTTCATCTTTAAATGCGTGTATTACTGAACCAGCACCTAAAAACAATAATGCTTTAAAAAAAGCATGTGTAAATAGATGGAACATCGCAACATGGTAAGCTCCAACTCCTGCTGCAAAAAACATGTAACCTAATTGGCTGCAGGTTGAGTAAGCAACTATTTTTTTAATATCATTTTGTACAAGAGCAACTGATGCAGCAAATATCGCAGTTATCATTCCTACAACTGTAACCAGATTTAAAGCATATTGAGAATATTCAAATATCGGCGAACATCTAACTACAAGAAAAACTCCAGCGGTTACCATTGTTGCTGCATGAATTAATGCTGAAACCGGTGTCGGTCCCTCCATTGCATCTGGTAGCCAGGTATGAAGTAAAAATTGAGCAGATTTTCCCATCGCTCCAATAAAAAGGAAAACACATATTAGTGTTATTAAATTTGCCTCAAAACCAAAAAAAATTATTTTTTTTTCAGCAAACTGACTTGTGGCCTGAAAGGTTTCTTCAAAATTAATAGTGCCAAAAAAGAAAAAGATTAAAAATATTGCAATTGCTAAACCAAAATCACCTATTCTGTTGACGATAAATGCTTTAATAGCGGCATTATTTGCAGTCTCTTTTTTGTACCAAAAACCAATTAATAGATAAGAGCATAATCCAACACCCTCCCATCCAAAAAAAAGTTGTAAGAAGTTATCTGATACAACTAAAGCTAACATTGAAAAAGTAAATAATGATAAATAAGACATAAATCTTGGTTTGTGAGGATCATGACTCATATATCCAATAGAATAAAAATGAACTAATGCTGATACAAAAGTAATAACTACTAGCATTATCGAACTTAGTGGATCAATTTTAATTGACCAGTTTGCTGTGAAACCACCAGAACTTATCCATTCAAAAATTTTATAATTTCCATAACTATCGTTCTGAATTCCATTCCAAAAGACAAAGATAGAAAGTACTGCTGAGATACTGACGAATAAACTTGTAGAGATTTCAGCAAAATATTTTGTAGTGGACCTTCCCAAATAGCCTACAAGAGAACCAATTAATGGTAAAAACAATATCGCGTATTCCATTTAGCCTTTCATACCGTGAATGTCTTCAACTCTAATAGAACCTCTGTTCCTGTAATAAACTACAATGATAGCCAGACCTATCGCTGCCTCAGCTGCTGCAACTGTGAGAATAAGCATAGTAAAAATTTGACCTAAAATGTCACCAGAAAAAATTGAAAAAGATATTAAATTTATATTTACTGCAAGCAAAATTAGCTCAATAGACATCAAAATAACTATAATATTTTTTCTATTTAAAAATATTCCAATTACTCCTAAGAAAAAAATTATTGCACCTAACGATAAATAATGTCCTAAACCAATTTCAGTCATCTACCTTAACTCCTTGGTTAGATTTGACCTCTATTAATTCAACAGCATTTGATGGATCTCTTGAAATTTGATTTAGATAACTTTGTTTTTTAACACCTACTCTTTCTCGAAAAGTTAAAAGAATAGCTCCGATCATCGCTAATAGAAGCACTATTCCAGCCAACTGAAAATATAAGATATAGTCAGTGTACATAACTAGACCTAATTGATGAGTGTTTGAAATTTCCGATAGAAGTAATGTACTACTTGACATTAAATCTTCTTTATACTTCCACCCTCCCACTACAACTAATAATTCCAACAAAATTAGCGTGCTCACAATTAAGCCTGTTGGAATATGAGTTGACTTTTTACCAATAAACCATGATTGTTTTTGTTCTGCAACGTTCAACATCATCACGACAAATAAGAATAATACTGCGACTGCACCTACATAAACAATTAATAATATCATTCCCAAAAATTCAGCTCCAACCATAATAAATAGGCACCCAACTGAAATAAAATCTAAAATTAAGAAGAAAACTGAGTTAATGGTGCTTCTTGAAGTTATTACCATTAAAGATGAAAAAATAGCAATTACGGAGAAAAAATAAAAAAAAATTGAGTGGACTATCATCTATCTGTAAGGTTTATCCAGCTTGATATTTTTTGCCAGGACTGACTCCCATCTATCCCCATTTTCTAAAAGTTTTTCTTTATTATAATAAAGCTCTTCTCTTGTTTCAGTGGCAAATTCAAAATTTGGTCCTTGTACTATTGCATCAACTGGGCAAGATTCTTGACAAAGTCCGCAATAAATACATTTTAGCATGTCAATATCGTAACGAGTTGTTTTCCTACTTCCATCTGATCTCTCTGAAGACTCAATTGTAATAGCTTGAGCAGGACAAACAGCTTCACATAATTTACAAGCTATACATCTCTCTTCTCCGTTGGGATATCTTCTTAAAGCATGCTCTCCTCTCATTCGAGGACTGATTGAGCCTTTTTCAAAAGGGTAATTAATTGTCTTAGATTTTCTAAACAACTCTTTTACTGCCATGTAAAGACCAGATATAAACTCAACTAGAAATATAGTTTTTAATATCCTGCTAAAATTCATTAAATGTTTACCTTTGGTAATTTGTCGAAATAAAATAAAAAACTTGCAGTTAGCACTAGATAAATTAATGAAAACGGTAAAAATATTTTCCAGCCCAATTTCATTAGTTGATCGTATCTATATCTTGGAACAATTGCCTTGATCAGGGCAAATAATAAAAATAAAAACAAAATTTTTAATATCATCCATATTGGAGCAGGAATTATATTAAGTGGGTAAATGTCCATTAATGGCAACCAACCGCCAAGAAAAAGTATAGAACCCATCGCACACATTAACAATATATTTGCGTATTCTCCTAACCAAAACATTGCGTACATCATTCCTGAGTATTCAGTTTGATAGCCTGCCACCAACTCGGCTTCAGCTTCTGGTAGATCAAAAGGAGGTCTGTTTGTTTCTGCTAGTGAAGATATAAAAAAAATTACAAACATAGGGAAAAGTGGAATCACATACCATAATTCTTTTTGTGCAATAACTATATCGTTTAGATTTAATGATCCGACACATAAAAGAACATTGATAATTATTATTCCTATCGAAACTTCGTAAGAAACCATCTGCGCTGCAGATCTTATAGCTCCAAGGAAAGGGTATTTTGAATTAGATGCCCACCCTCCCATGATAATGCCGTAAACTCCAAGAGAGGAAATTGCAAACAAATACAAAATTCCTACATTTATATTTGCTAAAACTAAATCTTCACTCATAGGAATAACTGCCCAAGCGACCAAGGCCAATGTCATAGTAATGATAGGTGCAAGAATAAAAACTACTTTATTAGCACTAGCAGGTATAATTATTTCTTTAAAAATATACTTTAATGCGTCAGCTAAAGTTTGAAAAAGTCCAAAGGGTCCAACAACATTTGGTCCTTTTCTTTTTTGAACTAAGCCCCAAACTCTTCTATCTAACCAAACAATCATAGCTACAGATACAAGGATTGGAACAAGTAAAAAAATTATTTTATAAACTTCTTGTCCCAAAATTTCTAAATACTCTATCATAAATTATCTGTGCCAGTTTTTTTTGAATTATGCTTGATCTGTCTACATTCACTCATCGTCTTCGAGGCTCTCGAAATAGCGTTAGTAAAAAAATAATCCAATTCTTTTATATCGACTTCCTCGCTTTCAAAGTAGGGAGATGTATCAATTAATTCGAAATCTTTAAAATTGGGTAATTCATTCAATTTTGAAAAATTTGGAATTGATTTTAAGACTTCTTTTCTCAAAGAGTCAAAGTTTAATAAGTTTTCATTTTTTCCTAAAGCTTTCAATATTAAATTTAATATCTTCCAATCTTCTAAGGCTTCTCCTATAGGGTAAGAGGCTTTTTTGCATTCTTGCACTCTTCCCTCAAGATTTTCATAAAGACCATTTTGTTCTGTAAAAGCAGCGCTTGGAAGAATTAAATCTGCAATTTCAGCCCCTCTATCGCCGTGACTTCCTTGGTAGACAATAAACTCATTATTTTTTTTTATTTCTAAATTATCAGACCCTAAAAGGTATAATAGCTTGAATTGATTATTTTTTAATTTCTCAAAAAATGAGTTTCTTTTATCTTCATCTTTAGATATTATTTTCAAGTCTATTAAGCCAACTGTTGAGGCGTTTTGAGGTAAAAAGTTAAACGCATTCCAATCTTTATTAATAAAGTTATTATTTTTTAAAAATTTTTTAAAGCCTTCAATTAAATATTTTCCACTTTTTAACTCTAAAGCTGACTCTCCAATTATAATTACAGGTTTTTTTGAGGAAGATAATATTTTTGAAAAATTTGACTCATTGCTCAATATTTTCTTAATATCATCTGTATTATTTCCAATAATAGTATAATCATATGTGAGGTCACCTGGATTTCCTATTGAGTAAATTGGAACTTTTTTTTGGGCAAAAACTTTTCGAATTCTTGCGTTTAACATTGTTGCTTCATGCCTAGGATTTGTTCCAATTAGAAGTATTAAATCAGACTGTTCTATGCCCTTTATTGAAGAATTAAATATATAGTTGCTTTTTTCAGATGGGTCTATAAAAAAATTTTTTTCTCTAAATTCCAAATTATTGCTTTTTATAACAGAGAAAAATTTTTTAAAGCTTAAGGCGTTTTCTAAATTAATCATATCACCGATATGGCCGCCTATTTCATCTGGATTTAATGTTTTAATTTTCTCTACCAAAATTGAGACAGCTTCATCCCAGTTAGATTTTTGAAGTTTGTTATTTTTTTTTATGTATGGCACATCTAACCTTTGTTTTAATAAGCCATCACATGAATATCTTGTTTTATCTGAAATCCATTCTTCGTTAATATCGTTATTCAGTCTTGGTAAAATTCTTTTAACTTCCCAATTATAAGTATCTACTCTTATATTTGAGCCAACTGCATCCATTACGTCTACACTTTCAGTTTTTTTAAGTTCCCAAGGTCGAGCTTCAAAAGCGTACGGTTTTGAAGTAAGAGCTCCCACTGGACATAAATCTATAACATTTGCAGAAAGTTCTGAGTCCATAGCTTTTTCTAAATATGTAGTTATTTCCATATTCTCGCCTCGTCCTATTGCCCCTATTTCAGGAACGCCTGCGACTTCTGTCGCAAACCTCACACACCTTGTACAATGTATACATCTCGTCATTTGAGTTTTTATTAGTGGGCCCATGTATTTTTCTTTAACTTGTCTCTTATTTTCAACAAATCTTGACTTATCAACTCCGTAGTACATTGATTGATCTTGAAGATCACATTCACCGCCTTGGTCGCAAACCGGGCAGTCTAAAGGATGATTAGCTAATAAAAATTCCATCACCCCCTTTCTAGCTTTTTCAACAAAAGGAGTGTTTGTTTTAATATTCATACCCTCTGCTGCTGGCATTGCACATGATGCTATAGGTTTTGCAGATTTTTCCATTTCAACTAAACACATCCTGCAATTTCCGGCTATAGATAATTTTTCATGGTAGCAAAATCTTGGAATTTCTACGTCAGCAAGCTCACAGGCTTGAAGAACTGTCATACCTTTCTCAAATTCTATTTCTTTTCCATTAATAGTAATTTTAGGCATTCTTGTTCTCCAAAAGATGTTGATCAACTAAATAAGGATTGTTAGTTTTCTTTTTAATCAAAGGTTCCTCTCTGCATCTACTTTCAATTTCTTTTCTAAAATGTCTTAACAAACCCTGAACTGGCCAAGCAGAACCCTCGCCAAATGCACAAATTGTATGACCCTCTATTTGTTTTGTAACATCAGATAACAGCTCAATATCACTAAAAGTTGCTTTTCTTTTTTCTACTCTATCAAGTATTCTCCACATCCATCCTGCTCCTTCTCTACAAGGTGTGCATTGTCCGCAGCTTTCATGTTTATAAAATCTAGCAATCCTAGCCATACAAGAAATTATATCTTGGTCTTTATTGATTACGACTACCCCAGCTGTCCCTAAACCACTTTTATTTTCTATTAATGCGTCAAAGTCCATTGTGATTGTATCACAGATTTTTTTTGACAATAATGGCATTGATGAGCCTCCAGGGATTACTGCTTGGAGATTATCCCAGCCACCAATTACACCTCCGGCATGCTTTTCGATCAGCTCTTTAAGAGGTATGCCCATTTCCTCCTCTACATTACAAGGAGAGTTAACGTTTCCAGATATACAGAATATTTTTGTTCCAGTATTTTTTGGTTTTCCAATTGATGCAAACCATTTACCCCCTCTTCTTAAAATTGTTGGTACAACGGCAATAGTTTCAACGTTATTTACTATTGTAGGACAACCATATAAACCTACTAGAGCAGGGAAAGGAGGTTTAAGTCTCGGTTGGCCTTTATTGCCTTCTATACTTTCTAATAACGCAGTTTCTTCTCCGCAAATATAAGCCCCAGCTCCATAATGAATATGAATATCAAAATCCCAACCAGAGCCACATGCATTTTTTCCTAAGTAACCTTTTTCGTAGGCCTGATCAATTGCAACTTGTAATCTTTTACCTTCATTAAAATATTCACCTCTAATATAAATATAACAAATGTGAGCATTTACGGCAAAACCAGCTATCAAACATCCTTCAATTAATTTTTGGGGTTCAAATCTTAAAATGTCTCTATCTTTACAAGTGCCTGGTTCAGACTCATCAGCATTTATCACTAAGTAATGTGGTCTTGAACCAACTTCCTTGGGAGCAAAGGACCATTTTAAACCTGTTGAAAAACCAGCTCCACCTCTTCCTCTCAGCTCGGATACTTTAATCTCACTAATTATCCAATCTCTTCCTTTTGACATTATTTTTTTAGTATCTTTCCAGTCGTCTCTTTTGATAGAGTTTTCAATTTCCCAGCCAAGTTCGTTATACAAGTTTTTAAAGATTTTATTCTCTTTTTTAAGCATGATTTTCTCCATTTATAGTCTGTTTCTTTTCAGGAGATGTATTTGCTCTTCCTCTGTAAGAACCTGGTTTTAAAGGTTTATCTTCTATTAATGAATCCAAAATATTTTTTGTGCTTTTTTCATCAAGATCTTCGTAATAATCATCGTTAATCTGTATCATTGGTGCACTTACACATGCACCCAAACATTCTACCTCCATCCAAGAACAGTTTCCTGATTTGGATAATTCATTTTGTTTAGGAGAAATTTTTTCTTTACATAGTTTAACTATTTTATCTGCTCCACGTATTAAACATGGTGTAGTTGTACATACTTGAATGAAATGTTTCCCTACAGGTGCTAAGTTATACATTGTATAGAAAGTAGCTACCTCATAAACCGATATATATGGCATTGATAAAAAATTAGCTATGTATTTCATAGCAGCTAAGGGTATCCAGTTGTTATTTTGCCTTTGAGCTAAGTAAAGAAACGGCATCACTGCACTTTTCTTATTATTTTCAGGATATTTTTTTAGAATCTCCTCAGCTTTTTTTGAATTTTCATTTGAAAATTTAAATTCTTTTGGTTGTTCGTCGTGCACTTTTTTTAAACTCATCTATCCACCTCTCCGAAAACAATATCAAGAGATCCTAATACGGCTGGAACATCAGCTAACATGTGACCTCGAATTAAATAGTCCATTGCTTGAAGATGTGAGAAACCTGGTGCTCTAATTTTACATCTATAAGGTTTATTGCTACCATCTGATATTAAATAAACTCCAAATTCGCCTTTTGGTGCCTCAACTGCTGTGTATACATCTCCCTGTGGGACTCTATATCCTTCAGTGAATAATTTAAAATGATGAATTAAAGCCTCCATAGATTGTTTTAATTCATCTCTTTTTGGTGGTGATATTTTTCCATCAATTGATTTAACAGGCCCTTTGGGTAGCTTCTCAATACATTGTAATATAATTTTTACGCTCTCTCTCATTTCCTCTATTCTGCATAAGTACCGATCATAACAATCTCCATTTTTACCAACTGGAATCTTAAAATCTAAATCTTTATATATTTCATACGGCTGAGATCTTCTAAGATCCCACGGAATACCTGAGCCTCTTAGCATTACTCCTGAAAAGCTATGATCTAGAGCTTCTTGTTTAGAAACTATTCCAATTTCGACATTTCTTTGTTTGAAAATTCGGTTATCCGTAAGCAATCCTTCTAAATCATCAATGATTTTAGGGAAAGATTTGCAGAATTTTTCTATATCATCCACTAGTTTTAAAGGAATATCTTGATGAACTCCTCCAGTTCTAAAATAATTAGCATGTAATCTTGAACCTGAGGCTCTTTCATAAAATGTCATTAGGGTTTCTCTTTCTTCGAAACCCCAAAGAGAAGGTGTTAAAGCCCCAACATCCAGTGCTTGAGTAGTCACATTTAAAATATGACTTAAAATTCTTCCAATTTCACAAAAAATTACTCTTATGTATTTAGCCCTTATAGGCACTTCAATTTTTAGTAATTTTTCTGCCGCAAGAGCAAATGCATGTTCTTGATTCATAGGGGCAACATAATCTAATCTATCAAAGTAAGGTAAAGCTTGCGTATAAGTTTTTTGTTCGATAAGTTTTTCTGTTCCTCTATGAAGCAATCCGATGTGCGGATCTGCTTTTTCTACAACTTCCCCATCAAGTTCCAGTATGAGTCTTAAAACACCATGTGCAGCTGGATGTTGTGGGCCAAAGTTTAAATTTAATGATTTAGTTTTTTTTACCATGTTTTTCCAATTCTTTTATATTTTTTAAATAATTTGTACCTTCCCAAGGACTTTCAAAATCAAAGTTTCTATAATTTTGTTCTAGTTTAACTGGTTCATAAATTACCTTTTTTTCTTTTTCGCTATATCTAACTTCATTAAAACCCGTTAATGGAAAATCTTTTCTTAAAGGGTGACCTTTGAATCCGTAATCAGTCAAAATTCTTCTCAAATCAGGATGATTTTTGAATTTAATACCATACATATCGAAAACCTCTCTCTCCATCCAATTAGCCGATGGAAAGATTTTTGTTATTGAATTTATAATTTGATCAATCTTTAATTTGATTGAAACTTTGATGCGTGTATTTTTTTCATGAGATAAGAAAAGATATACTAGTACAAATCTATTTTCTTCTGAAGGATAGTCGATTCCTGCAATATCAATTAATTGTCTAAATTTACATTTTTCATCCGACTTTAGGAATTGCACTGTTTCAACTAAATCTTTTTGATCAATTTCTATCAATAACTCATTATTTTCAATTAAAGATTTTTTAATTTTTCCAGAAAGCTCTGAGTTAATTATTGATTCTAATTTTCTTAAGTTTTCTATCATTTATCTTTGTAAGTTTCCTTCTCTTCTAATTTTTTTTTGTAACTGTAAAATGCCGTATAAAAGAGATTCAGCTGACGGCGGGCAACCTGGAATGTAAATATCAACTGGCACAATTTTATCACAGCCTCTTACTACTGAATAAGAATAATGATAATAACCGCCGCCATTTGCGCAGCTTCCCATAGAAACTACGTATCTTGGTTCTGGCATTTGATCATAAACCTTTCTTAAAGCTGGTGCCATTTTGTTTGTTAATGTGCCTGCAACAATCATCACATCCGACTGTCTCGGTGATGCTCTTGGGGCTGCGCCAAATCTCTCAAGATCATATCTTGGCATTGATGTTTGCATCATCTCAACGGCACAACAAGCAAGACCAAAAGTCATCCAATGTAATGAACCTGTTCTAGCCCAATTAATTAAATTTTCAGATGAAGTTGTTATAAAACCTTTTTCAGCAAAATCTTTTGCTAGATCCTTGAATTCTTCAGGAATCTTTTTTTCTTTTTCAGAATTAAAATTAAATTTTATTCCCATTCTAAAGCTCCCTTTTTCCATTCATAAATAAATCCTATTGTTAAAATTCCTAAAAAAATCATCATTGACCAAAAACCCAAGGCACCTATGCTTCCTAAAGATATAGCCCATGGAAATAGGAAAGCTATTTCTAAATCAAATATAATGAATAGAATTGCAACAAGGTAAAATCTAACGTCAAATTCCATTCTTGAGTCGTCGAAAGCTTCAAAGCCACATTCATAAGCAGATAATTTTTCAGGATCAGGATTTGAAGGAGAAGCTAAAAAGTTAGCTACAATAAAGCCTATACTTAAAAATAAAGCGATAAATAAAAAAATAATTATAGATAAGTAGTCTGTTAAAAAGTTATAAATCATGTTTTTTAATACCTACCTCAATACCGTAGTTTAAGGATTCTTGTATTAATATTAAATATTTATAACATTTAATGACTAAGAGTACAGGACAGAAGGAAGCATTTATGTTGACGAATTAATGTTATTTTACAGCTCGCTAGATGAAAACCATTATCAACTAGTGGCGGGAGTGACGGGACTCGAACCCGCGACCTCCTGCGTGACAGGCAGGCGCTCTAACCAAGCTGAGCTACACCCCCTTATTTAATGGTGGGCGGTAAAGGACTCGAACCTATGACCCTCTCGGTGTAAACGAGATGCTCTACCAACTGAGCTAACCGCCCTAATTAAATAAAAGTGAGATATACAATAAAAATTTTATAAAGTAAAAAAGTATTTAAAATATAGTGTAATTTATATAAATAGCAGTATTATTGAAAGTTTATGATTATAACTTGTAACTGTGGTGAAAAGAAATTTACGCTTCCAGATAACTCCATACCTGCAAATGGAAGGATGGTTCAATGTGGCTTTTGTGGATTGAAATGGAAACAATTCCCTGTGGGAGAAGTTGAAAAAACTCAATCAATCACTCGTCCAAAAAAGGAGGTTCCAAGACCTCAGCCTGTTCAACAAAAGATACAAAAACCGAAAAAAGTAAAAAAAACTGCTACAAAAAAGGTAAGAGAAATAAGTCTATACTCACCCGAATATTTAGCAAAAAAGCATGGTATCAAAATTAGCGACGCTAACCCTGAAAAAATAATTAGTAAACAGGAAAAAGGGAAAGTATCTTTTGGATTTTACAGCTCACTAATTGTATTTATTTTCTTCACAATAGCTTTATCGCGTATTTTATATTTTTCTCAAGGATTTATAATCTCAAATATACCAGCTTCAGAATATTATTTAAATTATTTTTTTGAAAGCATAAGAAATATTTTTGAAATTTGGAAAAATCTAGTCACTAATTATTAGTCTCTAAATCTTTAATATTAATAAAATTTTCTGAAAGATCGGAATTCTTTTTAATAATATCCTTATAAAAATTCCAAGCTAAAACAATTAACGCATTTTTTTTATTCTTAATTTGCGATTTATTTTTTATAGGTATCTTTACACCTGGGATAAATTTATTATGTTTCAATTTATTGTCCTCCACTATAAAATCTATTTCATTTGTAATACCAAAAAAATTTAAAGCAGTAGTCGCTTTTGCTGGAGCTCCATAGCCTATTATTAGTTTATTGTTTTTTTTAAGTTTTTTTATATTTTTTCTAACATTTTCTCTTACTTTATAAACCTTTTGACCAAATTTTTTATATGTTTCAAATTTCTTAATTCCGAATTTTTCCTCTTCTTTTAGCAGAAGCTTTACACTTTTTTCGACCTTGGTTTTTTTGTCTTTTTTAATGTAAACTCTTAATGATCCACCGTGGGTGTCAACTTTTTCCGATCTAAATATTACACTCCCAAATTTTTTAAAAAAATTAAATAATGAGGTTAGTGACCAATAATTATAATGTTCATGATAAATATTATCAAATGTTAAGTCTTTTAATGTATTCATTAAATATTGAACTTCAATAATAATTGTCCCTTTTTTACTTAACAATTCAAGCATACACTCAGCCATTTCTTGCAAATTGTCAGAGTGGGCAAAAACATTAGAAGCTAAAATTAAATCTGCTCCTTTTTTTATTTTTTTTATGTTTTTTTTATCTAAGAAACCATTAAAGGTTTTGATTTTATTTTTGTTCGCTAATTTAGCTAAATTTTTTGCTGGTTCTATCCCAAGGATTTTTTTAAATCCTTGATCTAGGAATGGTTTTAAAGCAACACCATCGTTACTTCCAACATCAATGATATAAGATTTTTTCTTATTTAGTTTTAAATCTTTAATGTATTTTTTTGATGCTTTAACAAAATGTTCTCGAAATAAACTTGACGTTGATGAGGTGTAAAGGTAGTTGGAAAACATTTTTTTTGGATCAACAGACACAGATAATTGACAGTTGTGACATTTTTCACAATAATTTACTTCTAGAGGGTACAATTCACATTTATCATTCTGTTTATTAAGAAGATTATTAGCTAAAGGTTGATAACCTAATGAAACAACTCTTTTTAAATCTGTATTTCCGCAAGATCTACAATTAAATTTATAACAAGATAATAATAAATTTTTTTCTTTTTCATCAACAAAAACGTGCTTTACAGTATGAGTAATTCCATAATTTTCATGATCTCTCTCTCCCCTCACTAAATTTAAAAAAGTTGTATCTTTTGTAAAAACCATTGCATGTGCAACATTAGGTTTAATCACCGAAAGCTGCCCCTCATTTACTACCTGAGTAATTTTTGGAGCACTTGGATTAATTATATCTTGAAAAACTTCTATAATTTGTCCTTTGGTGAATAAACATTTTTGCTCTTGTTGTGGGTGATAGTGATTTGCTCTGACAGTTCCTTTTTTAGAATCAATTAGTCCAATTAGATTAATTGGTTCTGTAAGCTCGTGATTGCTAATTTTACCTCTTTTATCAACAAATAAATTATCGCCATTTCTTACAACCTCAAGTTCTTTTATTAAATTTTGTTTTGACCACTTATCAATCATTTCTTTTATATTTTGATCAATGTTGTAGAGGAATTTAAATCCTGTTTTTAAGATTTTCTTGTTTGATAAAGAAAAACCTAAATTTGGCACTTCATCGTTTGTCTCTTTCAAATTGATTTTTGGATTATGCTTTTTACAAATTTCTGCCACCTGTTTTACCGTCAAACTATCTTTTGTGATATTGAATAAGTCAGATTTAATCTGATCATTTTCTTCAATAAACTTGAAACATCTTGCTACATCTATAAGTGGGACCAAACTTTTAATTTGTCTACCAGCAGCAAAAAGTTTTAACGTTCCATTTTGAGAGGCAATTTTAGAAAATAAATTAGGCATAATATCAATTCGCATGGTATCATTTGAATATCCATAAACAGATCCCAGTCTTAAAATAACATAATTTTTACCTGACTCTTTTAATTGTTTTTCATTTGCTGCTTTAGATGATGAATATGATAAAACTGGCTTGGTAGTTTCATCCTCTTTAATATCCTTCTTAACCTCAGATATTCCCTCGTAAACTACATGAGTAGAAGGAAAAATTAATTTACATTCATTGCTTATTGCATTTAAGATATTTTGCGTACCTTCCTCGGCAACTAGTTTTATTTTATCATCTTGTTCTCGTGATGACTCGCTTTTTGTTCTTGGCACTGAAGTTATACCTGCTAAATGGTGAACTACATCCGCATTTTTTAAATGTTTATTTACTAGGTCTTTATCCAAAATGTCTCCATGAATAAATTCCATATTCCAGTTACGAATTTGATTTACTCTTTCAGAGATAAACCTATTATCAATTACGATTATTTTATGGTGCCAGCTATACCCTGAATAAAGTTTACAAAGTTCAGTTCCAATATAGCCCAAACCACCAGTAATAATGATTTTTTTCCTCATAGGATTTTTAATAAACATTTACTTATATTATATTTTATTATAACTCAAATATCATGAATATTTATGATTGCTTTATGTATTTTGATGAAGATTTGCTTTTAGATTTAAGGCTAAATTCATTAAATAAATTCGTTAAAAAGTTTGTCATAACTGAGGCAACCTATACCCATAACGGATCAAAGAAAAAACTAAATTTTAACATAAACAATTTTTCAAAATTTAAAGATAAAATTGAGTATATAGTTGTAGAGGAAGAACCAATAAATATTCTGAAACTTGATAAAAATGACACAAAAGAGAGAAGAGGTGAGAAATTAATCTTGAATGGTATGGCAAGAGACTATTATCAAAGGGAGAGTTTGAACAGAGGACTAAATGGTGTGATTAGTGATGATTTGATACTGGTAAGTGATCTTGATGAAATTCCAAATTTAGAAAATATAGATTTTTCAAAAGCAAATGATAACATTTTAGTCTTTGAACAAAAAATGTTTTATTACAAGTTAAACCTTTTTTATAAAGAATTTATTTGGCAAGGTACAAAAGGAGCTAAATTTAAACATTTTTTATCTCCTCAATGGTTAAGAAATATCAAAGGAAAAAGTTATCCAAAATGGAGAATAGATACTTATTTTTCAAAAAAAAAATATTCTAATTTGGTTTTTATTAAAAATGGAGGTTGGCATTTTACTTGTTTAAGGACCGCTGAAGAACTGGAGAAAAAACTATTAAATTTTGCACATCACTATGAGTACGAAGAAAGTGGTCTAAAAATTGATGATTTAAAAAAACTTATCAAAGAAAAAAGGGTGATGTATGATCATAATGTGGATCAAAAAGGATATAAGTGGTCTGGAAAATCTACTTTGAATAAAGTTGAGCTTAAAGATTTACCTGAATATATTTCTTTGAATATCGAAAAATATAAAAACTGGTTAGACTAAATTTTAGTGAGTACTTAATTCTTCTTTTTGTTTAGCTTTAGTTGAAATTTGATCTACTTCAACCCACTCAACCCTTTTTAATGGTTTTGTTAAAGCTACTTTTAGTACTTCATCAACATTTTTGACCGGTATAACCTCCATGGAGTCTAAAATTGTTTTAGGTACCTCGATTAAGTCTTTTTTATTCTCTGTTGGTATTAAAACTTTTTTTATACCTGCTCTATGGGCTGCAAGTAATTTTTCCTTTAATCCCCCTATAGGCAATATAAGCCCTCTTAAAGTTATCTCACCTGTCATCGCAACATTTTTATTTACTGGTATTTCAGTTATAGCTGAAATAATTGACGTTACCATTCCTACACCTGCTGAAGGTCCATCTTTTGGTGTGGCCCCCTCAGGCACGTGAATATGAAAATCTTTTTTATCAAATACTGGAGGAATAATTCCATAATCTAAACTTTTAGACCTAATGTATGATTTTGCGGCTTTAACAGACTCTTGCATCACATCTCCAAGTTTTCCAGTGATTTGCATTTTACCTTTCCCAGGCATTACCGCAGACTCAATTTTTAAAATTTCTCCACCAACCTCAGTCCAGGCTAAACCAGTAACAACTCCTATTCTATTTTCCTCTTCTATTTCTCCATAGTTAAATTTTTGGACTCCTAGTAAATCTTTTAAATCCTTGTGATTTATTGGATTGTTTACTTTTTCATTATTGTCAATTTTCTTGACAAGTTTTCTCGCAATCTTAGAAATTTCTCTTTCTAGATTCCTTACACCAGACTCTCTTGTGTAATGTCTTATAATTTTTCTATTAATATCTTCATTAATATTCCACTCCTCTTTTTTCAAACCATTATTTTTACTTTGATTTGGAATTAAATATTTTTGTGATATGTTTACTTTTTCATCTTCTGTATATCCCGACAACCTTATTACTTCCATTCTATCTAACAAAGGTGGTAAAATATTTAAAGTGTTTGCGGTAGTAACAAACATTACATCGGATAAATCATAATCAACTTCTAAATAATGATCGTTAAATTCTTTATTCTGCTCTGGATCCAATGCCTCTAAAAGTGCAGAGGAAGGATCGCCTCTGTAATCGTTTCCCACTTTGTCTATTTCGTCTAAAAGGAACAATGGATTCTTTGTGCCCGCTTTTTTCATCATTTGAATTATTTTTCCTGGTAAAGAACCAATGTAAGTTCTTCTATGACCTCTTATTTCAGCTTCATCTCTAATACCGCCAAGCGAAATTCTAATAAATTTTCTATTAGTTGCTTTTGCGATTGATTTACCCAAAGAAGTTTTGCCTACTCCTGGCGGCCCTACTAAACATAAAATTGGGCCTTTCATTTTCTGAATTCTCTTTTGAACTGCTAAAAATTCAATTATTCTTTCTTTTACTTTTTCTAGGCCATAATGATCTTCGTCTAAAATTTTTTGAGCATTATTTAAATCAGTATTTATTTTAGATTTATTTGACCAAGGTAATTCTGTCATCCAATCTAAATAGTTTCTAACAACTGTTGCTTCGGCAGACATTGGGCTCATTGATTTTAATTTTTTTAATTCTGAAAAACATTTTTCCCTAGCAAGTTTTGGCATTTTAGCATTTGTAATAGATTTAGATAATGATGAAAGTTCGTCTTTTCCTTCATCTATTTCTCCTAGCTCTTTCTGAATTGCTTTTAATTGTTCATTTAAATAATATTCTCTTTGAGTTTTCTCCATTTGATTTTTAACTCTTCCTCTAATTTTTTTCTCAACAGATATGACGCTAGTTTCTTTTTCTATTAAGGAATGTATTTTTTCTAGCCTTTTTTTTAGATCAATTATTTCTAATAGTTCTTGCTTTTCAAAAATTGGAATATTTAAATTTGAGGATAAATTATTAGCGATCTGAACAGGTCCTTTTAAATTTTTTATATTGTTAGTACTATCGTTTATATCTTTTTTATTTAAAACTTGTAATCTCTCAAATTTTTTAATGAGACCCATTGCTAGTTGCTCTGAGTCTTTAGTAACGTTTTGGTCTTCAGCTGTTTCTACTTCACAAGTAAAAAAGCTTACATTATTTTCATTATGTTTTAAAATTTTTACTCTTTTTTCCCCCTCAACTAATACTTTCACAGTTCCATCAGGTAATTTTAGAAGTTGTAAAACTTTACTTAAACAACCAAACTGGAATAAATCTTTACCTCTTGGGTCATCAATTTCAGAATTTTTTTGTGTAACTAAAACTATTGATTTATCAGATTTCATTACCTCCTGAAGCGCTTTAATTGACTTCTCTCTACCAACAAACAATGGAACTACCATTGAAGGAAATATCACTATATCTCTTAAAGGTAATAATGGTTTAACGTAAGTTGTTTTCATTAATCACTAATATGGCTATTAAAAAAGTTATTTCAAGAAACAATTTCTATTTATGCAACTGATGTTGATTGTTTTTTGCCATATGTGACAATGGGCTCTGAAAACCCTTTAACAGCTGAACTATCTACTGTAACTTTTATTACATTTTCCATATCTGGAAGTTCAAACATGGTTTTCAACAAGATGTTTTCAAGTATAGATCTTAAGCCTCTAGCACCTGTTTTTTTATTTATAGCTTTTTTTGCTATTTCAGTAATTGCTTCATCTTTAAACTCAAGCTTAACGTTCTCAAATTCAAATAATCTTTGATATTGTTTTATTAAAGAATTTTTTGGCTCCTGCAAAATTTTAATTAATGACTTCTCGTCTAAATCATCAAGAGTCGCTATTATTGGCATTCTACCAATAAATTCTGGGATTAATCCGTATTTAATTAAATCCTCAGGTTCTAACAATTTCATTGTTTCAGAAAGGGTTTTTTCTTTATAACTTTTTACATTGGCTCCGAAACCTATAGAAGTTCCTTTTCCTCTACTGTCAATTAATTTATCTAATCCTGCAAAAGCACCTCCACAAATAAAAAGAATATTTGTAGTATCTACTTGTAAAAATTCCTGCTGAGGATGTTTTCTGCCTCCTTGTGGAGGAACACTTGCTATAGTTCCTTCCATGATTTTAAGAAGTGCTTGTTGGACACCTTCACCTGACACATCTCTAGTTATTGATGGATTTTCTGATTTTCTACTTATCTTATCAACTTCATCAATATAAACGATTCCTCTTTGAGCTTTTTCAACATTGTAATCAGCTGATTGTAATAATTTAAGAATTATATTTTCAACATCTTCCCCAACGTAGCCAGCTTCGGTTAAAGTTGTAGCGTCTGCCATAGTAAAAGGAACATCTAAAATCCTTGCTAGAGTTTGAGCTAGTAAAGTTTTTCCACAACCTGTTGGTCCAACTAATAAAATATTTGATTTAGAAAGTTCTACATCTTTATTATTTTTAGTTTCATGGCTTAATCTTTTATAATGATTATGAACAGCCACAGATAAAATTTCTTTAGCCATTTTTTGGCCAATTACATAATCGTCAAGAACTTTACAGATTTCTTTCGGAGATGGAACGCCATCTTGATGTTTAACTAAGGAACTCTTGTTTTCCTCTTTGATGATGTCCATACAAAGCTCAACGCATTCATCGCAAATAAAAACTGTTGGGCCTGCAATTAGTTTTCTGACCTCGTGTTGGCTCTTTCCGCAGAATGAGCAATAAAGAATATTTTTGTTATTTTTTTCAGACATATCGAATCAATAAGATTAATATAAAACTCAAATTAATGCTTATCAAGTTGAAGTTGAATTTTTGACTATATGTAGTGATTTATTTTCTTTTTTCCACAACAGAGTCGATTAAGCCGAATTTTTTGGCTTCTTCAGCTGTCATAAAATTATCTCTTTCCAAAGCATCAGAAATTTCTTCTAAAGATTTTCCAGTATGTTTAGAGTAAATTTTATTCAGTCTTTCTTTCAAAGATAGAATTTCTTTTGCATGAATTTGAATATCTGTTGCTTGTCCTTGAAAACCTGCTGATGGTTGGTGAACCATTATTCTAGAATTTGGCAAGGAGTATCTTTTACCTTTTTCCCCAGCCGCTAAAAGAAATGAGCCCATTGAGGAAGCCTGACCGATACACAATGTTGAAACTGGGGAGTTTATGAATTGCATTGTGTCATAAATTCCAAGTCCGGCAGTAACTAATCCTCCAGGACTATTAATATAAAAGTTTATCTCTTTTTTTGGATTTTCAGACTCTAGAAATAATAATTGAGCAGTTACTAATGAGGCTACAGCGTCGTTAACTGGTCCAACTAAAAAAACAATTCTTTCTTTAAGTAACCTGGAATAAATATCATAAGCTCTCTCTCCTTTGCTTGTTTGTTCAACAACCATTGGTATTAGACTATTCATTTTTTCATCTAATTCGCGACTCATATTTGATTTATACAACTATTGGTTACTTTTTACTAATTTTTTTTGATTTAATCTTATTTTTGGAAGGAGTTGAGTTTTTAGATTCCCCAATATCTACATTTGGTTTATTAAATTCAGTAATTATTTTTTCTGCTTCTTTTGTATTAATCTCTTTAGAAGTAAGTTTTATTTTAGATTTTATCAATTCTATTATTTTTTCCTCATATAAAGAACTTTTTAAACTTTGAGAGGCACTAGGATTTTTTTTATAATACTCGAGTACCATCTTTTCTTGACCAGGCATACCTTTTATTTGTTTTTGTATCTCATTTCTTACTTCATCGTCTGATATTTTTAAATTATTTTTTTCCCCATACTCATTAAGTAATAAACCAAGTTTAATTCTAGATTTTGCTAATTTCTCATTATTCGATTTATGTTTTTCTTTATCTTCTGATTTAAGATTTTGTGTCATAATTGAAATTTCTTGATCTATTAAGTTTTGAGGTAGATCTATCTCATGGTTTTTTTCGATTTGATCTAAAATTTCTTTTTTAGTAATCGAGTTCAGAGCCTGAGAATATTGACTAGAGATTTGTTTTTCTATCAAAGATCTTAAATCTTTAATATTTTTCGCTCCTAATAACTTAGCAAAATTATCATCAATTTTATTCATTTTAGGTTTTTTCACGTTTAAAATTTTACATTCAAATTTCGTTTTCTTATTCGCGAGTTCTTTTTTAGGATGGTTAGCTGGAAGCGTAGCATTTAATATTTTCATATCATTTTTTTTTACGCCAATAAGCTGTTCGTCAAAACCTTTTAAAAAAAGATTTTTTCCTAACTCCAACTGAATATTTTTTCCTTCACTTCCATCAAATTTTTTTCCATCAATAGTAGCTGAATAATCGAAAGAAACTTGATCTCCGATTAATGCCTTTTCGCTTTCATTTTTATTTTCAAATTGTTTATTTTGATTTGCAATTTCTTTTAATTTTTCTTCAATAATTTTTTCTTCAATTTTTACTTTAAAACTTGTTGCTTTAAATTTTTCAAAGCTTTTTAAAGTTACACTTGGCAAACAATCAATTTGGAGTTCATAATTTAAATCTTTTCCTTCACCAAATTGTTTCAAGTCAATTTTTGGTTGACCTGCGACTTTTAATTTTTTTTCATCTATAGCTTTTGTTGTAGTTTCTCGTAAAATCTTATCTACTACCTCTCCATAAATAGATTTACCAAATTGATTTTTTATAACTTCTGGAGGCACTTTTCCTGGTCTAAAACCTTTTAAAGATACTTCTTTTTGAAGTTCTTTTAGCCTTTCGTTCATTTTTGTCTGAATGTTTTTTTTATCAACCATTACAGATAAAATTGTTCTAAGTCCTTTTTTTGATTTTATTTCTACTTTCATAAAATTATGGTGGGCAAGAAGAGACTCGAACTCTTAAGCCTTGCGGCACTGGTTTCTAAGACCAGCGCGTATACCAATTCCGCCACTTGCCCAATTAATAATCGTTGTTTTTATATATCAATTTAATTTTTTGTTAAACGATAAAGTCTTGAATAAATCATAAGATAAATCAACAATGTGATAAAGAACCAATACCTGCTTAGATCAGGATCATCTAATAAATACAATCCTGGTGTTATCAAAATTAGATACGAAAAATTAATAATAATTGAATTTAAGTAATTGCCTTTATTTTTTCCATAAATACTTGAGATCCTGTAAAAACTCAGCATGTGCAAATGTTTATCATCAGGATAAATAGGAGATTTTTTTTGTCTAAGTTTTCTAAAAAATGAAAAAAATACCTCAAAAAAAAGATAAAATAAAAGTGTGCAAAAGAAAAATGAGGAAATTTTTGGATTTAAGTTATTTGTAATTATTGTATTTAAACTTGTTAAGGCCCCAAATAAATAAGCTCCGCTGTCACCAAGAAAAATTTTCGCGCTAGGAAAATTGAATAGCAAAAATGATAAAAGGATTACAATTTGAGAAACGAGTAAAAATGAAAATTCTAGATTTCCATTATCCATATTAATGTAAGCTAATACAATATTAATTATGATTAAATTTATTGCGAGCAAACCATTAAAACCATCTATTAAATTAGCGCCATTTATTACAAACAAAAAGCATAGTAATACAAATATTGATGAGAACATATGGCTAGACATTAATGGTATCAAAAATGGAATCTCGATATTAAGGATTTTGATTGGCAATAAATAAATGAATAAAAGAAGCAAAAGCACCATAGTTATTAATTTTTTGAAAGGTTTTATATTAATCTTAAGATCATCCAAAAAACCAACCAAAAACATTGAATAACTGATAAAAATATAATCGTATAAGATTTTTGAATACAACAAGTAATAAATAATAAAAAAAATACTTAAAGAAACTATTGCAGCGACTCCACCGCTTCTAGTCACAGGAAGATCATGAAAGGCCTGAGGCTTTAAAAAATCTTTATCAAATAATATGCCTCCTCTGATTTTGTGTGAATATTTGCTTACAATTAGAAAAATAAAGAAACTTATTAATGCAAAAATAGACAAAAAACTTGCTTCAATTGATTCTGTTCCCATTTATTTAACCTTTATTATTTTTTTTAAATATATAAATTCCAATAAGTATTACAACTAATGATGTGATCACTTTCCAGGTAATGACTTCATTCATAAGAAAATAACCAAAAATAATTCCAAATATCGGTATTAAATATGCTACTTGAGTTTGAAAAACTAAACCATTAACTGTTAGAATTCTAAATCTAATCAACCAAGCTAATCCAGTTGCAATCACACCTAAATATAATAAAGAAAGAGTTGAAGCTAAAGTCGGAGAGGACTCCCACGGTGTTTCAAGAATTAATGAAAAAGGTAATAGAAAAATTACTGACCATAACGTAGTAGATGTTGTAACATTTTCATTTTTTTTATTTTTTAACTTTAAAGTTAATAAGCCCCCAATACAATAAAATGTTGATCCTAGAATAGTTACAAGAGCATACAAATAGTTTTCATTATTAATGATAACTTTGTCAAAAAATAATAATACAATTCCACTAAAACCAACTAAAACACCTAAAGACTTCATGTAAGATAGTTTTTCATTTTCAGTAAAAAAATGTGCCAGTATTGAACCACTTAAAGGCGTAGTGCTCATCAATATCGCTGCAAGATAGCTATTAATTTTTGCAGTACCGATTGCAATTAAAACAAAAGGTATTGCAATATTGCAGAGACCAATCAAGGCATACCAATTCCAATTTTTACCAAAAGCCTCAATTTTTATTCCACTTATTTTACAGAGTATTAACAGTGGTATACTTGCAAAAATTACTCTTACCAGAGCTAGAGTAATTGGATCGTAAGAATAAGTTGCAATCTTTATATTAAAAAAAGATGACCCCCAGATAATAGCTAACAATATCAATAAAGATAGATCAAATGTATTTGCTTCTCTCATTTAAAATTTAATTTATATGTATGTAATAAATGCATAGCTGATATATATTTTTAATTATACTCTAAAAAGCATCCTTATATATGTTCCGATGAGTTAATAACAATTATTAAAGGAGCAAAATGAGTTCAAAAGACGTTCTTAAGCTTATTAAAGATAAACAAGTTGAATTTGTTGATCTTAGATTTACAGATCCTAAAGGTAAACTTCAACATTTAACAATGGACACTACCGTTGTAGATGAAGATATGTTAAGCAACGGAGTATTTTTTGATGGCTCATCTATAGCTGGATGGAAAGCAATAAATGAGTCGGATATGATATTAAAACCTGATTTAGATAGGCCAATCATTGACCCCTTTAACTCTCATACTACATTAAATATATTTTGTGATATTTTAGATGCCGTAAAGAAAAATCCTTACGAGAGAGACCCCAGAGGTACAGCAAAGAAAGCTGAGGCATATTTAAAAAAAACAGGCATCGGTGATAAATCATATTTTGGACCTGAGCCTGAATTTTTTGTTTTCGATGACGTAAGATTTAAAAATGATATGAACGAAACAAGTTTTAGTATTGATAGTTCTGAGGGACCATACAATACAGGAAAAAAATACGAGAATGGTAATATGGGTCACAGACCTGGTGTCAAAGGCGGTTACTTCCCCGTCCCTCCTGTGGACAGCGCACAAGATATGCGAGGAGAATATTTGAAGGCTTTAAAAGATATGGGTGTAAAAGTAGAAAAACATCACCACGAAGTTGCTCCAAGTCAACACGAATTAGGTATGTATTTTGGTACATTAACTAATCAAGCAGATAACGTGCAGCTTTATAAATATGTTGTACAAATGGTAACACATTCATTTGGCAAAACAGCAACCTTTATGCCGAAGCCAGTAAAAGGTGATAACGGCTCAGGTATGCATTGTCACCAATCAATTTGGAAGGGCAACACTCCACTTTTTATGGGGAAAGAGTACGCGGGTTTATCTAAAGATGCTCTTTACTACATTGGCGGAATTTTAAAACACGCTAGAGCGATTAATGCTTTTTCTAATGCTACTACAAATAGTTATAAAAGATTAATACCAGGATTTGAGGCACCCGTAATTTTAGCTTATTCAGCGAGAAATAGGTCAGCCTCATGTAGAATACCAGTTATTATGAATCCTAAAGCTGCAAGAATGGAAATAAGATTTCCTGATGCAGCTGGAAATCCTTATTTAACTTTTGCTTCAATGTTAATGGCAGGGATTGATGGTATTAAAAATAAAATTGACCCAGGCAAACCATTTGATGAAGACTTATATTCTTTATCAGAAAACGATGTAAAAAAACTACCAACTGTTTGCGGATCGTTAAGAGAAGCAATGCAAAATCTTGATAAAGACAGAAAATTCTTAACAGAAGGTGGAGTATTTACTGACGATCAAATTGATGCTTATATCGAACTTAAATTTCAAGAAATCTATAATTTTGAACACACTCCGCATCCAATAGAATTTGACATGTACTACAGTGGTTAAGTTTTAAAAGACTCACCGCAACCACAACGTTCTGTTTCATTAGGATTTTTAAATATAAATTGTGATGAAAATTGCTCTTCTTTATAATCCATTTCGGTTCCTAATAGATAAATTATAGCTTTAGGATCAATTAAAACCTTTACGCCCTTATCTTCTATTACTTCTTCATTTGGTTTAATCTCTTTTGCATATTCCATTACATATGACATGCCTGCACAACCGCCTGATTTTACTCCAACCCTCACACCAATTGCAGAGTTTTCAGCTTTAGACATTATTTGTTTTATTCTATTAGCTGCATTATCACTTAATTTTATTACTTGTTCGTTCATAAATTCAATTCTAATTTAGCTGCTTCTGACATTTTATCTTTAGTCCAAGGAGGATCCCAAACTAATTTCAAATTTACATCCTCTATACCTTTAATCTTTAGTATATTCTCTTTAACAGAATTAGGCAAACTTTCTGCTACTGGACAATTTGGCGAAGTTAAAGTCATTTCTATAAGTACTTTATTCTTTTCATCGACCTCTATTTTATAAATTAAGCCTAATTCATAAATGTTAACTGGAATTTCCGGATCGTAAATTTTTTTTATTTCAGTTATAATTTTTTCTTTAAAATCACTCATTTAAAGCCTTCTTTTCTAATGCGGACAAGAATGTATGCCAAGCCATTGTTGCACACTTAATTCGCATAGGGAACTCTTGGACTCCTGATAATGAGGAGATAGTTGTGATTTGATCTTCGGATAAACTGTTCAACGTAATCTTCGTTTTGTTTTTAAGCATATTTAAAAAATCGTCAGAGACTTTTTTTGTAAATTGTATATCTCTTCCCTTTAAAATATCTGTTAGAATTGACGCAGATGCTAACGATATTGCACATCCTTCGCCTTCGAAACTTAAACCTGTAATATTTTTATCTTTATCTAGCTTCAAATAAATTTGAACTTTATCTCCACATAGAGGATTGTGCGCTTTTGCATAATGATTGTAACCATCACACTTACCTTTGTTTCTAGGATTCTTTGCATGATCTAAGATTATTTCTTGATATAATTCTTTTAGTTCCATTTAAATTTGAAATACTTTTTTACATTTGTTAATTGACTCACATAAAACATCAATATCATCTTTGTTGTTATAAACTCCAATTGAAGCTCTTGCGGAGGCTGGAATTCCGAGTTTATCATGCAATATCTGACAACAATGATGGCCTGCTCTAATTGCTACACCATCGTCATCTAAAATTGTTGCTATATCATGCGGATGAATCCCTTTAATCGTAAACGACATTATAGATGCCCTTTTTTTAGGATTTCCAATAATATTA